>CAZCJW010000052.1:0-15444 GCA_964499185.1 uncultured Propionivibrio sp. | reverse complement strand
GCAAGTACGTCGGGCGCCGGGGCGTCGTCATCGGCATCGACACCTTCGGCGAATCGGCTCCGGCCGCAGAACTGTTTCGCCATTTCGGGATGACCACCGCGCGGGTCGTCGAATCGACACTGAAACTGATTTCTCAATAACAACCATTTGAGGAAACGAATGAACGACAGAAATTCACTCGCAGCACTCAGCGAAAGAGCCTACCGTATCCGACTCAATGCGCTGCGCATGGGGGAAATTCAGGGACAGGGCTACATCGCGCAGGCGCTGGGCATCGCCGACGTTCTCGCGATCGCCTATTTCCACGCCATGACCTACCGACCGGAAGAACCCGAATGGGAGGGGCGTGACCGATTCCTGCTCTCCAACGGGCATTTCGCCATCGCGCATTACGCCGCCTTGCTCGAGGCCGGCATCCTGCCGATGGAGGAACTCGAGACCTACGGCTGCGACGACAGCCGCCTGCCGATGTCGGGCATGACCATGTACACCCCGGGCATGGAAATCTCCGGCGGCTCGCTGGGCCTCGGCCTGGGCATCGCCGTCGGGATGTGCCTTGGCCTGAAGCGCAAGGCTTCGAAGTCGTTCGTCTACAACATGATGTCGGATGGCGAACTCGACGAAGGGTCGACCTGGGAAGCCGTCATGTCCGCCAGTCACTGGCAACTCGACAACCTGATCGCCCTGGTCGACGTCAATAATCAGCAAGCCGATGGACCGTCGCGCCAGATCATGAATTTCGAGCCGCTGGCCGACAAGTGGCAGTCCTTCGGCTGGTACACGCAACGCATCAATGGCAATGACATCGGCGCCGTCGTCGCCGCCTTCGACCAGGCACGCAGTTTTTCCGGCCCGCAGCCACGCGTGATCCTGTGCGACACGCAGATGGGCAAGGGTGTGCCGTTCCTGGAGGCGCGCGAGAAGAACCACTTCATCCGTGTCGATGCCGGCGAATGGCAGCTGGCCATCAGCCAGCTGAGCAGGGGAGATGCAAAATGAGCAACAAGGACATCGCCAAGAAGCCCCGGCTGACCACGTCGGCCATGATCGCCTCGATCTCGGGAGAAGGCCAGCGCACGAAACCAGCCCCGTTCGGACACGCGCTGGCCGCGCTGGCCAACACGCGCCCGGATATCGTCGGACTGACCGCCGACCTGTCGAAATACACCGACCTGCACATCTTCGCCAAGGCGCACCCGGATCGCTTCTACCAGATGGGGATGGCCGAACAACTGCTGATGATGAGCGCCGCCGGCATGGCCAAGGAAGGTTTCGTGCCCTTCGCCACCACCTATGCCGTGTTCGCCGCACGCCGCACCTACGACTTCATCCATCAGACGGCTGGCGAGGAAAACCTCAACGTCAAGATCGCGTGCGCCCTGCCCGGGCTGACCACCGGCTACGGGCCCAGCCACCAGGCCACCGACGACCTGGCCATCTTCCGCGCCATGCCGAACCTGACGGTGATCGATCCGTGCGACGCGCTCGACACCGAACAGGCCGTGCCGCAGATTGCCGCGCACCAGGGTCCCGTCTACATGCGCCTGCTGCGCGGCGAAGTGCCACTGGTGCTCGACGAATACGATTATTCCTTCGAACTCGGCAAGGCCAAGGTGCTGCGCGAGGGAAGTGACGTACTGATCATCTCCTCCGGGCTGATGACCATGCGCGCGCTGGAAACGGCAAAGCTGCTCGACGCCGACAAGATCGGCACGTCCGTGCTGCACTGCCCAACCATCAAACCGCTGGATGAAGCGACGCTCCTGCGCGAGGCCGGCAAACCCGGGCGCCTGGTGATCGTGGCGGAGAACCATTCGGTGATCGGCGGCCTGGGAGAAGCGGTTGCCGCTCTGCTGCTGCGCAACGGGGTCATTCCAGCCGCTTACCGGCAGATCGGACTGCCCGATGCTTATCTCGACGCCGGGGCGCTGCCCACGCTGCATGACCGCTACCAGATTTCCTCGACGGTCATGGCCCGTAACATCAAGTCATGGCTGTAGAACAGGAGCCTTGCACCATGATCCACGAAACAACGACAAGAACAACGGCGGAAATCGCAACGATATTCCGTCGGACAGTTTGGGCATGGCCTGCGATTCTGCCGGCAGGTGCCTGTTCCTCGCGTCCGTCCAGTCGGCGCATGCCACGCAACAGGGATATGTGCCACTGGGGATGATTTTTCACGGCTGACCAGCCGGGTTGTGTCAGGTAGTACTTTGAAACCATGGAGGGAAGTATGAAAGACAGTTTCAAGATGAATCGCCGCAGTTTTCTGCAAGGGGCGGGGGTAGTTGGGGCGGCGGCGCTGATGGGGGCGCCGACGATTCTGCGCGCGGCGCCGATGAAGATCACCTTCGGGCACGGCGCGGCGCCGGGCAACCCGCGTTCGATCGCGGCCGAGAAGTTTGCCGAACTGGTCAAGCTGAAGTCCGGTGGTGCCCTCGAAGTCACGGTGGCCGGCGCGGCCATGCTCGGCGACGACGCGGCCATGCTCACCAGCCTGCGCACCGGCACGCTGGGCATTTCCGCCAACAGCCAGGGGGCCGTGTCCTCCATCGTTCCCGAACTCGCCGCCTTGGGACTGCCGTTCCTGTTCACCAAGAGCGACGACGGCGTCAAGGTCCTCAACGGCAAGATCGGCGAGCTGCTCAAGCCCAAGTTCGACGCCGTCGGCCTGGTGCCGATCGGCTGGTGGGATAACGGCATCCGCCACATCACCAACAGCAAGCGTTCGATCAAGACCCCGGATGACCTGAAGGGCCTGAAGTTCCGCACCCCACCCGACCCGGCCACCATCGACATCTTCCAGGCCCTCGGCGCGGCCACCGCCCAGATCGCCTTCTCCGAACTCTACGTCGCCCTGCAGCAGAAGGTCGTCGACGGCCAGGAGAACCCGCTGACCAACATCGCCAGCTCCAAGATCTTCGAGGTCAATCCCTTCATCAGCCTCTCCGCGCACAAATGGGAATGCACCCCGGTGCTGATGTCCAAGATGGCCTGGGGCCGGCTCGATGCCAAGTCCAAGGAAATCCTCATGGAAGCCATGGCCGAGGCCACGACGCTGCAGATCACCACCTCGAACGAGTCCAACGCCAAGCTGGAGAAGGACTTCCGCGCCAACTCGGCGCTGACGGTCAACGAGGTCGATCTCGCCGCCTTCCGCAAGCAGACCGCTCCGGTCTTCGACAAGTGGGAGCAGAAGCCCTTCGGCGCCTTCGTCAAGGACCTGCGCAAGACCGTTCTCGGATAACCCCATCATGGCCGCTCTCCCCACGACGGCCCATGAACGTTCCACCGCCATCCAGTTCCTGGATGGCGTGGACCGGCTCATCGGTCTGATCTGCAAGTCGGTCGTCCTGTCGACCGGCATCGTCCTGCTCTTCGCCATCATCATCGGCGTCATCGCCCGCTACGTCATCGACGTGGGCGGCATCGACTGGGCCGAGGAGTTGCCCAAGCAGCTCTACTCCTGGTTCATCATGGCCGGGGTGGTGCTCGCATTGCAATGTGGCAACCACATTGCCGTGGATCTGATCTACAACTTTCTGCCCAAAACCGGCCGGCAGGTCCTGATCGTCCTCACCAACCTGCTGCTGTGCGGGGCGTATGTCTACCTGTTCCTGATCGCCCTGGACGTCGCCGACATCGCCGCGGCGGAGACGAACCCGATGCTCGGCACGCCGAACAGCCTGCCGTTCTATGCCCTGGCCGGCGGGGCGCTGCTCACCGCCGTGGGCGCCCTGTCCATTTCGATCCGCGTCTTCCTGCTCGGCCCCGAGGCCCGGCCGCAGGGTGCTGCCGAGGAGAGCGTCGTATGATCACCTTCCTGATAATTGCCTTCTTCGGCCTCCTCTTTCTGGCCGTGCCGGTCGGGCACGTGCTGGTCATCGCGTCCGGCGCGGCCATTCTCTCGGCCGGGGAGTTCCCGGCCATGCTGGTGGCCCAGCAGATGGTCAACCAGACCTTGTCCTTCCCGATGCTGGCGCTGCCGTTCTTCATCCTGGCCGGCAGCCTGATGATGAGCGGCCGGCTCGGCGAGAAGCTGATCGGTTTCGCCACCGAGCTGGTGCAGCGCTTCCGCGGCGGCCTCGGGTCGGTGACGGTCCTCGGCAGCTGCGTCTTCGGCGGGGTCTCCGGGTCGGCCGTGGCCGATGCCACCGCGCTCGGCGGGATGCTGATTCCCTGGCAGAAGCGGGAGGGCTATCCGGCCGGCTTCGTGGCGGCGAACAATTCGGCGGCGGCGTCGATCGCCATCCTGATCCCGCCGTCGATTCCGTTCATCCTGTACTCACTGGTCTCCAACGTGTCGATCGCCGACCTGTTCCTGGCCGGGGTGCTGCCCGGCGTGATGCTGACCGCGGGCTTTACGGCGGTGTGCAACATTTCGGCGCGCGTGCGCGGCTTTCCCTGGACGCAGACGACGTTCAACGCGGCCAAGTGCCGGGCGTTGTTCGTCGAGGCGCTGCCGGCGCTGATGATGCCGTTCATGATCATCGTGCTGTTGCGCTTCGGCTTCGCCACGCCCACCGAGGTGTCGGTGATCGCGGTGTTCTATGCGCTGCTGGCCGGGATCTTCGTCTACCGGGACATGACGGTGAAGCGTTTCTTCCAGGCGCTGATCGCGGCCGGCGTGGCCACCGGGGTGGTGATGCTGGTGATCATGGGGTCCGCCGTTGTCGGCTGGATGATGACCTACGCGCAGGTGCCGCAGCAGTTCGCGGAATGGGCGCTGACGACTCTGAAGGAGCCGTGGCTGATCATCCTGGCGCTGATCGGGATCATGCTCATCGCCGGGATGTTCATCGACCTGCCCGCGGCGATCCTGCTGCTCGGCCCGATCTTCGTGCCGCTCGCGCAGACCATCGGCCTCGACCTGACCCAGCTCGGCCTGGTCATGGTCCTGACCCTGGCCATCGGGCTCTATACGCCGCCGGTCGGAACCACGCTGTTCATCTCCAGTTCGATCGCCAATGTCTCCATCCTCAAGGCCTCGCGCGAACTCTTCCCCTTCTATGCCGTCGCCCTCGGCACCACCCTCGCCTTCGCCTATGTCCCGGCGTTGACGCTGTAGAACGAGACCGCTTGGCGACGCTCCGACCCTCTCTCGCAGCGTCGCCAAACCTCGAAGGCTTTCCGCCCGCTCTTCCCGCGCAGCTTTCCCGGGGAAGAGTGGGAAGCCACCATTGCGCACAACCTTATGCCTTCATTCTGACCAGGGCGACCAGATACCTTTCTCCACAGCCTCCATGTATGATTTGGAGGGTTCCGTCGGCACTCAATAAAACGGCATAGGGAGAATCGTCCATGACTATTGCACAGCGCCTCATCGCCTTGATCGCAACGTCCGTCGCCTGCCTGGCATTGCTTGCCGGAACGAGCTATCTGCAAACGGGGAAGGTCTTCAAGGCCGCCAACTACGCCAACGAGAAAACCGTCCCAAGCCTCGAAGCGATCAACAGGACGATCATTGCCTACCTGCAGGCCCGCACGCGCATCATGTATCACATCGTCACGCTCGATGCCAAGGTAAAGCAGGAAATCGAGAAGCAACTGGAAGCGGAAATAGCCCAGATCGACAAGGAGCTGAAGAACTACGAAGCTCAGCTCTCCGACGACGAGGACCGACGGTTCCTAGAGGTCGAAAAGGCGATATTTGCGGAATTCAAAGGAGCCATCGAGCCCATCATCGCGGAGTCGCGCAACTTTGAAAGCGAAAGCGCGTTGAGGGCGATGGAAAAGACCAGGCCCACCAGCGACAAGCTGACGCAGACATTCCTCGACCATATCAAGCACAACGAAAACCTCGGCAAGAAGGCGGCGGACACGGCAAACGAGGCCAAGAGTGCCTCGCTCATGATCTCGACAGCCGTCCTGCTCGCGGCGCTCGGGGCATTGGCGGTGGTTGGCTTTACAACCCTGCGCAGCATGACGCTGCGCATCGCGCAGGCCAACACCGCTGCCGGACGCATTGCCGGTGGCGACCTCGGCGCCTCGAGCGAGTTGTCGCATCCGGCCAACGACGAGATCGGCAGCCTGTTGCAATCGCTCGAAAAAATGCGGGGGGAATTGGCCCGGATCATCAGCGAGGTCATCGCCAATGCCGAGACCTTGGCCGCATCTGCAAACCAGTTGTCCTCTTCGGCCGAGCAGGTGGCCAGCAGCACCGAAAACCAGAGCAGCGCCACCACCTCGGCCGCCGCCGCCATCGAGGAGATGACGGTAAGCATCGACCATATCGGCAGCAGTGCGGAAGAAGCGAGCCAGCGCGCCGCCAAAGCGGGCGAGAAGGCCGTCGAGAGCGGCGCAAACGTCGATGCTGCCTCGGCGCGGATCGGTGAAGTCGCCGACAAGGTCGAGCACACGGCACGGCAGATGCAACACCTCGCCGATCAGGTTCAACGCATCGGCAATATCACCGTGGTAATCCGCGACGTCGCCGACCAGACCAATCTCCTGGCGCTCAACGCCGCCATCGAGGCGGCACGCGCCGGCGAGCAGGGCCGCGGCTTCGCCGTCGTGGCCGACGAGGTGCGCAAGCTCGCCGAGCGCACGACCGCATCGATCCGTGAGATCAGCGCCGTGATCGCCGACATCCAGGCAGGCGCTGCGGCAGCGGCAAGCAGCATGCAGGGAAGCCAGGAAGTCGTCGCCGAAGTCGTCCAGGTGGCCAATCTCGCCAGCGCGTCGATGGCCGATATCCGCAACTCGGCAGCGACGGTGCACCATGCCATAGAGAACATCTCCGACGCGCTGCGCGAGCAAAAGTCCAGTTCGGTCGACCTGGCGCGCAACGTCGAATCGATCGCCCAGATGTCAGAGAAGAACTCGACCGCCGTCGACTCCGTATCGAGCACCGCGCATCATCTCGTCGAGCTTTCACGCTCGCTGAAATCGAGCGTTTCCCGCTTCCGCCTGTAGGGGATACGCTGTTTCACCCCTCGACGCAACGAGGCGACAACCTGGAGATGCTATCCGCCCTGCGGACTTGCGCTCTCGACATCAGCATCGACACCCACGGTGTTTCCGGAAGTCGGCGCATTCGGGCTCCCTTACGTGTTCTCCTCGCCCGCCAAGGTCCGGGAGATTCTTGACGGCTCCATCGTGCAGGCACTGGCCAGGAGGATCGAAGGACAGGGAATGATGACGCTCGGCTGGATGGACAACGGGGCACGGCGATCACGGCGAAAACCAAGCGCGTACAAGCGAGAACGACGCGCTCAGGACTTTCCCTCGCTTCTCGCCCTGCCCGCCGTGTTCGCCGTGGATGAGATCAAATCCCCGAGCCGCCCTCTTCCAGCGGCGTGCCCGCCACGTTGAACACCTTGACCTGGCGCGGTTTCAGCCAAACAGCCTGTCCCCGTAACAGGCGCAACATGTTCGCTCGTTCGCGGGTCAATTCCACCTCGACCAGTTCCGAGGCATGCGCCAGTTCGACCCTTACCAGCGGGCCGATCGCGTGCACGTCCTGGACAGTCGCCTCAATGCTTCCGGCGATCGGCGCATGTTCGATGTCGATGTCGTGCGGCCGGACAAAGGCCATGGCTTGATCAGGGTCATGCGCCGGATCTTCCGACGGATCCCGACCGACTTCGGCCCAGGCGCCGTGCAGGCGGCTGTGAAAGACATTGACGTTGCCGAGGAACTGATAGACGAAGGGCGACGCGGGACTTGAATACACCTCGTCCGGCGTGCCGATCTGCTCGATGCGTCCGTGGTTCATCACCACCACGCGGTCGGCCACCTCCAGCGCCTCCTCCTGGTCGTGGGTAACGAAGACACTGGAGATGTGCATCTCGTCGTGCAGACGCCGCAACCATCGGCGCAACTCCTTGCGCACCTTGGTATCGAGCGCTCCGAACGGTTCGTCGAGCAGCAGCACTTTCGGCTCGACGGCCAGTGCGCGCGCGAGTGCGATGCGCTGGCGCTGTCCGCCGGAGAGCTGCGACGGATAGCGGTCGGCCAGCCAGTCAAGTTGCACCAGTTTCAGCAGATCGAGCACCCGGCGGCGGATCTCCGCTTCCGGCGGCCGCTCGTGCTTCGGTTTCACACGCAAGCCGAAGGCCACGTTTTCGAAGACCGACATGTGACGGAACAGCGCGTAGTGCTGGAAGACGAAACCGACCTTGCGGTCGCGTGCGTGCAGGTGCGTGGCCTCCTCGCCGGCGAAGCTGACGTGCCCGGCATCTGCCGTTTCCATACCGGCGATGATGCGCAGCAACGTCGTCTTGCCGCAACCGGACGGCCCCAGCAGGGCCACCAGCTCGCCGGTCGGGATATGCAGGTTGATATTGTCCAGCGCGACGAAGTTGCCGAAGCGCTTGCCAACGCCGTTAATTTCTATGCTCATGGTTTCATTCCGTTTTTTCAGGCGGCAACGCCGCATCCAGCATCTCGGTTTCCTGGCGCATCTTCCACTCGACGACCGTCTTGGCCACCAGCGTTACCAGCGCCAGCAGCGCCAGCACGGATGCGGCGGCAAAGGCGCCGATGGCGTTGTATTCGTTATAAATAATCTCGACATAGAGGGGCAGGGTATTGGTCTCCCCGCGAATGTGCCCCGAAACCACCGACACCGCGCCAAACTCCCCCATCGCCCGGGCGTTGGCCAGGATCACCCCGTACAGCAAGCCCCACTTGATATTCGGCAGGGTTACCCGGAAGAACATCTGCCAGCCCGAAGCGCCCAGCGACACGGCCGCTTCCTCTTCGTCCTTGCCCTGCGTTTGCATCAGGGGGATCAACTCGCGGGCGACGAACGGAAAGGTGATGAACAACGTCACGATGATCATGCCCGGCAGGGCAAAAACGATCTTGATGTCGTGTTCGGCCAGCCAGGGTCCGAACACGCCCTGCGCGCCGAAGATGAGCAGGAAGACCAGCCCGACGACCACCGGCGACACGGCAAAGGGCAGATCGATCAGCGTGATGAGCAGGCTCTTGCCGCGAAAATCGAATTTGGCAATTGCCCACGCCGCAGCCACCCCGAACGCTACGTTGAACGGCAAGACAACAACCGCAATGAACACCGTCAGGCCGATGGCCGACAGCGCTTCCGGATGGCTCAACGCCTCCCGATAGGCGCTCCAGCCGCCGGCGAAGGCTTCCGAAAACACCGCCACCAGGGGCAATGCCAGAAAGAAGAACAAAAACCCCAGCCCGATGCTGGTCAACGTCAGGCGCAGCCAACGCGGTTCCGCCGCGGCCTTTCGCACGATTGTCCCGCTCATAGGCTGACCCTTTCCCTGCCGTGATGACGGTTGGCCGCCCACCACTGCAAGCCGTTGACCGCCAGCAGCAAGACGAAGGACATCGCCAGCATGACGCAGGCCAGGGCCGTCGCACCCACCACGTCATACTGCTCGAGCTTGGATATGATCAGCAGCGGCGTGATTTCCGAGATCAGCGGCATGTTGCCGGCGATGAAGATGACCGATCCGTACTCACCGACAGCACGGGAAAAAGCCAGCGTAAAACCAGTCAGCAGCGCCGGGAAGATTCCGGGCAGCAGCACCCGGACAAACGTCTGGAGGCGTGAAGCGCCGAGTGTGGCGGCGGCTTCCTCGATCTCCGGCTCGATATCCTCGATCACCGGCTGCAAGGTGCGCACAACAAAGGGCAGGCTGATGAAGGTCAGTGCCACGACAATGCCTAGCGGGGTGAAGGCCACTTTCAGCCCGAGTGGCTCCAGATGACGGCCGACCCACCCGTTGCCGGCGTAGAGCGTCGCCAGCGTGATCCCGGCCACGGCCGTTGGCAGGGCAAAAGGCAAGTCGACCAGCGAGTCAACCAGGCGTTTTCCGGGGAACGGGTAACGCACCAGTATCCATGCCACGATCAGGCCGAAAAAGGCATTGATCGTGGCCGCCAGCAGCGACGCCCCGAAGGTTACCCGGTAGGCGGCCATCGCCCGCTCCCCGGTAGCCACGGCCCAGAACTGTTCCAGGGTCAGCGAACTGGCCTTGAAAATCAGCCCGGACAGCGGCAGCAGGATCAGCAACGAAAGATAGACCAGCGTGAAGCCCAAGGAGAGGCCGAAGCCTGGAAGTACTCGTTTCATGGCAAGGGATTGTTCTTTTTTAACCACGGAGGGTACGGAGAGAAACTAGGGAGATTCGATTGTTCGTGGCGTCATCCGGAAAGCACGCTGGATGATCCGCACAATTTTCGAATGATTCTCTCCGTGCCCTCCGTGTTCTCCGTAGTTGAATAATTACTTGCTCTGATAAATCTGGTCGAACGTGCCGCCGTCCTTGAAGTGCGTCGGGAACGCCTTGTTCCAGCCACCGAACACATCATCCACGGTGAAGGTCTTGATCGTTGGGAACTGCGCGGCGTATTTCTTGAGCAATTCCGCATCGCGCGGACGCAGGTAGTTACGGGCTGCATTCTCCTGGCCCTCCTTCGACCACAAATACTCGAGATAGGCCTGTGCCTGCTTGCGCGTTCCCTTCTTATCCACCACTTTCTCGACAATGGCCACCGGAAATTCAGTAAGGATCGACAACGACGGATGCACGACGTCGAACTCGCCCTTGCCGAATTCCCTGGCGATCAACTCGGCCTCGCTCTCGAACGACACCAGCACATCACCGATCTTGCGCTGCATGAAGGTCGTCGTCGCGTCCCGCCCGCCCGAAGCGAAGAGAGGCGCATTCTTCAGCAGCTTGCCGACAAATTCCTGCGCCGACTTGTCGCTGCCGCCAGGCTGCTTGAGCGCATAGCCCCACGCGGCCAGGTAGGAATAGCGTCCGTTGCCGGTGTTCTTCGGGTGCGGCAATATCACCTGCACGCCGGGCTTGACCAGATCGGACCAGTCCTGGAAGCCTTTCGGGTTGCCCTTGCGCACGATGAATACCATCGTCGACGTGTAGGGCGAAGCGTTGGTCGGGAATTTCTTGGCGTAATCCTTGACCACCAGGCCCTTGTCGGCGAGAAAATCGACGTCGGAGGCTTGGTTCATGGTCACCACATCGGCTTCCAGCCCATCGGCCACGGCACGCACCTGTTTGCTCGAACCGGCGTGCGACTGCTTGAGTTCGATCGACTCACCGGATTTTTCTTTCCAGTATTTCTGGAACAGCGGGTTGTAGTCCTTGTAGAAATCGCGGGCGACATCGTAGGACACATTGAGCAGGCTGCCTTGGGCATGAGCCGGTGAAATCCCGGCCACAAATCCGGCAACAACCAGGCCTGACAACAGTTTGCGAATCAATCCAGACATTTTCTCTCCTTTGGGCACCAGGTCAAGTAAGGCGACGCGCAAACTATAACGGCGCCAAATAGAACCACAAAGTCTATTTATTTATTTATTAATCTCAAAATAGAATATAAGAATTCAACCAGGAGCCATCCGGCACCGGACGACCTGCTGGCGATCGGCCAGGCCGTTGACTATCGTGAGCAGGAGACCATCCTTCCCGGAGCCCCCTCCCGATGTTCTGGCAGCTACGTTTTGAGAAACTCGCCGACCGTCTGCGCGCCCACGACATCCCGGTACGCGTCGCCCTCTGGAACGGGCAACACTTTGATCTGGGAGAACGCGTGCACGTGGTTATCCACGTCACCTCGCCGGCAGGATTGCGCCACCTTGCCCGCCCCAGCCTGGATGCGCTTGGATCGGCCTACGTCCAAGGACTGCTCGACGTCGAGGGCGACCTCGATCATGTCTTTGCCGTGGCCGCGCAACTGGCGCGCCACGCCGTCCAGCCGGTCGGCCGTTTTGGACGCATCGTGCGCAGCGTGCACCACACGCGCGAGATGGATGCCGAGGCCATCGCACACCACTACGACGTTTCCAACGATTTCTACCGGCTCTGGCTGGACGAGAACATGGTCTATTCGTGCGCCTACTTCAAGGACCGGGCGGACGGCTTGGAAAGAGCGCAGCTTCAGAAGCTGGAGTACGTCCTGCGCAAAATCCGCCTGCAACCGAATCAACACCTGCTCGACATCGGCTGCGGCTGGGGAGCACTGATCATGCTTGCTGCCCGGAAGTTCGGTGCCCGCTGTACCGGAATCACCCTTTCCCGGCACCAGTATCAACTCGCCCGGGAACGCATTGCCGCCGCCGGACTGGGCCATCGTTGCCAGGTACTGCTGGCCGACTACCGCGACATGGACGGCCAATTTGACCGCATCACCAGCATCGGCATGTTCGAGCACGTCGGCCTGAAAAACCTGCGCGGCTACTTCGCCAAACTGCGTGATCTGCTCTCCGAAGATGGCATCGTGCTTAACCACGGCATCACCTCGACCGACCCGGATTCCGGTGAAGTCGCCTGGGGCGGGGGCAGCTTCATCCACCGCTACGTATTCCCGCACGGCGAGTTGCCGCACGTCAGCCTGGCCATAAGGGAAATGAGCGCCGCCGGTCTCGAAATCGCAGACGTGGAAAACCTCCGCCGCCACTACGCCCTGACGCTCGGGCACTGGGCGCGACGCTACGAGTCCGCGGCCGATCAAGTTCGCGCCATGATCGGCGAAACACGCTATCGCATCTGGCGAATGTATCTCGCCGGCTGCGCCTATTCGTTCGACCACGCCTGGACGTCGGTCTACCAGATTCTGGCGGCCAAGGCCGACAAACCGCAGATTGACAAACTACCTCTGACCCGCGACTTCATGTACCGGGAGACCTCCTGACAAGTCCCGCCGTCAGAGCGCGGCGAAGTGCGAGATAATCCGCCTTCGCTGCCACTCCGCCTTCCCTCCGCGACGACCATGAACGTTACTGAACTTACACCATCGTTGTACTTCGGACGGCGCTACAACGCCTATAACGACTGGGTGAAACGCGAGCATGGCGGTCGCCTGCAGAAGATCTCCATCGATGCCGGCTTCACCTGCCCTAACCGCGACGGCCTGCTCGGCGTTGGCGGCTGCTCCTTCTGCAACAACGAAGGCTTCACGCCGAGCTATCTGCGCGAACAGCGCAACATTGTCGACCAGATTGAGACCGGACTGGCCTTCATGCGGCGCCGTTATCCAAACACAACAGGTTTTCTGGCCTATTTCCAGAGCTACTCCAATACGTATGGCGATCTGGATCGACTCAGGACACTTTACGATACAGCGCTGGCCCACCCGGACATTTCCGGCCTGGTCATCGGCACGCGCCCCGACTGCCTGCCTGACGAAATCCTGGATTACCTTGCGGAATTGTCCCGGCGCGTTCCGGTGGAACTGGAAATTGGCATCGAATCGTGTAACGACGAAGTTCTGCGCGAATGCCTGCGCGGCCATGATTTTGCCTGCACCGTGGATTCGATCAGGCGCGCCGCCCAAAGAACGCTGTTCATCACCGGACACTTATTGCTTGGCCTGCCCCGCGAAACCCCCGAGAGCCTGATCGAAGGCGCGAAGGCGCTTGCCGGCCTGCCCATCGACGCGCTCAAGTTCCATCAACTGCAGGTCATTCGCGGCACGCGTCTGGCTAACCAATACAGGGCCGACCCGGGCAGCATTCCGCTCATGACCCCCGACGCCTACCTGAATGCAGTCGTCGACGTTCTCGAACACCTGCCACCTCACGTCAAGATCCAGCGCCTGGGCAGCGAAGTACCTCCGGAACAGCGGGTTTCACCGGACTGGGGGATCCGCCTGTCACGCTTTCCGGCAATGCTCGACGCGTGCCTGCAGGCGCGGAAAACGTGGCAGGGCAGGCTTTTCGCGGGCGTGTGAAATGTCACGTGCAAACCACGTCAATGCTGCTACCATTGAAACTGAACAGGTAATCAAAAGAACACACTCTGCTTCCCGTTGCCATGCTTAAATCACGCAGCAAATTCTTCCTCCACGCCAAGGTCAAGCGAACCGATACCGACGCGGAAGAGTTCGACGACGCCCAGGCCGGTCACCCAATCGAACGCCGCCTGAATCGCCTTGAACGCGTATCGGCCGCTTACCGCGGGCAAATCAGCCTGCGCTTCAACAACGGCATGCTCGTCACTTTCGACTCGGCGGATGCAGCACTTTTAGGCGCCTGCGAAATGCAGCACCGCTGCGCTGTCCTGCCCCAGGTTTCTCGGCAGAAACTGGCCCTGTGCGTTGGCATCCACCAAGGCGTTGTCAGGCAGCGCGCGAAGGATAGCGCGGACGACGCTCGTGAACTGGCGGCGCAGTTGGCGCGAATCAACGATGGCATCCTGATCTCTCAGGCCATGCTCGATGGCCTGAACCAGGATCTTTGCAAACTTGCTCGACCTTTCGGGGAAACGATCTCCGGCCTCGCCGCATTTACCGTCGACTGGCGCCGCGAAATCCCTTCGGGCGCCTACGGTGGAGAGTCATTCTGGCCAACCTCGATGCACTCGTTGCCAATCAGCCCGTTCCTGCATCTGCATTTCGGGCTGAAAACACTGGAAGTCTCGGAAACCAACCCGATGGCCACAGTCGGCCGCGACCCGCTGAGCGACCTGGTCCTGTCCGATGTCCACGTATCCCGCAATCATTGCCGGATTGAAAGAACACCCAACGGAATAGCGCTTACCGACCAGAGCACCAACGGCACCACCATCGTTTCCGACGACGGCACCGAACTGCTGGTCAAGAACGAGAGCACCCTCCTCAAGGGGAAGGGCTTGCTGTTTTTCGGCCGCCCCTTCAAGGGCGAACGGCGAGGCGGCGTCAGGTTCGAATCGTTCTGAGGGAAAACGTCACATCACCGCACCGACCTGCCACGGCAGGAATTCATCGTTCCCGTAGCCCAGTATCTCGCTGCGCACCTTCTCGCCGGAGGCATGGCGGATGATGGCATCAAGGATGCGCTGGCTGATTTCCGGCATCGGGACACCGTTGATCAGGTCGCCGCAATTAACGTCCATGTCGTCGCGCATGCGCTCGAACAACGCGCTGTTGGTCGCCAGCTTGATCGTCGGCACCCCGGCGCAGCCAAACGCCGAACCGCGCCCGGTGGTGAAACAGATGATCTGCGCGCCGCCCGCTGCCTGGCCCGTTGCCGAGACCGGGTCGTAACCCGGAGTATCCATGTAGACGAAGCCCTTGGCGTCGATCGGCTCAGCAAAAAGGTAAACACCGTTCAGCGTACTGGTGCCGCCCTTGGCCACCGCGCCGAGCGATTTCTCGAGGATGGTGGTCAATCCACCCGCCTTGTTGCCGACCGACGGATTGTTGTCGAGTTCACCGCCAGTCCGCGCACAGTAGTCCTTCCACCAGGCAATGCGGTCGATCAGCTTCTGCGCGATTTCCGGCGTCCTCGCCCGACGTGTCAGGAGGTGCTCGGCGCCATAAATCTCCGGCGTTTCCGACAGAACCGTCGTCGCACCCTGCGCTACCAGCAGATCCGATGCGCCGCCGAGTGCCGGGTTGGCCGTGATCCCGGAGTAGCCATCCGAACCGCCACAGTTGAGCCCGACGATCAGGTTGGAAACCGACGCTTCCTCGCGCTGATACTGGTTGGCCTGCGGCAGCATTTCCTCGACGAGC
>CAZCJW010000051.1:10930-15512 GCA_964499185.1 uncultured Propionivibrio sp. | reverse complement strand
CCTACAAACCCGACTACCTGAATGATCTGCACCAGTGGAGCGTTCGCCAGTACGGAATTTCGCAATTCATGGTTGGAGGTTTCTATACATCGGCTATCGGATTCGGGATGAACACCGAATTGCTGAAGAAGAAAAAACTCCCCGAACCGAAGTGCTGGTCTGACGTGATCAAGCCTGAATACAAGGGTGAGATCGAAATTTCCCATCCGGCATCGAGCGGAACGGCCTACACGATCCTGGCCGGGCTGGTTCAGCTCATGGGCGAGGAGCAGGCGTTCGACTACATGAAAAAGCTGCACAAAAACGTCAGCAACTACACCCGCAGCGGACAGGCGCAGGCACCCAATGTTGCCAAGGGCGAAGTCACGGTGGGTATCAGTTTCATGTTCAACTTCGAAGCCTGGCGCTTCAACAAATACCCGATCAAGACCATTGCACCGTGCGAAGGTACTTCCTACGAGGTGGGCGGCATCGCCATGGTCAAGGGGCAACGTAACAGGGAGGCGGCCAAGCGCTATTACGACTGGCTGATGAGCCCGCAGGGCCAGGCCATTGGCGGCAAGGCCAACAGCTTGCAGGTACCGGCCAACAAGACATTCAAGCCGGACCCGCGTGTCCCGCTGCTCGACGATGTGCGCCTGATCAAGTATGACTTCGAGAAGTACGGCAAGTCTGCCGAACGTCGCCGTTTGCTGGAACGCTGGACCAAAGAGGTCGAATCACTGCCGCGCTGAGATTACAGACCGTCACACAAGCGCCTAACAAGCGCAACAGACACGGGGGTAGCTAAAACGTAGACTTCAACCATTGCTTCAGCGTCCCCCGCTGACAATGTTTGACCCTCCCTGACCCATCGCAACGATGGGACTTTCAATCCCGTGCCACACCGGCGCGGGATTTTTTTATCCCCGATCGGCAGGATCCCCGCGACGCGACGTCGCCACCCAGAGATGTTTCAACAAGGGATGAAACGGAACGGAGCGCTCAGGCGGCGGGTTTTCCCGAAGTCTCGGCAATGATTTTGGCCAACTCGACGGCGGTCTTGACGCCCATCTTTTCGAACAGGCTGGCGCGGTGAACCTCAACGGTACGCATGCACACTTTCAAGTCGTCGGCGATGACCTTGTTCAGCTTGCCCGCAAGAATCCGGTCCATGACCTGACGTTCGCGCGGGGTGAGCGTCCCCAGGCGCTTGTTAACCGAGTCCGCGGAGGCCGCGGCCTGCCGCCGTACCTCGTCAAGCTTCAAGGCTTCAAGCACACGATCGACAAGCTGGTTGTCGTTGCACGGCTTTTCGACAAAATCGAAAGCCCCGTTTTTCAGGGTCGACACCGCCAGCGGCACATCACCGTGACCGGTCAGGAAGATTACGGGCAGCTTGCATCCGCGCTCGACCAGGCGATCGAACAACTCGTTGCCGCTCATCTCCCCCATGCGGATATCCAACAGGATGCATCCAGCAAACGAAGCATCCCACGCTTCGAGAAACGACTCGGCGGAAGCATAAGTGCGACAGGCAATATTTCGCGACTGCAACAGCCAGCTCAAAGAGTCGCGAATGGCTTCATCATCATCAACGATATGCACATACTGGGTCATGGTCTAATTACCGGAAGCGAAATAATGAAAACAGTACCACCTTCCGGATTTTCTTCAAACCAGAGGCGGCCGCGATGGAATTCGATGATCGAGCGGCAGATATTGAGCCCCATCCCCATGCCGCTGGCTTTCGTGGTGAAGAACGGCGTAAACAGGTTTTCCCGAATCTCTTGAGCGATGCCAAGGCCACGATCCACGACGTGGATCTGGATCTGCTGTTCGTCGGGCTGGGCCAATCGGACAGTCAGCACCCGCCGATCCTGCGCTATGCCACTGCCGCTCATGGCTTCAACAGCGTTACGCAACAGATTCAGCAGCACCTGCTCGAGCATGACCCGGTCCCCCATCAATTCTCTGGGAAACACTTCAATCTCGCGCGTGACGCGGATATTGGCCAATTTGGCCGAAGCTTCGATCAGGCCAAGGCTGTCGTCGATAATCTCGACGAGGTTGCACGGAGCGAGCTTGGGTTCGCTCTTGCGCACGAAATCGTGAACCCGACGGATGATTCGGCCGGCACGTTGTGCCTGAACAGCGAGTTTGCCAAGCGCCTCCTTCAGCTCTGACGTGGTAAAGACGCCGGACTCCAGCTTGTTCAGGCAACCCGCGGTGTAGCTGGTGATGGCGGCCAGCGGCTGGTTGAGCTCGTGGGCCAGGCTTGACGCCATTTCGCCCATGGTTACCAGTCGCGACGTGGCTTGCAGTTTCTCCTGATGCTGGTGAGCCAGATCCTCGGCGCGCTTGCGAGCCGTGACATCGACGAAGGAAGCCATCCAACCCGTATGCTGGCCGTCCGCATCAATCAACGGCGCTTCATAAACCAGCGCATCGAAACGACTGCCATCCTTGCGCATCAGGCGAACCTCGACACCTTCCCGAGGGGCTTTCCCATGAATGGCGGCATCATTGATCGCGAAGGTCTTCTCCATTTCCTCCGGCGCCCAGTAGGGCATCGGAGCCGCAGAGTCAAGCAACTCGTCCTCGCTAAAACCCACCATCTCGCAAAACGCCGGATTCACATAGGTGATGCGCCCGGTGTTGTCTCGCGCCCGCATGCCGACGGTCAAAGACTCTTCCATGGCCTTGCGAAAGGCATACTCCGCGCGATGCGCCTGCTCGGCGGCGATCCGGCGGCGAATGTGGCCACGCATGACCCACAAGCTCAAGAGCACGGACGAGGCAAGGCCGATGACCAGCGTAATGAGCAATATTTCGACGAAATCGCTGCCGCCGCGATAGGCGTCGACCCGGAGCACCATACCGTAACCGGGCGGTTCGAAGGGAATGGCGTAGCTGGTCGTCGTTCCCGCATCACTGACCTTCGACTTGCTGGCCAACGTAGTTCCATTGCTGTCCATGATGCGAATCTGGTATTTCTCGGCAAACCACCACGGCACGAGTTGCTTCAGCAATGGATTGAATGCATAGACGACAACGATCGCCCCGCGATACACGCCATCATCGAGAACCGGCATGTACATCTCGAACTGTGATCCTGCCGGCGTGGCGTAGGCATCGGAATACGTCAGCTTCCCGAGTCTCCTGGCCATCTCGAGCGCCAGGTTTTGCGCCTCCCCGTCAGTCGTTTCTCCTCCCAGGCGCGGCACCATCACGCCCGGCGCTTTCTCCTGGATCTTGCCCGCTGCGTTGAACCAGATGACCTGCTGTATATCTGAATTGTTCTTCAGCAAATACTGGCTGCGCAGCCTGAACAATTCCTTTTTGTCCGTCTCCTGAACCAGGTCTGCAGACAACTGTTGCACGAGTTCGGCGTGGCCTTCGAGATGAAAATTGAAGGTCTGCTCCAGCCACAGCACATCGGCGATCAGGGTCGCACGCCGCTCTTCGGCATCGCTTTCATAAAGAACCGCGAACAAGGCAACCAGTAGCACCAGCAGCAAGCCCATCGCCAGCTTGAGTGCAAACAGATACCAGCTCGACCACTTGAGCAGAGGGAATTTGCCTGAAAGCCTGCTTTTCAGCGCAATGGAAGAAAACGCCATGTCGTCCGGTTGTTAATTGCAAAGCCACAATCGCACCGCAGTTCCGCGGGACGACGATTTCTGGCAACGACCGGAAGTATGCCTCACTGGCAAAGCAATGCAAGCCGGACCACGCGAAGTCATAAGCGTGCAGGCGTCGTCCGGGTCATGGCATCAGGACTGGACAGGCGATCCCGTGTTCAATAGACGAAAAAAAGGAGGGGCGTCCCGCATGCCCCTCCATTCCAGCAAACAACGATTGTTTTACCTTATTGAAACCACCGAATCGTGTTTATCCGGGAGTTCTTACTTGGCCGGGAAGAACGGCCAGACCATCGGGATGACGATCAGCGACACGATCATGGAGACGAGCAGCAATCCCGTACCGCACTTGACGTAGTCCATGAACTTGTAGTTCCCCGGGCCGAGCACCAGGGTATTCGGCGGCGTGCCAACCGGGGTGGAGAACGCGCACGAGGCCGCCACGGCGATGGCCATCAGCACGGCATGCGGGCTGGCGCCAAGGCTCTGGGCGATGGAGATGCCGATCGGAGCCAGCAGCGCGGTACAAGCCGTGTTAGACATGAACTGCGTCAAACCGGCAGACAGGATGAACAGCGCAGTAGTGAGCATCATCGGGCTTGGGTTTCCACCGAGCAACCCGACAACCCAGTCGGCAATCAACTTGCCAGCGCCGCTCTTGTCCATGGCGGTGGCAATCGGCATCATGCCGGCGAACAGGAAGATGGTGACCCAGTCGATACCGCGGTAGGCCTGCTTTTCCGACAGACAGCCAGCGATGACCAGCACGATCGCGCCGATACCGGCCGCAACCTGCAGCGGCACAGCCTTGAGATCAAGCGCCATGACAATCACGACGGCGACCAACACCAAGCCGGTGATCCACATCTTGACTGGATTGCTGGTGCCTGCCTTGGCTTCAGCAGCGGCTTCCGCGTCGACCGCGACACCGTCGGCGGAAATCTGCTCTTTCGGGAGCA
>CAZCJW010000051.1:0-10830 GCA_964499185.1 uncultured Propionivibrio sp. | reverse complement strand
AACGCCGAAAGACCGGCGGCGGCGATCATGACACCGGCCATCAGGCCGTTTTCGCTCTTGCCGGAAATCCGGACGACGGTCTCGCCCATCTTTTGCGCCAGCCCTGTGTGGAACATCGAGGCACCGATGACGAACATGGCGGCAAAGAGAACAACCGTCGAGTTCGACAAGCCTGAAAAGACGCTACCGATCGGAATAACTCCGAGCAAGCCGAGAATGATAGCTCCCGATAGCGCAGTAATGGCCAAAGGCACAAGTTCGGTGATGAAGAAGAATGCTACAAATCCCAAAACGATCAGGGTAGTTACTGCTGGTGACATGGACAACCCTCCATTGCAAATAATGTTTCTTGAAAAATGCCGTAATGAAACTGTTTTCGGCTGAGCTGCCACGATGCCCCGTTGCGTCGACAGTTCTTCTCTTTATCGGCGGATGCTCTGCGCGTCGCACACTATCTGCGTGGCCGCCATTTGCAGCAATTGTGGAAAACCGCAAACTCCCCGACGCAAAACAGTTCACGAACCGCTCCCGGGACCCATTAAAATAGGCGCTTCCCGCGATGGCGCGATTCAATCCGGGTTGCCGGCCGCACGCTGCTTTCCAACGGAAAGCAGCGTGTCCAATACAACCTTCACCTTGCGGGTTTCCGCAGTTGCGATCCGCCACCAGTTTTGTCATAACCTTGATTTGCAACCGGAGAACCGGGCGTTCAACGTGTAGTCGGCGGAATATTCCTTCAATGAAATCCTTGCTTGCATCGGTCAGCGTGCTGGTGTGCTGCGTACTCGGCACGTCGACCACTGTTGCCGCTCAGTCGCCGATCGTCATCAAGTTCAGTCACGTCGTTGCCGAGGACACCCCCAAGGGCAAAGCTGCCGTTTTTTTTGCCCGGCGCGCGGCAGAGTTGACCAAGGGCGCCGTCGAGGTCGAGGTTTATCCCAACGCGACGCTCTACAAGGACAAGGAAGAGATGGAGGCCCTGCAACTCGGCGCCGTCCAGATGCTGGCGCCATCGCTGGCCAAGCTCGGTCCGCTCGGTCCGCTCGGCATCAAGGAATTCGAGGTTTTCGATTTACCGTATCTCTTCGACAGCATGACGATGCTGCACAAGGTTACCCAGGGCACCATCGGCGCCATCCTGCTGAACAAGCTGGAGCCGAAGGGAATAAAAGGCTTGGCGTTCTGGGACAACGGATTTAAATCCTTCTCGGCCAACCGACCGCTGAAGACGCCAGCCGATTTCCGCAAGCTGAAGATGCGCATCCAGTCCTCCAAGGTCCTGGAATCGCAAATGCGCGCGCTGGGCGCCGTGCCGCAAGCCACGACATTCTCGGATGTTTATCAGGCGCTCCGCACCGGCTTCGTCGACGGCACGGAAAACCCGCACTCGAACTTCTACACCCAGAAGATGTATGAAGTGCAGAAACACATCACGATCACCGAGCACGGCTATCTCGGCTATGCCGTCATCGCCAACAAGAAATTCTGGGACAACCTGCCACGGGGCATCCGTAACCAGGTCACGCAAGCCATGAACGAGGCCACCGACTTCGCCAACATGATTGCCAAGGAAGAAAACGACAACGCGTTGGCCAAAATCATCGAAACCGGCAAGACCAAGGTGTACGCGCCAACGCCGGAGGAAAGACTGGAACTCAAGAAGGCCATGATCAAGACACACCGCGAAATGGCTCCCCGCGTCGGGCAGGAAATCATCGACGCCATCTACGCAGAAACCGGTTTCAAGCCGGACGGACTGTAATCCCGTATCCAGACAGGTGGCGTGGGCAACACCGCCAACGTCAGCCTGGCCGGTATAATCGGGGCATGCCTCAGACCCCCGCCATCCAGCTTCTCCCTGACCTTCTGATCAGCCAGATCGCCGCCGGCGAAGTCGTCGAACGCCCGTCCTCGGTGCTCAAGGAACTGCTGGAAAATGCGCTCGACGCGGGGAGTTCGGCCATCCAGATCCAGCTCGAGGAAGGCGGTGTCAAGCTGATCCGCGTCACCGACGACGGCAGCGGCATTGCCCGCGACGAACTGGCACTGGCCCTGACGCGCCACGCCACGTCGAAGATAGCTTCGCTGGAAGACCTTGAACGCGTGGCCACGCTCGGCTTCCGCGGCGAAGCGCTGGCCTCGGTGGCCTCCGTAGCCCGCCTGACCCTCACCAGCCGCCAGGCGGGGGCGACTCACGCCTGGCGCTTGCAGGCCGAGGAGCGCGCCAGCCCCGAACCCGCGGCGCTGCTTGCCGGCACGGTCGTCGAAATGCGCGACCTCTACTACAACACTCCCGCGCGGCGCAAATTCCTCAAATCCGAGGCCACCGAATTCGCCCACTGCGCGGAAGCCATCAAACGCATCGCCCTGGCCCACCCGGCTGTAGCCTTCACCCTCTCGCACAACGGGCGCGTCAGCCTGCATCTGGCAAAAAGCGATGCAGACGGGCGCGCCGGCGCCATCCTCGGCGAAGACTTCCTCGCGGAATCGCGTGCCGTCGACACCGGCCCGGGCGTGCTGCGCGTCTTCGGCCGCTGCGCCACGCCCGCCCACTCGCGGCCGCGCAGCGACGCGCAGTACTGCTATGTCAATGGCCGCTTCGTGCGCGACAAGCTGCTCAGCCACGCCCTACGCGAGGCCTACCAGGACATGTTGCACGGCAGCCGCTATCCGGCTTACTGCCTGTTTATCGAAATCGACCCGTCGCTGGTCGACGTCAACGTCCACCCGGCGAAAACCGAGGTGCGCTTCCGCGACAGTCGCGCCGTGCACCAGTTCGTCTTTCACGCCGTGCAGAAAGCATTGTCCAGCCCATTGGCGAGTTCATCGCCGGCGACCTCCCAGCCTTTCGCCTCCACCAGCCCGCGTCCGGTCTCGGCGACCTTCCTTTCCGGTAAGATTCCAGAGCAAACGGGCTTCAGCCCATGGACACCCCGCCAGCAGTCGCTTCGCGTCGGCGAACCGGCCACGTCCGCCTATTACGCCTTCAGCCAGTCGGCGAGCAAATCGTCACCCTTGCCGTCGGCGCCCGACTCGGCCACAGGATTGGACGCCACAACAGCCTTGAACTCCGGCGACACCCCGCCCCTCGGATACGCCCTGGGGCAGTTGCACGGCATCTACATACTGGCCCAGAACACGCGCGGGCTGGTGCTTGTGGACATGCACGCGGCGCACGAACGCATTCTTTACGAAAAGCTCAAGAACACTCTCGACTTGCAGAAGCTAGCGACCCAGGCGCTGCTCATTCCCGCCGTTTTTTCAGCCGACGCACTGGATGTCGCTGCGGCGGAGGAGTTCCGCGACGCGCTTCGTGATCTCGGGTTTGATATCGCCCCGATGGGCCCAAAACAACTGGCTGTGCGCGGTGTACCCGCCTTGTTGCAGGCCGCTGACCCGACAACTCTGGTACGCAGCCTGCTTGCCGAACTGCGCGAACACGGAGTCAGCCAGCTGATGACCGCGCACCGCAACGAACTGCTGGCCACGATGGCCTGCCACGGTGCCGTGCGCGCCCGCCGGGAACTTTCGGTACCGGAGATGAATGCTCTGCTACGCCAGATGGAGGAGACCGAGCGTGCCGACCAGTGCAACCACGGCCGGCCGACCTGGACGCAACTGACGATGCAAGAACTCGACACGTTTTTCCTGCGCGGCCGATGAACCGACTCCCTCCCGCGATCCTGCTCATGGGCCCGACGGCATCGGGCAAGTCTGCCGTCGCCTTGTGGCTCGCCGAGCGTTTTCCGGTTGAATTGATCAGCGTCGATTCGGCACAGGTTTTCCGTGACATGGACATTGGCACCGCCAAGCCGGACGCGACAACGCTGGAACGCTTCCCACACCGGCTGATCGACCTGATCAGCCCGGAAGATGCCTATTCGGCGGCGCGTTTCCGCCACGACGTGCTGGCGGCGATGGCGGATAGTGTTTCCCACGGCAGGATTCCTCTGCTCGTCGGCGGCACCATGCTCTACTTCAAGGCGTTGCTTGAAGGATTGGCCGAATTGCCGCAGGCCGATCCGGAGATCCGCGCCGAGATCGACGCGCTGGCCGCCGCACATGGCTGGCCGGCAGTTCATGCCGAACTGTCCAAGGTCGACCCGGTCACCGCGGCGCGTCTTCACGCCACCGACGCCCAACGCGTCCAGCGCGCGCTGGAGGTGTTTCGCCGCTCAGGCCGGCCGATGTCCGAATTGATTGGCGAAGGACAGGAGCAGAAGCCGCCTTACGACTTCCTGTCGCTCGGCCTGCTCCCGTCCGACCGCAGCGCACTGCACAGCCGCATCGCCGATCGCTTCGACGCCATGCTGGAGGCCGGGCTGGAGGAGGAAGTATCAAACCTGCGCAACAAGTACAGGCTATCGCTGGACCTGCCATCCATGCGCTGTGTCGGCTACCGGCAAGTGTGGGAAGTGCAGGACGGCATGGCCCCGCGCCACGAGATGCGTGACCGTGGCATCTACGCCACGCGTCAGCTCGCCAAACGCCAGATCACCTGGATGAGCAACACGCTGAGACCGGAGACATTCGACTGTCTGTCTGCCGATCTGTGCGACCGGATCGGGCAACGCGTGGCCAGCGTGCTTGTGGCAGCATCACCTACCCGACACGCATGAAAAAAGCCCATGCTGTTGATGCATGGGCTTCCGGGACTGCGTCCCCGGCACACCTGGCCGGAGTATTCGGCTTAACGCCGTCTGGGTGCTACTCAATCATCTCTGGTATTAGCCTGCAATGATTTCCCATCAACTCTCCAGCTAACACGGCGGTGCTGCCACTTCGTGCCGGACTTGCCGCTGATCACGGCACGACCCCAATATACCCCTCGTAAAACAGAAAAGCCAGCCCCCCGTGAAACCGCTCATTCCAGGGAAGAAACCTTCCGTCTGACCATCAGGCTGTACACCGTCGGGACGACGAACAGGGTAAAGAAAGTGCCGAGCAGCAGCCCCCCGACGATCACCCAGCCGATCTGCTGGCGGCTCTCCGCGCCGGCGCCACGCGCCAGCGCCAGCGGAATAGCCCCGAGAACCATGGCGCCCGTGGTCATCAGGATCGGGCGCAGCCGCAACTCGGCGGCCTCGATCACGGCCAGCTTGGCTGCCATCCCCTTTTCTCGCAACTGGTTGGCGAATTCAACGATCAGGATGCCGTGTTTGGTGATCAGTCCGACCAGCGTTACCAGCCCGATCTGACTATACACATTGAGCGTCCCGCCGGTCAGCAGCAGCGCCAGCAGCGCGCCCGCCATCGACAGCGGAACGGTGAGCATGATGATGAAGGGATCGCGGAAGCTCTCGAACTGCGCGGCCAGCACCAGATAGATGAAGGCCAGCGCCAGCACGAAGGTGATGGCCAGCGATGAACTGGACGTGCGGAACTCGCGCGACTGCCCGGAATAATCGATGGCATAGCCCGCCGTCAGTACCTTGTTCGCCGTCTGCTCCATGAACGTCAGCGCCTCGCCCATGGTATAGCCCGGCGCCAGGTTGGCGGTGATGGTTACTGCGCGCCGCTGGCCGAAGTGATTGAGCTCGCGCGGGCTGACCGTTTCGTCAACCGTGATCAGATTGGCCAGCGGAATCATGCTGCCGTCCCTGGCGCGCACGAAGATGTCGCGGATATCCGACGGATTTGCCCGGTCGGTGTTCGCCACCTGCACGATCACGTCGTATTGCTCGCCATCCTGTTTGAAGCGCGTGACCTGTCGTCCGCCGAGCATGGTTTCCAGCGTGCGCCCGACGGTTTCGATTTGCACCCCGGTGTCGGAGGACTTGTCGCGGTTCACGGACACCGCCAGTTCCGGCTTGTTCAGCTTGAGGTCGGTATCGACGTTGGTCATTCCCGGATTCTTGGCCACTTCTGCGAGGATCTTGTTGGTCGCCTCAAGCAGTTCCGGATACGACGCGGAGGTCACCACGACGAAGTTCACCGGCCGCTCGCGCGGACTCTGCCCCAGCGACGGCGGCTGCACCGGAAAGGCGAGCACACCGGGAATGCGCATGAATTGCGGGAACAGTTCCTTGACCACCTCTCCCGCGCTGCGCTGGCGCTGAGCCCAGTCGGTCAGGCCGATAAAGGAGATGCCCTGATTAACCGTCGGATTGCCGGAAACAACGAAATAGCGTTCGACATCGTTGGTCTTGCCATAGATGCCCTCAAGCTGCCGGGCGTATTTCTCCGTGTAATCCAGCGTCGCTCCTTCCGGGCCGACAAACACGCCGAGGATGACGCCGCGATCCTCGATCGGCGCCAGTTCCGACTTGAGCGACGTGAACAGCATTCCGCTGGCTGCAGCAACCGCAACAAATGCCAGCATGACGATCCAGCGCCGCTCCAGCAGCGCCGTCAGCACGCGCCGGTAACCCTGCGTCATCCAGGTCAGGAAGTTCTCGATCAGCACAAAAGCCCAGGAATGTTTGGTTTCATGCCGCAGCATCAGCGAGCACATCATCGGCGACAGGGTTAGCGCGACAAAGCCGGATACCAGCACAGCCCCGGCCAGTGTGAGGGCAAACTCGATGAACAGCTTGCCTGTGCGGCCGGTCATAAAGGCGACCGGTGCATACACGGCAGCCAGCGTGATGGTCATGGCCACCACGGCAAAGCCGATTTCGCGTGCGCCCTTGAACGCCGCCTCGCGGCGTGGCATGCCGTCTTCGATGTGACGGAAAATATTCTCCAGAACGACAATCGCGTCGTCGACCACCAGGCCGATGGCCAGCACCAGCGCCAGCAGCGTCAGGGTGTTGATCGAAAAGCCGAACAGGTACATCAGCGCAAACGAACCGACCAGCGACACTGGAATCGTCACCAACGGCACCAGCGTGGCACGCAGATTGCGCAGGAAGAAAAAGATGATCAGCAGAACCAATGCGATGGCCTCGCCGATGGTCGAGAACACGGACTTGATCGAGCGGTCGATGAACACCGACGAGTCATAGGCGATATCCACCGTCATGCCCTGGGGAAGCTCGCTTTCGATGCGCGGCAGTTCGGCACGCAGCGCTTTCGAGAGATCAAGCGGATTGGCCGTGGCCTGCTTGATCACGCCGACCGAAACTGCCGGGCGCCCCTTGAAGCGCACGGCACTGCGCTCGGAAGCGGCGCCGATCTCGACCCGCCCGAGGTCGCCGATACGCACCGGATAGCTGCCGCGCGCATCGCTGGCCTGCTTGACGATGATGTTGGCGAACTGCTCGGGTTTGACGAGGTCGGTCTTGGCCACCACCGAGAATTCCCGGCTGGCGCTTTCGATGCGTCCCGCCGGCACTTCCACGTTCTGCCGGCGCAGGGCATCCTCGACGTCCTGCGGCGTCAGGCTGAACGCGGCCAGGCGGTCGCGGTCGAGCCAGATGCGCATGGCGAATTTGCGCTCGCCAAAGACGCGCACATCGGCGGCACCGGGGAGCGTCTGCAGCCGGGGCTTGACCAGGCGGTTGGCGATATCGGTGACTTCCAGCGCCGAATGCTGGTCGGACGAAAAGGCAATCCAGATGATCGGGCTGGCATCGGCCTCGACCTTGGCGATCACCGGCTCGTTGATGTCTGTCGGCAAGCGGTTGCGCACGCGGGAAACGCGGTCTCGCACGTCCGAGGCCGCTGAATCGGGATTGCGTTCGAGCTTGAAGCGCACCGAAATCTGGCTGTTCTCCTGCCGGGAAATCGAAGTGATGACATCGACACCTTCAATACCGGCCAACGAATCCTCCAGCGGCTTGGTGATCTGCGATTCGACGATCTCGGCAGACGCTCCGCGATACGTCGTATCGACGGTCACTACCGGTTCGTCGATTTTCGGATATTCACGCACCGGCAGCCGGGTGTAGGACACCAGCCCGATCAGCATGACGGCGAGCGACAGCACCGTGGCGAAAACCGGCCGCCGGATGCACAGGTCGGAAATTTTCATTGCGCGGCCCTGACCGGGACGCCGTCGCGCAGTTTCAGTTGCCCGGCGACGACGACTTCATCGCCGGACTTGAGCCCGTCGACGATCTCCACCTCTGCATTGCGGCGCAGCCCGGTCTTCACCGGTGTACGCACCGCCTTGCCGTCCTGCACACGATAGACGAACGGCGCCTGCATGTCGGGCACGAGGGCCTGTTCCGGGAGCATCAGCACGTTACCGCGACGTTCGAAGATCAGGCGCACCCGCACGAACATGCCCGGCCGCAGGCGGCCGTCGGCATTCGACAGGACCGCCCGGCAGGAAACGGCGCGCCCGGCCGTATCGACCAGCGGATTGATCGCCTCGATACGTGCCTCGAAGTTGCGCCCGGGCAGCGCATCGGTCGCCACCTCCAGCGATTGCCCCGGTTGGAGTTGCGCGAGGTAGGATTCGGGCAGGCGAAAATCGATCTTCAGCGTGCTGATGTCCTCGATGTTGACCAGTTCCTGCCCTTCCTTGACATAGTCGCCAACGCTCACGTTGCGGATGCCGACCACGCCGGCAAACGGCGCCTTGATGCGCATTTTCTCGAGCTTGGCCTGGGCCAGCGCCAGCGCTGCTTCCTGCACCTTGAGCGCCGCCTCGACGTTATCCAGTGCTTGCTGGCTGACGAACTTCTTCTCGAACAGTTCGCGCGAGCGCTTGAGGTTCATCTGCGCCAGCCCGAGATTCGCTCTCGCCTGATCGTATTCGGCCGATTGCATGGCCGCGTCGAGTTCGACGAGCAGAGTACCTTTGGCGACCGCTGATCCATCCTTGAAGTTGATCACGGAAATCCGGCCGGCTGTCTCCGGGCGCAGCACTACCGACTCGTTCGAGCGCAACGATCCAACGGCGGTGGCGTCAAGCGCCAGTTCGCTGGCCGCCAACGTAACCGTTTCCACCGGCAAGACCATATTGCCCGGCGCTCCGCTCGCCCTCCCTGCGACCGGCGACCCATTTACCGGCGGCTTGCCGGAAACAGCCACGGGCGGAGTCGCCCCGCGATAGGCGACATACGCCCAGTAGGCCATAGCCAGCAAGCCGGCAATGGCAATCAGAACGACCAAAGAATGACGTTTTCCGTGCGACATACGCGTCCGATGCAAGCGAATTGAAGGAGGAGGAGGAAGAAAGCCCCCGACAGGCAGAAGCAGATCAGTTTACCCAAGCAACCACCTGATGGACAGCACAGTTCGACAAACTGCGTGCCCGGATTCTCGGGACGACATACTAAAGATTAAACAAATTAGTCCGTTACACCACTCAGGTCTTGATCGAAAACCAAGGATCGCCCATGAGAATCCCGGACGAAACAGTGTTCCGGTTCTTCAGGCACAAAACACCGCAATCGCCCGCCGAAGAACAGCGAACCGAACCCGTCGACAGCCTGGCGGCCAGTCGCGACGCGTTGGCTCGCGCCCGCGCCCGGGCCAGGCAAAAGCAGGCGCAAGACGCCCTGAACGCCCAGAAGCGCCTCGAGCAGCAACGTACCGACGCTGGCGAGGAACGCCGCCGGCAAGACCGTCGCCAGAAGCAGCAGGATGTCTTGCTCGATACCCGCACAACCTCCAGCCGGCGAAGATCCTCGCTTTACCCCGGGATTGACACCAAGGCCTGACAATGGACCGTCAACGCGCGACAATCAGCCGTACGCCAAGTGCCACGAAAATAGTCCCGGCCAGCCGATCCAGCCACACCCCCACATGCTCATGCCGCTGCAGCCAGTGCCCGACGCTTCCTGAAAAATAGCCGAGCAGGGAAAACAACAACGCCGCCTGTACGGTAAACACCAGTCCCAGTTGCGCCGTCTGCCAGGCGACATGGCCGTTCTCCACGACAACGAACTGCGGCAGAAAAGAGAGAAAGAACAGAACGACCTTGGGGTTGATGGCGTTGGCCAACATTCCCTTGGTGAAGAGTTGGAGCAGCGCATCGTCGCCACCCCTGGTCTCTGTCGACCGGACCTGGCCGCGGCTGCGTAATGCCTGGACACCGAGCCAGACCAGATAAAGTCCGCCGCAGATTTTCAGGGTCAGGAACGCGACTGGCGACGCCGCGATCAGCGCGCTGACACCGAGCGTTGCCAGCAGGGTGTGGCTCAGGCAACCGAGCCCACAGCCGAGGCCGAAGGCAATGCCCTTGGCGCGTCCGCGCGAAATGCCGAATCCGAGAACCATCAGATTGTCCGGTCCCGGCGAAAGGGTAATCAGCACGGCCGCCGCCAGGAAGCCCAGAAACTGTTCCGGAGCCAGCAACACGGGCTGCGCGATCAGCAATCAGACGACGATGGTTTGCGCTTCACCGTCCTGGCGTGCCTCGATACGGCCGATTTCGACGGCCTGCTCGCCGGCAGCGCGCAGCAGCGTCAAGGCCTGCTGGACGTTCTCCCGGGCCACCACGACGCACATGCCGATGCCGCAGTTGAAAACGCGGTGCATCTCGCTCTCGGCGACGTTGCCGGCGCCCTGCAGCCACTGGAACAACTTCGGGCGCTGCCACGTCGACTGGTCGATCACCGCCTTGACGCTGTCCGGCAGCACGCGCGGCACGTTCTCGGTCAGGCCTCCACCGGTGATGTGCGCCATGCCCTTGACCGGCAACTCGGCCATCAGGGCCAGCATCGGCTTCACGTAGATGCGCGTCGGTTCCATGATCGCGTCGGCCAGCGTGCGATCGCCGTCAAACGGTGCATTCAGGTCGGGTTTGGCAACGGAGAGGATCTTGCGCACCAGCGAGTAGCCGTTCGAATGCGCACCGGAAGACGGCAGGCCGAGCAGCACGTCGCCGGGAACGATGTCCTTGCCGGTGATCACGGCCGACTTTTCGACGACGCCGACGGCAAAGCCGGCCAGGTCGTATTCGCCTTCCGGGTACATGCCGGGCATTTCCGCCGT
>CAZCJW010000050.1:13361-15570 GCA_964499185.1 uncultured Propionivibrio sp. | reverse complement strand
GTTGTTATCAACGACACAACGTTGCGCGATGGCGAACAATCGGCCGGCGTGGCGTTTACCCTCGAAGAAAAGCTGGCCATCGCGTCACGGCTCGACGCATTGGGTGTTCAGGAAATGGAGATTGGCATCCCGGCAATGGGAGAGGAAGAGTGCGAGAGCATTCGCGCCGTTGCCTCGCTGGGTTTGTCAGCACGACTGATGGTGTGGTGCCGGATGGCGGTTTCCGACATCGCAAGGTCGTGCGACCTTGGTGTTCAGCTGATCGATATATCGGTCCCGTCATCCGACCAGCATCTGGCGTACAAGTTGCGCCGGGATCGTTCCTGGCTGCTTGATAACCTGGGTCGGCATGTTGCGATGGCGCGTGACAGCGGAATCGACGTTTGCATTGGTGCCGAGGATGCGTCGCGCGCCGATCCGGACTTTCTGGTTCGGATTGCCGACGTGGGGCAGCAGGCCGGTGCCCGTCGACTTCGCTTCGCCGACACCCTGGGTGTTTTGGATCCCTTTACGGTGGCTGATCGCATCGGACAGTTGCGTAGCCGGACGGATCTGGAGATCGAGATGCATGCGCATGACGACCTGGGTCTCGCCACGGCAAATACGCTGGCTGCCGTCCGCGCTGGCGCCACGCACGTCAATACCACGGTCAACGGCTTGGGCGAACGCGCCGGAAATGCAGCCCTTGAAGAAGTGGTGATGGGGCTTGGCCGTTGTCATGGCGTCGATACGGGCGTCGATCTGAAGGGCTTTCCGGCGATATCCGAGCTCGTCGCAAAAGCCTCCGGCCGGCCCGTGCCATGGCAGAAGAGCGTTGTCGGCGAAGGGGCATTTACGCACGAGGCCGGGGTGCACATCGATGGCTTGCTCAAGCATCCCGACAACTACCAGGGATTTGATCCGGCGATCGTTGGCCGCCAGCACCGTTTCGTTCTTGGCAAGCATTCGGGAACCAGCGGCGTGCGAGTGGTCCTTGCTGCACTGGGCGAATCCCTGAGCGATGGAGAAGCGCGGTCGCTGCTCACGGCGGTTCGCGATTTTGTCCACGGTGTGAAGCGAACGCCCGTGTCCGAGGAACTGCTGTCCATGCTCGTTCGGATCAGAAAAAGCCACAGCATTCCTGATCCGGCTGCCGTTGTCCTTTAGGAGGCCTCAATGAACACGGAGCGTGATGTGCATCAGGATTTCGACGATCTGGAGTCCGCCGAAGACTTTCTCGAGTTTTTCGGGATCGATTACGACCCCCGTATCGTCATCGTGAATCGCTTGCACATATTGCAGCGGTTTCATGACTACCTTCGGCGCTATCCCGCGGACATCACGCCAGCCTTCGCAGAGTACAGAGAATGCCTGGCCAGAGCCTATGGCGATTTTGTCAGATCAGACGCGATCACCGAAAAGGTCTTTCGCGTTCATCAACGTGCAGCGGGAATCGCCTTCGTCCCCCTCTCGTCCATTGGAAGGGCGGGGCGCGAATGATTACCCGCTGGGATCTCGGCGACGACGTGCGGGTCGTGCGCAACGTGCGCAACGATGGCACCTATCCCGGTGAAGCCATCGGGGCGCTGCTCATCCGCCGGGGAAGTACGGGTACCGTCATTGATATCGGTACCTTCCTGCAGGACCAGATCATCTACACGGTACATTTTCTGGATGTCGACCGCATTGTCGGGTGCCGCGAAGAAGAGTTGATCGGTCTTGATGAACCCTGGTTTCCGAGTGTTTTCGAGAGTCGGGAGAAGGTCCGGGCAAACCGGATTCTGGCATTGGCGTCGGAGATCCATATACCCAGTGGTGCCGTGGGTGAAGTACTGCACGTTGTGCGCAAACCCGGCGGAATTCTCTACCACATCCATTTTGATTGCCTGCCCGGGCGCACGCTCGCGGTGCCCGAGTCGGCATTGGATTCACTATCGGAGTTGAATCATGTCTGAAGTCGATTCTTATTTGAGGCTCAAGCTCTCCCGGGAGTTATTTCACAAACCGCCAGCCTTGCTTGAGCCGGTCGAAAGGCAGCGAGTGGATTCTGTGGCTGCCCGCCAATTGTCCATTGAACAGCGCATCCTGTCTTCTGCGGAAGCCGCGCAAGTCGTACTGCCAGCCTCTTCATTGTCCCAGGCACTGGCCGAAGTACGTGGGCGTTATTCGTCTGACGACGAGTTTCTGGCAGACATCGAGAGTTCCGGTCTGGATCAGGAAGGTCTGGTCA
>CAZCJW010000050.1:0-13261 GCA_964499185.1 uncultured Propionivibrio sp. | reverse complement strand
GAGTCAGCAAGCGAGCAGCCGCTTTCGTCAGTGCGCGAAAAAATCCGCAGCCATCTCGTCGAATCACGTCGCCGAGCCGCTCAGAAGGAATGGATCGCCACGCTCTTCCGGCAGGCCGCCTGAAAAGGCGCTTTTCTGGGAAATCCTTCGCGAGCAAATTTAGAGCGCGAAATTCTCGCACCAGACGGCGTGCCTTGAGCGCGGATTTTCCAAATTCAGTCCTTTCTCAGCACCTTCGCAAGCCTTCACGATTGACTGGCGCCAGGGCGCGCCATACACTTATGGGCTTGCCGCGCAACTACTTGTACTTCTGAAAACTTTGGCGCGCCCTGCGAGAGCTTTGAATTCGCGGGTCTTGGTAAGGTTTCCACACGTATAGGTTGCCGAGGGCGGCAACTGAACTTCAAGATCGGCAAATAGGCTTGAACTCGAGTCCCAAAGCACTGCAATTACTGGTTTTTAGTGTTCAGGTGTCGGTTTCCCACAATAGAATTGACGCGCATTTGGTGGGAAAGTTTTACTCGGCGGTAAGATAAGAAATTTGAGTTTATTACACGCGATTTAGGTATTAACGGTTTTTTATAACTTAGAAGCTAGCCAAGGGATCAAGGAGCGTTTATGGCAATACGCAAGGAACTAATGGACGAGTTGAACGAGCGCCGCGCAGCGGCGAGCGTCGGCGGCGGCCTCGATAAGGTCGAGAAGCGCCACCAGAAGGGTCAACTTTCCGCACGGGAGCGCATCGAAAGCCTGTACGACGCATCGTCGTTCCAGGAATCCGGAATGCACGTCAATCATCAAACCGCAGAACTCAAGGGCAAGGCTCTCCCGGGTGACGGCGTCATTACCGGTATCGGCCAGATCGACGGTCGTCCGGTCGCTGCCTTCTCCCAGGACTTCACCGTGTCCGGTGGCTCGCTGGGCCGCATGCACGCCCAGAAGATCTGCGACATGATGGATAACGCGGCCAACCTCGGCATTCCCGTCGTTGCCATCAACGACTCGGGTGGTGCGCGCATCCAGGAGGCCGTGCACTCCCTGTCCGGCTACGGCCAGATTTTCTACCGCAACGTTGCCGTCTCGGGCCTGGTTCCGCAGATTGCCATCATTGCCGGCCCCTGCGCGGGTGGAGCCGCCTACAGCCCCGCGCTGATGGACTTCCTGATCATGACCCGCAAGAACTCGCAGATGTTCATCTGCGGTCCGGACGTCATCAAGGCCGCTACCGGCCAGGAAGCCCCGATCGAGCAGTTCGGCACGGCGCAAGCGCACGCCTCCGTCAGCGGCAACATTCATTTCATTGCCGAAGACGACAAGCACGCCCTGGAAATCACGCGCAAACTCCTGTCGTATTTGCCGCTCAACAATATGCAGGATCCTCCCCACAACATCCCGACCAGCATCTCCATGACCAAGGATGAGGGGATGAATGATCTGGTGCCCGAAGGCACCAAGGCCGCGCTCGACGCCTACAAGGTCATCCATCGTCTGGTCGACGGTGGCGACTTCATGGAAGTCATGCGTGAGTTCGCCAAGAGCCTCGTTATTGGTTTCGCCCGTATCGAAGGCATGGTCGTCGGTATCCTCGCCAACCAGCCTGCCTTCAAGGCCGGCGTGCTTGACGTTGATTCCTCCGACAAGGGTGCGCGCTTCATCCGCTTCTGCAACGCCTTTAATATTCCGATCGTCAACCTGGTTAATGTTCCTGGTTTCATGCCGGGTCTGGCCCAGGAACGTGCCGGTATCATCCGTCACGGCGCCAAGATGCTGTTTGCCTACTCGGCAGCGACCGTGCCGAAAATCACCATGATCCTCGGCAAGTCCTACGGTGGCGCCTATCTCGCCATGTGCTCCAAGGACCTCGGTGCAGACTTCGTCTACGCCTGGCCGACAGCCGAAATCGCCGTCATGGGCGCCGAAGGCGCGGTGCGCGTCATCTACCGCAAGGAGATGGAAGCGGCTGAGGATCCCAAGGCCAAGGAAGCCGAACTCATTGCCAAGTATCGCAAGGAATTCGCTTCTCCCTACCAGGCGGCTGAGAACAACATGATCAACGACGTCATCGCCCCGTCCGAAACGCGCTCCACGATTGCCGTGGCGCTGCGTCTGTCGCTGACCAAGCGCGTGACACGTCCGCCGAAGAAGCATGGGTTGATTCCGTTATGAGCGCTACGGCAGAAAACACCATTGTGGTGGCCAGCACAACCGGCGCACCGGAGGCGGCGGCCCAGACGGTCGCCACCACCGTGGCTCGGGAAAAAAAGGATGGCGGGTTTTCCGCCAAGCCGACGGTGGGTGAACTTGCCGAGTTTCAGGCCACCGGTCTGCTGGTAGTCTTCGTCGTGCTCGGCTCGATTACTGCCATCAGTGCGCTGCTGTCCTGGCTGCTCAAGGTCCTTCTACCCAATCAATACTACGGGAAATCAAAACCATGAGTTCATTACAACCCACTTCCTTAGTGCTCGCCAGCGCGGATACGGCGACGGCCCAGACGGTCGCCACCACCGTGGCTCCGGGAAAAAAGGATGGCGGATTCTCCGCCAAGCCGACGGTCGGCGAACTGGCCGAGTTTCAGGCCACCGGTCTGCTGGTAGTCTTCGTCGTGCTTGGTTCGATCACCGCCATCAGTGCCTTGCTGTCCTGGCTGCTCAAAGTGCTCTTGCCGAACCAGTACTACGGCAAGACTGCCCCGGCTCCCGCGGCCAAGGCGGCGCCTGCCGCTCCGGCGGCCAAGGCTGCGCCAGTTGCCCCGGCGGCGGTTACTTCGTCCGGCTTGAGCCAGGAGAAGCTGCTGGTCATTCTGACGGCTGCCGCTCATGAAATGCTCGGCGTACCAGTGTCCGTCGTTTCGTTCCGCCCCTTAACCAGTGCAGATACGCTTTGGACAGCCCAGGGACGCGCCTCACATCATTCTTCTCACAAACTCTGAGCATCCGCTCCGAGTCCAGCATAAAGGATATTAATCATGAAAAAACTCAGGATCACCCTCGAAGGCAAGACATACGAAGTTGGCGTTGAAGTGGCTGATGGCAGCGTTGCCGCCGCCGCGCCGGTTGCCGCTCCCGTTGCCGCGGCTCCGGTCGCCGCTCCCGCGGCTGCGCCCGCTCCCGCTCCGGTAGCCGCCCCGGCCCCGGTTGCTGCTGCTCCCGTCGCTGCCGGTGCTGGCGCGGTTCTTTGCCCGATGCCGGGTACCGTCTGGAAGATTCGCGTTGCCGTGGGTCAACAGGTCGCCGCCGACGAGGAACTCGTTGTGCTCGAAGCCATGAAGATGGAATCGCCGATCTACGCTCCGACGGCCGGCACGGTCTCTGCAATTCTGGTCAAGGAGGGCGACTCCGTCTCCGAAGGCCAGGTTCTCGTCCAGCTCAGCTGAGGCCGCCATGGAAGGAATTTTTCAACAATTCTGGATCATGATGACCACCACCACCGGGTTCTCGCAGATCACCGGCGGAATGGTCATCATGTGGGCGGTTTGCGCCGTCCTCTTCTATTGCGCCATCGTCAAGGGATATGAGCCGCTGCTGTTGCTGCCCATTACCTTCGGTGCGCTGCTGGCCAACATTCCAACCATGGGCGTCTTGAACGAGCCCTACGTCGACGGTTTGATCCACGTTCCGGGGGGGTTGTACTACTACCTCTCGCAGGGTATCCATCTCGAACTGTTCCCGCCGATCATTTTCCTGGGGGTCGGTGCGCTGACCGACTTTGGTCCGCTCATTGCCAATCCGCGTACGCTGTTCCTTGGTGCCGCGGCCCAGCTGGGAATCTTCGCGACGATGTTTGTTGCGGTGATCAGCGGTGTGTTCACTCCGGGTGAAGGCGCTTCCATCGGTATCATCGGTGGTGCTGACGGTCCGACCTCGATCTTTACGGCCAACAAGCTGGCGCCGCACCTGATCGGGCCGATCGCTGTCGCAGCGTACACCTACATGTCACTGGTGCCGTTGATTCAGCCGCCGATCATGACCGCTTTGACCACTCCTGCCGAACGCAAGATCCGCATGAAGACCTTGCGCCCGGTCGGCAAGCTGGAGCGTATCCTGTTTGCCATCATCGTCATGGTCATCGTGTGTCTGGTCGTTCCGCCGGCTTCGCCGCTGATCGCCATGCTCATGCTCGGCAACATCATGCGCGAATCGGGTGTGGTTGAACGTCTGACCAAGTGCTCGCAGAACGAGATCATCAATATCACGACGATCTTCCTGGGTACTTCGGTTGGCCTGACCATGGACGCGGCGAACTTCCTCAGCCCGAAGACGCTGATGATTATCGTCGTGGGCGTGATCGCCTTCGCGGTTTCCACCGCAGGTGGCGTGTTGCTGGCCAAGGTGATGAACAAGCTGTCGCCCAATAACCCGATCAACCCGTTGATCGGATCGGCCGGTGTTTCGGCGGTGCCGATGGCAGCGCGTGTTTCGCAGGTGGTCGGTGCCAAGTACGACAAGGGTAACTTCCTGCTGATGCACGCCATGGGCCCGAACGTGGCCGGTGTTATCGGAACGGCGGTTTGCGCGGGTTACTTCATCTCGCGTCTGGGCTGATCGGCAACGCTGATCTTCACCGGTAGTTCCAGAAAAAGGCTTCATCGCTTGATGAAGCCTTTTTTGCATCGGTAGTCCGAAATCGATCAACCGGCGTTTTGTGATTCGCCGAGGTTGATGTAGAATCACGGGCTCTGCAGACCGGGTGGTTTGCAGTTCCCAGTGGAAACCGGCTGTTATGGCTGATTTTTGCTAAATTCTCACATTCGTCTGTTCAAGGGTGTCTGTCGCTAGATGGACGTAGGTCGGCGAATGGTGGTTCAACCCTTAAAGGAAATAGATTATGTCCGCAACAATGCGTCAGATGCTGGAGGCCGGCGTTCATTTCGGCCATCAAACACGCTTCTGGAACCCCAAGATGGCTCCGTACATCTTTGGTGCCCGGAGCAAGATCCATATCGTCAACCTCGAGAAGACGCTTGCCAAGTACAACGAAGCCATGGCTTTTGTACGCAAGCTCTCGGCGAACAAAGGCTCCATTCTCTTCGTTGGCACCAAGCGCCAGTCGCGCGAAATCATCGCCGAAGAAGCCGCCCGTTGCGCATCGCCTTACGTCGACCAGCGCTGGCTGGGCGGGATGCTGACCAATTTCAAGACCATCAAGCAGTCGACCAAGCGTCTCAAGGAAATGGAAACCATGATGGAAGACGGTTCCCTGGAGAAGCTTGGAAAGAAAGAAGCGCTGATGATGCAGCGCGAACTGGCCAAGCTGCAAAAGTCGATCGGTGGTATCAAGGAAATGAATACATTGCCTGATGCACTTTTCGTGATCGACGTTGGTTACCACAAGATTGCCATTACCGAGGCCAACAAACTGGGCATCCCGGTCATTGCCGTCGTGGATACCAACCATTCCCCGGAAGGTGTCGATTACGTCATTCCGGGTAACGACGACTCGTCCAGCGCGATTCGTCTTTACGCTCGTGGTGTTGCCGATTCGGTCCTTGAAGGGCGCAGCCAGTTCGTCGAGGATATTATTGCGGCGACGTCGTCCGACGAGTTTGTCGAGGAGTCCGAGTAATTTGTCACCTGCAGTCTTAGAGACGTGCTGACTGTGATCGATTATTGATCAATTGTTTCAACAAGGTGCGGCCGGTTTTCCGGCCGTGTCTGTAAGTGGAGATTAAAAAATGGCGGCAATTACCGCAAGCATGGTGGCTGAACTGCGCGCAAAGACTGACGCGCCGATGATGGAATGCAAGAAAGCACTGACCGAAGCCGATGGGGACATGGGCAAGGCCGAGGAAATCCTGCGGGTGAAATTGGGCAACAAGGCGACCAAGGCCGCTGCCCGCATTACCGCGGAAGGTCTGGTGGCGGTCAGTATTTCAGCCGATGGAAAACTGGGATCGATCATCGAAGTTAACTGTGAAACCGATTTCGTTGCCAAGAACGACGAGTTCCAGGCGTTGGCCAGGACCTGTGCCGATCTCGTGGCGAAGAGCAATCCCGAGGATGTGTCTGCGTTGTCGGCATTGCCGATGGGCGAAGGGACTGTCGAATCGACCCGTACCGCTCTGGTCGGCAAGATCGGCGAAAACATGTCCATCCGCCGCTTCGTGCGTGTTGAGGCCAAGGGCAAGCTGGTTTCCTACATTCATGGCGGTGCCAAGATTGGGGTGCTCCTGGATGTGGTTGGCGGTGACGACCAACTGGGCAAGGATCTTGCCATGCACATTGCGGCTTCCAAGCCGAAGGCTCTGAGTTCGGACGGTGTTCCGGCTGAGTTGCTGGAAACCGAGCGTCGTATCGCGATCGAGAAAGCCCGTGCTGACAACAAACCGGAGGCAATGCTGGAGAAGATCGCCGAAGGCACCGTGCAGAAGTACTTGAAGGACGTGACTTTGCTCGCTCAGGTATTCGTGAAAGCCGAGGACGGCAAGCAAACGATCGAACAGTTGCTCAAAGCCAAAGGCGCGTCGGTTGCCGGGTTCACGCTTTACGTGGTTGGCGAAGGAATGGAAAAGCGGTCTAACGATTTCGCCGCTGAAGTTGCTGCCCAGGCTGCCGCTGCAAAGAACTGAAGAGCTTGAAGGAAAAACACTGCCATGACTGATGCCGAAACTCCCAAATTCAAGCGTATTTTGCTGAAACTATCGGGTGAAGCCTTGATGGGTGCCGATTCTTATGGAATCAACCGTCAGACCATCACCGATATCGTCAACGAAGTCAAAAGCGTTGTCGATATGGGAGTTCAGGTCGGCGTGGTCATCGGCGGTGGCAATATCTTCCGCGGCATTGCGCCGGCGGCGAATGGCATGGACCGTGCGCAGGCCGATTATATGGGGATGCTGGCGACTGTCATGAACGGACTGGCATTGCAGGATGCCATGCGGGTTGCCGGGCTGGTCGCGCGCGTGCAGTCGGCCCTCAATATCGAGCAGGTTGTCGAGCCCTACATCCGGGGCCGTGCCATACGGTATCTGGAACAGGGACGTACCGTCATTTTTGCGGGCGGAACGGGTAATCCGTTCTTCACTACGGATACCGCTGCGGCTCTGCGCGGTGCGGAAATCGGGGCGGAAATCGTGCTCAAGGCAACCAAGGTGGACGGGGTTTATACTGCCGATCCGAAAAAGGACCCGTCCGCCACGCGATTCGACACGATCAGCTTCGACGAAGCTATTTCCAGAAATCTTGCCATCATGGATACTACGGCTTTAGCGTTGTGCCGAGACCGCAAGCTGCCAATCAAGGTCTTCTCCATTTTCAAGGCGGGAGCCCTCAAGAGGGTTGTTCTTGGCGAGAAAGAAGGCACTCTGGTGTATTGCTGAGGGAGAGTGAGATGTCGATTGCCGATGTGAAAAAAAATACCGAATACAAAATGCAAAAGTCGATCGAGGCGCTGCGTACCGACTTGGCAAAGATTCGTACAGGCCGGGCGCATATCGGTTTGCTCGATCACGTACAAGTGGATTATTACGGTTCGATGGTCCCGGTGAATACCGTCGCCAATATTACCGTTATTGATCCGCGGACGCTGGGTGTCCAGCCTTGGGAAAAAGGGATGGCCCAGAAAGTCGAAAAGGCGATTCGTGATTCCGATCTGGGCTTGAACCCAGCCTCTCAGGGCGAACTGATCCGGGTTCCGATGCCGGCGCTGACGGAAGAGCGCCGTCGCGATCTGATCAAAGTCGTCAAGCATGAGTGTGAGAACGCCCGGGTGGCAATGCGCAACTTGCGTCGTGACGCCAACGGGACGTTGAAGGATCTCCTCAAGAAGAAGGAATGCTCGGAGGACGAAGAGCGTCGTGCTCAGGATGATATCCAGAAGCTTACTGACAAATACGTCGCTGAGGTCGACAAGCAGTTTTCTCAGAAAGAAACCGAATTGATGGCCATCTAGACTGCCGCGAGGATCTGGCAGATGGTTTCCTTCAAGAGTTCGACCCGGACTATTCCCGACACCGATCGAGTGCCGCGTCACGTTGCCATCATCATGGATGGAAACGGCCGATGGGCCAAGAAGCGGTTTCTTCCTCGCTTTGCTGGACACCGCCGTGGCGTGGAAACGGTACGCGATGCAGTGCGTTATTGCCTCGAACGCGGGATCGAGTATTTGACTCTTTTTGCGTTCAGTTCGGAGAACTGGCGACGCCCAACCGAAGAAGTCTCGTTGCTCATGCAACTGTTCGCACATGCCTTGAAACAGGAAGTTTCCAAGCTCGAACGTAACGGTGTGCGCCTCAAGATTGTCGGGGATCTGTCGAGATTCGATCCTGATCTGCAGGCGCTGATTCGGGCATCCGAGCAGAAGACAGCTGGGGCAGGTGACGCCAAGCTTACTCTGAGCATCGCGGCAAACTATGGTGGACGCTGGGACATACTCCAGGCAGTCAACCGGATGGTGCGTGAAAACCCGGAAAAATCAGAGGGATGGAACGAGGACGACCTGGCATCCTATTTGTCGATGAGCTACGCACCGGAGCCGGATCTGTTTATACGTACGGGCGGGGAAGAGCGAATCAGTAATTTCCTGCTATGGCAACTTGCTTATTCGGAACTCTATTTCACCGATAAACTCTGGCCGGAGTTCGACGCAGCGGCTTTTGACGAAGCGATCGCCTCTTACCAAAAGCGCGAACGCCGGTTCGGGCGAACGAGTGAGCAATTGAACGCCAAGGCTTCCGGCGAACGTTCTGGAAGTATCGCTGCTGACGGGACCGGATCAGACTCTTCCGCGGATGCAAGGGTCGATGCTTAAGACGCGGATCGCTACAGCGATTCTTCTGTTTGCCGCGTTTTTTTGCGCGCTTTTTTTTCTTCCTCCCCTCGGCTGGACAGGCGTTACAGCCTTGGTTGCTGCTGTCGCATTCTGGGAGTGGGGCGCGCTGATGAAACAGCCCGGACCGAATCGGGTGGTGCTTGGCGTGGTGATGATCGCACTCTGCAGTGGAATTGGGCTGATGTTTCCATCTGCTCTTGGATTGGATGGCTATTCTTCGGAAGCCGCTTGGCATGTCGGCCGATGGCTCTATCTTCCTGCAGGAGTATTCTGGCTGCTCGTTGTTCCATTCTGGCTGCGTTGTCGCTGGGCCTTGCAGAATCCCATTGCCGGTTGCCTAACGGGAGTGATCGTGATCCTGCCAACCTGGCTGGCGCTGGTGCAACTCCGGCAGTTAGGGGGCGTTCCTTTGGCGGCCATCATGGCGGTTGTGTGGTTGGCCGATATTGCCGCTTATTTTTCCGGGCGGGCATTCGGGCGCCACAAACTGGCACCGACTATCAGTCCGGGAAAAACGTGGGAAGGGGCGGTTGGCGGAGCACTGGCCGTTGTTCTTTACGGATTGCTATTGGCGCCCCGATTGCCTCAAGTGCTCGCGGAAAACCTCCTGTTGCTCACGTTCGTCCTTCTGATTTTGGCGGCGATCAGTGTCGTCGGAGATCTGTTTGAATCCATGCTCAAACGCCAAGCCGGCATGAAAGACAGCAGCAATGTACTTCCTGGTCACGGGGGAATCCTCGATCGGATCGACAGTCTTACTTCAACCCTGCCGCTGGTTTCGCTTGTTTGGATTGGCAATTACTTCTGACGATTGTGCAAAAGCTTACGATTCTTGGATCTACCGGCTCGATTGGCGTCAGTACGCTTGATGTCATCCGGCAGCATCCGCTGCGTTATCGGGTGCTGGCCTTGTGCGCGCACAGTCAACTCGATCGCCTCTTCGATCAATGCCTCGAGTTTCGGCCGCAGTTCGCGGTTGTAAGGGACGCCGGTCTGGCGTCCGAGTTGCAAATGCGTCTGCAGGCGGCCAAATGCCCTACCTGTGTCGAATCGGGGCCGGGCGCCTTGGTGCGCATGGCGGAATTGCCTGAAGTCGACAGTGTAATGGCCGCCATCGTGGGGGCTGCCGGCTTGCCCCCGACCTTGGCGGCGGCGGTCGCCGGCAAGAAGATTCTTCTCGCCAACAAGGAAGCATTGGTCATGGCCGGGCCTGTCTTCATGCAGGCAGTCAGGCAAAACGGAGCGACCCTCCTGCCTATCGATAGTGAGCACAACGCGATATTTCAGTCGCTTCCGCAAGGCTACTCGGGTGACTTGTGTAAAAGCGGAGTCCAAAGCCTGTTGCTCACGGCGTCAGGCGGTCCGTTTCGCAACACCCCGCGTGAGGCACTGGACAAGGTAACGCCGGAGCAGGCTTGCGCGCATCCCAATTGGGTCATGGGCCGAAAGATATCGGTCGATTCCGCGACGATGATGAATAAGGGGCTGGAAATGATTGAAGCCCATTGGTTATTCAACGTCCCGGCGGAGAAAATTCAGGTTGTCGTGCATCCGCAAAGTGTTGTTCACTCGCTGGTGCAATATGTTGATGGGTCGGTAATCGCTGAACTTGGCAATCCCGATATGCGTACTCCTATCGCGCACGCCCTAGCTTATCCGGAAAGAATATCATCGGGTGTCGCATCGCTGGATTTGTTCAAGATCGCTTCCTTGCATTTTGAACGCCCCGACTTTGATCGTTTTCCTTGCCTGCCGCTTGCTTATCGGGCGCTAAAAGAAGGCGATAGTTCGCCGGCGACATTGAACGCTGCCAATGAAATTGCCGTTCAGGCATTTCTCGATGAAAGAATCGGTTTTACCGGAATTCCACGAGTGATCGCCTCGGTGATGGATCGGGCGCCGGCGATGAAATTGGTTTCATTGGCGGATGTTCTTGCAGCCGACGCGCAAGCGCGCAGCATCGCCGAATCGGTGATTGAAGAAGCAACCTTTAGATGAACGATTTCCTTTTTTACCTGGCAGCGTTTGGTGTGCTGCTTGGGTTGCTGATCGTCGTGCATGAACTTGGGCACTATCTGGTCGCCCGTTGGGTTGGCGTCAAGGTGCTGCGGTTCTCGGTGGGGTTCGGCCGTCCCCTTCTGATCCGGCAGATCGGTCGGGACCGTACCGAATGGTCGATTGGTCTGTTTCCGCTGGGTGGTTACGTCAGGATGCTCGACGAGAGCGAGGGCGATGTTGCGCCTCATGAGTCGCATCGCGCGTTCAATAGGCAAAGTGTCTGGAAGCGCATGGCGATCGTTGCGGCCGGGCCAATGGCCAATCTACTGCTTGCGGTGTTGGTCTATTGGGGGTTGTTCATGCACGGGATGGAAGAGCTTCGTCCTGTCCTAGGAGTTCCAATTGCTGCGACTCCGGCAGCGGGCGCGGGCATCGAGAACGGTGAAAGAGTACTCAAGGTGGGAGGCGAAGAGGTCGTCACTTGGTCCGACATGCGCTGGATTCTGTTGCGGAAGATGACCGAGCAGGACGCCATCGATCTGGAAGTGATCAACCTGCGCAACGAAATCAATATCCGTCGTATTGATTTGGCGGCGACCAACAAGGAAATCGACAGTGGCGATCCCCTGGAAAAGCTGGGTTTGACTTTCTTCAGGCCGGATTATCCGCCTGAAATCGGCAAGATAAGCGCTGGAAGTCCGGCGGAGGCTGCCGGTCTGGTGCCAGGTGACATGATAACGGGCATCAACGGAAAGCAGATCTCGACCTGGGCTGACGTGGTTTCCTTGGTTCGCGCGTCCCCCTCGGTTCCTCTGACACTGGAGTTCATGCGGGCAGGAAAACCGATGTCGGTGCAAGTAATCCCTCTTGAGGTGGAAAGACAGGGAGTCCGGATCGGGCAAATTGGCGCAGCAGTCAATGACGCGGGATTCACTAGGCAGGAGTTGCTGGTCACGGTTCGCTACGACGCTCTTTCAGCATTGGGCAGAGCGCTCGATGAGACATGGGACAAATCCGTGTTCAGTCTGCAGATGATGGGCAAGATGCTGACAGGCGTGGTTTCCTGGAAAAACATCAGTGGTCCGGTGACGATTGCGGACTATGCCGGTCAGTCGGCAAAGCTCGGCGCGAGTCACTATCTCAAATTTCTGGCACTGGTGAGCATCAGCCTGGCTGTCCTCAACCTGTTGCCTGTCCCGATTCTGGACGGTGGTCATTTACTGTATTATGTCGCGGAAATCATAAGGGGCAAGCCACTCTCGGAACAATGGATGGTGATCGGCCAGAAAATTGGCTTGGCGCTGATCCTGATGCTGATGGCGTTTGCTTTCTACAATGACCTTACTCGATTGATTCCTGGCTGACCCATGATTAGAAACCTGCTTGTCGGTGCGATTGCCGCGCTTTCCGTGTCCGCTGCGTGTGCTTTTGAACCTTTTACGGTCAAGGATATTCGGGTTGAGGGTATCCAGCGAACTGAAGCAGGAACCGTGTTCTCCTATCTCCCCGTCAAGGTCGGCGATACGATGACCGACGAGAAGGCGGCGCAGGCGATCAAGGCGCTGTTTGCTACAGGGTTTTTCAAGGACGTGCGTATTGAGATCGAGGGACCGGTCGTGGTTGTCGCGGTCGAGGAGCGTCCCGCGATCGCACAGATCGATTTCGTGGGACTCAAGGAGTTCGACAAAGACCAGATGATCAAGGGATTGAAAGAGGCTGGGTTTGCCGTATCCCGCTCCTTCGATCGCAGCATGCTCGAACGCGCTGAACAGGAACTTAAAAGACAGTACCTGACACGCGGCAAGTACTCGATGACCGTGACGACGACGATAACTCCCCTCGAGCGGAACCGTGTGGCCATCAATTTCAATATCGAAGAAGGCGATGCGGCGCTGATCAAGCAGATCAATATCGTCGGAGCCAATTCGTTCAAGGAAAAGGACTTGCTGGACACTTTCCAGCTACAGACGCCCAACTGGATCAGTTGGTACACCAAAAACGATCAGTACTCCAAACAGAAGCTCTCTGCTGACCTCGAAACGTTGCGGTCCTTTTACCTGAATCGAGGATTCCTGGAGTTCAACATCGAGTCCACCCAGGTTTCGATCAGTCCCGACAAGAAAGACATTTACATCTCAATCAGCGTATCTGAAGGCGAGCGCTACATTGTTTCGTCGGTCAAGTTGGCTGGCGACCTCATTCTTCCGGAGGAAGAATTTCGCAAGTCCATGAAGGTCAAACCGGGCGATGTGTTCTCTCGGGAAAATCTCAACCAGAGCACCAAGGCCATTAGCGACAAGCTTTCTGCCACGGGTTATGCCTTTGCCAATGTCAACGCAGCGCCTGAAGTCGACAAGGAAAAGCGGCAGGTGGCGTTTACCGTGTTCGTTGATCCGGGAAAGAGGGTTTATGTTCGCCGTATCAATATCGGGGGCAACACCAAGACGCGAGACGAGGTAATCAGGCAGGAAAGTCGGCAGATGGAAGGCGCCTGGTA
>CAZCJW010000049.1:0-15652 GCA_964499185.1 uncultured Propionivibrio sp. | reverse complement strand
TACACCGAGACTGGCTGTGACTTGCCCTACAACCGCGAAGTGCGTCGAAGAAATTGCCTGACAGATTTTTTCAGCGACTGACAACGCTTGCTCGTGTTGAGTCTGCGGGAGGATGATTAGGAACTCTTCGCCGCCCCATCGTCCGACGGTATCGGTTTCACGGATAGTGTCTTGCAACACGGTAGCCATGCCAACAAGAACCGAATCACCGACAGCGTGACCAAATGCATCATTGACACCCTTGAAGTGATCAATGTCGAGCATGATGATCGAGAGATCGCCGTGGTAACGTTTGGCACGGATGATTTCATGGTGAAGTACGGCATCGAGTTGGGCGCGGTTGTAAATTTGAGTCAGTTTGTCGGTGACGGACAGAATATTCAATTCTTGATTTGTTTTTTCCAATGCAGCAGCATACTTCTGCACGTCGGCATGTGCTTTTTCCTCTGCTCGAACCGCACGCATCAGCTTCGCTGCCATGACGGAAAACCCGATGGAGAGGAGCAGGGCAAACGCTACCAAGAGAGCCATCTGCTCCCGCCAATTGCGCAGAACCTCGCTGAATGTCGCTGACGCGGCGATGATCAGTGGGTAGTCCGGCATATGCGAGAACGCGACGATCCGATCCTGCCCAGTGAAGGGTTCGCGGTTCGTAATGAAGACGCCTTTCTTTGTGCGACTGATGTGTTCAATCCATGAAGGCGTCGAGACCTGAGAGGTGCCGATCAAATCCGGCAAAATCGGCACCCTGCTGAGAACAAGGCCGTCGCTGCGAAACACGGTGATACTCGACCCGGCGCCATTGAGGAGCGGTGCTTGAAGCTTTTTCATGCGCTCAAGTTCAATCGCGCCGAATAAAACGGCAATGCGTCCGTCACGGTTGCTGGCTGGCATGGATACCGGAATGCCCCACTTCTGGGTGACCCGGCTAAAGACGGCGTTGGCGATATAAAGGCCTCGGGTCGCGGGGTCGTTCTGCACCCGAAAGTAATCCCGGTCAGATACGTCGGTGGCGGCTGCATCGACACGTTTTGGCACATAAGCCAACCTTGCGTCACGGGTGACCATGCGAATGTCTATGCGTTGTCCGGACGATTCACGCATTTGCTCAACCAGTCGGACGAATTCTTTGCTTTCTCCCGGGTCCTCGTTCGGGTGCTGAGCCACCCAATGATCAGCCGACAGCAAAGCCAACTTGATCATACTGAGCATTTGGGCGTTTTGCTCTTCCACCACGGCAACCGTCTGCGCCAACTCCGCTTTCCGGTTTTCTATCATTAAATGACGTGAATTAACCGCCCAGTAGGCAAGCATGCTCCACAAAACAAACAACAAACCAATCGTCAAAAGGCCGATTTGTCTTGAACTTTTCGTCCAGTGCGCAAGCGTCAAGGGGGCTGTCCTGTTTGAGTCATGGGGGCACAATCAATTCGAATTCTACGTTTGTAGGATCATGCCGTGTACGGAGATAGCATAGAAATGATCACTGTCCGGCTCTAAGCTGACGTTAATCGGTGCGATGAATATTCCATCACTCTGACCGCTTCTGGCCGATTGAAGCCAAATCCTCCATCATGACTTCGTACCGGTCTAGCAAGAAATCTTGCTGGTCGCGTGCAACAAGAATGCCCGGTCAGGTCAGATGAGACTGGGTGGTCAAATTGACTGAGATTCCGCAGTTGGGCATCTCTTCTGCACGGATCCAGTCTTTGCAAACGGATCACAAGGAAAAACACGTAGCAGCCGAAACCCATTGAGCGGAACAAGCGCAGTAAAACCTCTACGCCGGCGTCAGGATCTTCAGCGATTTCTTTTCGACCATGTCCTTGACCTTTTCCCCGTACGCCAGCATGTGCGGGGCCTTGAGGTGGGCCAGCAGGTCGTCGAGTGTTTCCCACTTCTCGACGATCGTGACGCCGCACCGGTTCCGCTCCTGGGGCGGCAGATCGGTTGGAACATCGATGGTCGGCACGTATTCGACGCAGCCTTTCTCCTGCAGCACGTTCGGGACGTTGGCCTTGAAAATGCCTATAAACTCGGCCAGATGGTTTTCCTTGATTTGCAGCGAGGCGATGACATGGATCATTTCGGTTTCTCCTGTGGTGGTGATGTGTCAAAAAAAGGGTGCTTCTGCAACTTTACGATCAAACGGGTTTGTCTCGCGATGTGTCGTCGTTCCCTCTGCCCAGCGGCCTGCGGTGCAGCAGGTGTTTGATCCAGCGATTCAGGCGGTCCGCAAAAACGGCGGTCTTGCATGCCGCGCGTGACCGTCGAACGCGTCGAGCAAGCGATCTCGCCAGGGAACGATAGGGTCTTCCTCGGTCAATAGCTCGAATGGACTGGCGCAGCGGGCCCACTGAAAAGCGCCGAAGAGAATGTAATCCGCGTAAAGCGGGGTCGAGCCACCCAGGTAAGGTTGTCTGGTGAGTACACGTCGCGCCGGATCGAGGGATTTGCGGAAACCGACGACTTCGACGTCCCGGTTCGAGGTGACCTCCTCCAGCGGCTGGCCGAAGTGCTTTTCCCGGGTTTCCCTAAAATATGCACGATCCCGCTCGTCAAGAATCTTGACGATGTCGGAAACGATCAAGCGGGCGATCCCCGGAATCACGACAGAATGGGTGAATTCGTTGATGAACCGGGTCAGCGACTGCCCTTTGTCTCCGCCAAACAGGGATGGCGCGTCCGGATACGTTCTTTCCAGATAGTCGGCAATGGCCCACGAATCATGGACGACCTGATCCTTGTCGACCAGGACAGGAACCAGACCCTGTCCCGAGAAAGCGATTGCCTCCTTGTCCGTGAAACGCCACGGTACGGTTTCAAATTGCAGGTTCTTGTGCAGCAGGGCCATGCGCGAGCGCCAGCAATAGGGGCTGAATCGAAGATTTACATTCGCTCCCGCAAGGTCGTACATGACACGATTTATCATGAATTCAACTCCAATTCGTTGCCGCCGGATACCCGGGATGCAGGGACAGGATGAGTATTGTTCAATAACTGGGTATCTCGTTGAAACAGAACCGCATCACAGTGCGTTCAGCGGAATCTTGATGTAGCGGGTGCCATTGGATTCTGGTTCCGGAAGGTTGCCCGCGCGCATGTTGACCTGAACGGAAGGCAGTATCAGCACCGGCATTTCCAATGTGGCGTCGCGCGTCTGGCGCATGGCCACGAACTCGTCCTCGCCAACGCCGTCATGGATGTGGATGTTCGCGGCACGTTGTTCGGCCACCGTGCTGACAAACTTCGGTTCACGTCCGCCTGGCAGATAGTCGTGGCACATATAGAGGGTCGTCGTCGCCGGCAGGCTCAGAATGCGCTGGATGGATCGATAGAGCGTCCGGGCGTCCCCGCCTGGGAAATCGCACCGGGCGGTTCCGTAGTCGGGCATGAACAAGGTGTCACCGACGAACGCCACGGATTCCGCGCCATCGCTCACCACGTAGGTCATGCAGGCCGGGGTATGGCCCGGCGTATGCATCGCGCGCACCTCCAGCGAGCCGATCATGAAAGTCTCATTGTTCGCCAGCAGGCGTTCGAACTGGCTGCCGTCGCGGGCAAAGTCGGCTCCAGCGTTGAACAGCTTGCCGAAGACCTTTTGCACCGCGGTGATATGCGCGCCGATGGCCACCTGACCACCCAGGTTTTCCTTCAGGTAAGGCGCGGCCGAGAGGTGGTCGGCATGAACGTGTGTTTCGAGAATCCACTGCAATGTGGCATTCAGTTCGCGGACGCGCGCGATCAGCCGATCGGCCGACGCGGTTCCGGTCCGTCCCGACTTCGGGTCGTAATCCAGCACGCTGTCGACGATTGCACAGGCCATGGTGTGCGTATCCAGCACAAGATAGCTGACGGTCCAGGTGGTCGGGTCGAAGAATCCTTCGATCTGCAGGGTCGATTGAGTGCTCACGATTGTCTCCTTCAATGCGAAATACGTGCGGGGATCATGCGCCAACGACGGCCTTGACGATCAGGCTTGCGGCCGCCAGCAACAGCACCGAGGCGAATCCGCGTTGCACCGTCTTTTCCGATATGTGCGGCGATATCTTGCGCCCAATGCCCATGCCCAGCGCGGTGGCCACGGCAAACAGGGCGGTTGCAGGCATCGGCAGTTGGGCCCCGTTGGCCAAGGCAACGAGAATCCCTCCGCTGCCAACCAGGGCGATAACCATCAACGATGTCGCCACGATGCCGTGCATTGACACGTCGGTATAGCGACGCATCGCGGGGACGATGATGAATCCCCCTCCAACCCCCAGGAGGCCGGTCATGAATCCCGTGAAGGCCCCGAATCCGGCAAACAGCAATCCGCTGGTCCATGTCCAGTGAAACCGACCGGTGGCCGGGTTGATTTGCGCCAATGCGTGATCCCCGGATTTCGGCGGTGACGATGACATCGTTTGCCAAATCAGACGCGTCGAAACGATCAAGATCACGCCGGAAAAAAGCCCCAGCAACCATTTCTGGGGCAGCAGACGGGCGACAGTGACGCCCAGTTGGGTAAAAGGCAGGCCGCAAAGCACCATGAAGACGGCCGCCTTGTAGCGGACAAGGCCTTTGCGCAGACCTTCGATGGCTCCCAGCGCGGCGCCGCCGGCCACCGCGATCAAGGCGACTGGCGCGGCCTGCTGCATGGACCATCCCATGCCCGCCACGAGAGCTGGAACGGCGAGTACGCCTCCGCCCGCTCCGGTCAGCCCAAGGATGAGGCCGATCAGCACACCGAGAAACAGGGATATTTCCATAGCTCGCTTTCGGGCGATCAGGGATCAGCGATCAGGATTGGTGACGTTCCAGCAATTCAAAGATTCCCATGCCGGCCAGCATGGCGGCCACAAAGATCACTCCCTGGGAAACCCCGGCACCGACCAGAACCAGGGCTGGCCCCGGGCAGATTCCGGCAAGCCCCCAGCCGAGGCCGAACGTCAGTCCACCCGCGATCAGACGCCGGTCGATCTGCCTGGCCGTCGGCAAATGCATGGGCAATCCGAGCAAGGAGACGGACCTCTTCTTTGCGACAGTAAAAGCAACGAGACCGACGGCAATGGCGCCGATCAATACCAGCGTCAGCGAAGGATCCCATACACCGGCTAGATCCAGAAACCCCAGCACCTTTGCAGGGTTGGTCATTCCGGAAACGATAAGGCCCAGTCCGAAGATCAAGCCGGATAGCAACGAAAAGAGAAGATTCATGGCGATCCTTCAGGCGAGAAGATGGCGGATGACGAAGACCGTAACGAAACCGGCCAGCATGAAACACACGGTCGCGACGACCGAACGCGGCGAAAGCCGCGACAGGCCGCAGACCCCGTGGCCGCTGGTGCATCCGGAGCCGTAGCGCGTGCCGACGCCGACCAGCAGCCCGGCCAGGATCAGCGTTCCTGTTTCCGCGTCAATGCGAACGTCGGGCAATGGCGCCACGGCCTGAAACAGCCAGGGCGCGCCGAGCATGCCGGTGAGGAAGGCAACCTGCCATGCGGTGCCGCCTGCCTTGGGGCGAAACAATCCGCCGATGATCCCGCTGATTCCTGCGATGCGGCCGTTGAACAGCGCAAAAATGGCCGCGGCCAGTCCGATCAGGATGCCGCCCAATGCCGCCGAGAGCGGGGTGAAGTTAGTCCAGTCAATGGTCACGATGACCTCCGCAGTAGAGTGCATAAAGCTGATTGAGAATGACCACCACCTTGGGATCCTTCACCGTATAGAAAATCTGCTTGCCGGCGCGTCGCGTGCTGACCAGATCCTCCTGTCGGAGGACGCCAAGTTGTTGGGACAGGGTGGGTTGCACGATGCCCAGCAGGGCCTCGAGTTCGCCGACGGACTTCTCGCCCTGGCTAAGCTGGCAGAGCAGCAACAAGCGGTCGGGGTTGGAAAGCGTGCGCAAAAGGCCCGTGGCCTGGTCGGCCGCGGCGCGCATTACCTCGATGTCAAGTCTGGGAGGGCTCATGGCTTCGGTGGCGTGATATAAGTTAATTATTTAATAATATATTAAATTATATAATATCAGGCAATCGTTTGATGATTAAGTTCCGTACAACGATTTCAAGCCAGATCGTCCGTTATTGCTTCGGCCCGATGAGGTAAAAAGTCACCTTCATGCCGGCGCAGGCCGGCATCGAGTGTCGGAGAGCAATCGCCGACTGGACCCCGGCCTTCGCCGGGGTGACGTGGTCGAACAGTATCGTGCTGCATCAATAGTAGACAATCCGGGCTGTAATAGCTGAACCCCAATGCGAATAAACATGGGGCGTGTTCACAGCAAGCGAAGTTCTTCCGCTCACTGTGAACACGCCCTTGCGGTTCTTGCCGGATTTTTGGCGATCGAAGGATCGCCCGGGCGCTATCAGAGGTCGTCGACCAGCACTGTGTGCGGCAGCAGCGCTACGTAATCCTCTACAGAACCGTTGCCCAGGCAGCATTCAATGATCTTGCGTCCCAGCGGGTCGAGGTCGTCGCTGAGGTACTGGCTGAGTTCGCGATGGAAGAACTCCGTCAGGATCCGCGCGCCGGTATCGTAGCCGGCCAGACTGACTTCCGGCTGTTTCTCAGCACGCAGCAGGATTCCGGGAATGGTCTGGCCTTCGATGACCACGCTCTTCAATGCGAAGCCGAGCAGCGGGCAACGCGAAGGCATGACCTGGTCCGGCGAGAACTTTGCGCCACCGCGGCGCGCAAGGTATTCGCGGGCGATCCACTGCGGCATGAAGCCGGTTTCCCACACGCCGATGTGCTGGTTGGGCGTCAGGATGTATTTCACGCGCGGGGTATCGACGATCTGGCGCAGCAGCAGGTTGGCCTGGTCGACCATGCGGCCCGTAGCGAAAGGCCAGTAGGAACCGACGCCTTCGGAACTCATGCCTTCGGCGCTGACGATGCTGGGGTTGGCGTGCCCGCGCGGCGCCACCAGGCGCCACAACCAGGCAAGCGCCGGCGGCAGCAGATGGAACAGTCCGATGATGCCGTAGGTCGGGTTGTCGGCGGTGCAGGGCGGGCAACGTACGCCGAAGCTGCGCACGTCGATGCTCACCGCGCCTTGATGGATGCCCGGCACGGCCTTGCGTGGAATGACCACGCGCGGGTTCGGACACGGCTTGCCCGGCGCGTCTTCGATGTGTTCCCAGATCAGCGCCGTGCTGCCCGGATGCGCGTCGATGTTGAGGAACAGCAACGGTTCGGTCGGATGAATGGTCATCCGTTCAAGGTTCGGGTCCGTCCCGTAATGCGTGATGTGGTTGACGCGCACGAACCAGCCCTGTTCGGCATCCATCAGCGCCAGGCGGCCATCGTTCTTGCCCAGTGACGGATGGCACAGCGCCATGTCGTCGGTCACCGGGCGCAGTTCGCAGTTGGCCGGCAGCACCAGCGTACGGCGCTCGCCGGTCAGCGTATTCACGCCGAGCAGCAGGCCGCCGTCGCTCTGGCGATGGACCTGTTCCAACAGTTCGCTCTTGCCGCCGCCGCTGGCGCCCTCGTGCATGATGCACAACTTGTTGGCGTAAGGAGTGATGACCTGGACCGCTGAGCAATGCGCGGTCAGCCAGTCCTCGCGCTCGCCGAGGGTCAGCAGCACGCCGTAGATGCCCTTCTTGGCGCTCGGCCCGGGGTATAGGTTGTAGCTGAACAGCTCGTGCCGGCCGGGGCGCCGGTTATGCACCACCATCTGCTTGCCCTTGAAATGGGTATGGCGGAACGGCGGAGCGACGAAGATCACCGCCTTGGGATCGAAGTCCGGCGACAGATCCTTGACGTCCAGGATGCCCTGGAGCAGGGAGAGACCCAGCGCAAAGAATCCGGCGTTGGCCGGGGCCACGACCAGCGCGTCTGCGCCGATGCCGGGCGCTCCGGCGATGAAGGGGAACAGCGCCAGTTCCTGCGTCTTCAGCCAGGCAAAGGTGTCCGCACGCAGGGTTTCGAAGGATTCGCCGAATTCGTCCTCGAAGCGCAACTTGTCGGTCGGCTGATCGTCGGCAATGAGCATGCATTCGGGATCGCGGCGCCGCATGTAAGGATCGACATAGTTGGCGGCGATACCGTTCTTCACGCGGCACACTGTCGCTTCCACCACCCGGCCCTGGCCCGGGACGTCGTAGGCGACTTCGTGGATGCCTTCGACGGCATCGCAGGTCGCCAGCTCGAACAGTTGCTGGCACGTCGAGGCAACGGTGTATTTGGGGCAAGCCTCCAGTATTTCCTGAACCGATAGCGGGATTTGAAAGCCGACGTCCACTTTGCTCATGGTCAATTACTCCAAAAAAGAATGGGAAGGAAGAGTCATCGGAACGGGAAGCGCCGTGGGATGCCGCGGAAATGGCTTACGAGGCGGGTCGATGTTCCAGAAAATTGATGGTGTCGAGATCATCGTGTGTTAGCATAACATAAGAATTGCAACAGTAAGCAACGCAACCACGTCTAACGATCATCTTTTTTTGAGGATTCGAAGCGATGAACACAACCGGATCGCCCGTCATCGGGTTGGCGAAGCCACTGGTCGGCGTCGTCATGGGCAGTTCAAGCGACTGGGAAATCATGCGTCATGCGGTCGAGTACCTGAAGAAGCTGGGGGTTCCATATGAAGCCCGTGTGGTGTCGGCCCACCGCACGCCCGATCTGCTCTATGAATACGCTGAAAGCGCCGCCGGACGCGGTCTTGCCTGCATCATCGCCGGTGCCGGCGGCGCCGCGCATCTGCCGGGCATGCTCGCGGCCAAGACGCGCGTGCCGGTGCTGGGCGTGCCCGTCCCCTCGAAATACATGAAGGGGATGGATTCGCTGTTGTCCATCGTGCAGATGCCCAAGGGCGTGCCGGTAGCGACTTTCGCCGTGGGCGAGGCGGGCGCGGCGAACGCCGCCTTGTTCGCCGCCGCGCTGCTGGCCCGCGACGATGCGACGATGGCCGAACGGCTGGAGGCATTTCGTGCCGCGCAGACGCAGGCCGCGCTAGACATGACCTTGCCGGAGCAGGAAGAGGAGGGTGGGAAATGATTCTGCCTGGCGCACAACTCGGCTTGCTCGGCGGTGGACAACTCGGACGCATGTTCGTGATCGCCGCCCGAACCATGGGGTATCGCGTGACGGTGCTTGACCCCGACGCCGACAGTCCGGCGGCGCAAATCGCCGATCGTCACCTGGCCGCGGACTACGACGACGAACGCGTGTTGGAGCAACTAGCGCGCGACTGTGCCGCGGTCACCACCGAGTTCGAAAACGTCCCGGCGTCGAGCCTGGAGTTCCTCGCTGCCCGTGTGCCGGTGCGACCCGGCGCGAAAGCGGTGGCCATCGCCCAGAATCGGGCGCTGGAAAAGACCTTCCTGCGCGACAACGGTTTTGCGACGGCGCGCTTCGCGCTAGTCGGCGACGCGAGCGCCGTCGATTCGGCGCTGTACGCAGTGGGAAGTCCGGCCCTCCTCAAAACCACGCGACTGGGCTACGACGGCAAGGGGCAGGCGCGTGTCGACGATCTCGGTACGGCCCGGCAAGCCTTCGCCGCGCTGGGTGGCGTGGCGTGCGTGCTCGAAGAGCGGGTGGCGTTGGAACGTGAGATTTCCGTGGTCCTGGCGCGGGGTGCCGACGGGGAAGTGCGCTGCTATCCGGTGACGGAGAACCGTCACCGTGACGGCATTCTCGATGTCTCGCTGGCACCGGCACGCGTGACGGAGGAGTTGCGGACGCGTGCAACGGCCATGGCTGCGGCAATTGCGGCGAAGCTTGATTATTGCGGCGTGCTGGCGGTTGAGTTTTTCGTATGTCAGGACGGGCGCTTGCTGGTGAATGAACTTGCTCCAAGGCCGCATAACAGTGGCCACTGGACATTGGATGCCGCCGCCACCTCGCAGTTCGAACAACAGGTCCGCGCTCTCTGCGGGCTTCCTCTGGGTGACCCGCGGGCACATGGTGCGGCGGCCATGGTCAATCTCCTGGGCGATCTATGGCATGGTCCTAACCCGCCGGCGTGGGATCGCATCCTGTGCCACCCCGCTGCGAAGCTGCACCTCTACGGCAAGCCGGAAGCCCGACCGGGGCGCAAGATGGGGCACGCCACCTGTCTCGGCGAGACTCCTGAAGAGGTTCTGAAGAGCGCGCTGCGACTCAAGTCGGATCTGGGTATCCCGTGACCACGGTACGCCTGGGGCCGGGCACACCGGTACTATCGTGACAGCCGCAATATTCGAAACCAAGTGATTGCATGCTTGATGTCGTCGTTCTCTTCTTCCTTCTCGGCTTGCTGGCCGGGCTGGCCCGTTCCGAGCTCAAGCTGCCGCCGGCGCTTTACGATTCGCTGTCTCTTGTCCTGTTGCTGGCCATCGGGCTGAAAGGCGGCGAGGGGCTGGCCAGGCAGGCGCTGTTGCCGCTGTTACCCCAATTGGCAGCAGTCATCGTGCTCGGTGTCGCGCTCACGTTCATTGCCTTTGTCGCGTTGCGACGGCGTTTCGCCTTGCCGGACGCGGCGTCGATGGCCGCACATTACGGTTCGGTGAGCGTGGCCACCTTCGCGGTGGGCGTGAATTGGCTCAACGTCCGCGGTATCGACTTCGAACCGCAATTGCCGATCTTTCTCGCCGTCATGGAAGTGCCGCCGATCATCGTCGGCATCGTGCTGGCGCGCGGGTTGAGGTCCGGCATCGATTGGAGAAAGCTCGGTCACGAAGCGTTTTTCGGCAAAGGCGTGGTCCTGCTGCTCGGGGGGATGGCGATCGGCTGGCTGGCCGGTCCCGCGGGCCTGGAGCCGATCAAACCGCTGTTCTACGACCTGTTCAAAGGGGCGCTCGCCATCTTCCTGCTGGAGATGGGGCTGATCGTGGCGCGCCAGACCACCGTGTTGCGCCATCAGGGTGCTTTCCTGATCACTTTCGGCATCGCCATGCCGCTGTTTTCATCACTGCTGGGGGGAGCGTGCGGCGTCCTGCTCGGACTATCCGCCGGCGGTATCATGTTGCTGGCGACGCTGGCTGCCTCCGCGTCCTACATCGCCGTGCCGGCGACGATGCGGCTGGCCTTGCCGGCGGCGAACCCGGCGCTGTCGCTGGCTGCCGTGCTCGGCGTGACATTTCCCTTCAACATCCTCGCGGGCATTCCCCTCTATTATTGGCTCGCGGAACGATTCGCCGGAGTCAGTCCATGATCACCACCGAAAAGCGCACGATGCTCACCATCATCACCGAAAGCGTGATCGAGAACCTGTTGCTTGCCGACCTCGACCGACTCGGTGCGCGCGGCTATACGGTCACCGATGCCCGTGGTCGCGGCAGCCGCGGTGTGCGCGACGCGAACTGGGATGAGGCGGCCAATATCCGCATCGAGGTGATCTGTACCCGCGAACTGGCCGAAACGCTGCTGGTGCATTTGCAGCAGCATTACTATGCCAATTACGCGATGGTTTCCTGCCTGCACGACGTGGAGGTCCTGCGGGCAGGGAAGTTCTGACGCCGATGCGCCCTCAGGCCGGTCGAGCGGGGCGCGTGTCCCACTTGTCGAATTCGACGGTCGCGGTGAGTGCGCCGGCCTGCCGGCCGATCTTGCCGGAGTGGCTCGAGGGTTCGCGCTTGGGCACGGATCGCCGCGATTTTCCCCGGCCCGATGCGTAACGCGTATGCATTTTCTTCAAATGGCGCTGCATGGACAGGCGCGCTGCCCGCGCGTCGCCTCGTTTGACGGCTTCGAGGATTTCGCGATGCTCGATGATGACGCGTCGCCAATACTGTTCCGGATAGGGCGGTTCCTCCGGATCGGGATCGACGGGGTGCTGGCAAGAGGGCCACAACGCCTTGAGGGCCAGGAACAGGGCGGTGTTGCCGCAGGCTTCGGCGAGCGCGAAATGGAACTCGCGATCATAATCGAGCCGTCGACTGTCTCCGGCCGAGCAGCAGACCATGTCGCCCAACGCCTTGGCCAGTGCGGCCAGATGCTTCGGCGACGCGTTTTTCGCGGCCAGGGCAGCAATGTCCGGTTCGATCAGGCTCCGGGCAAAGAAACGCTCGAACGGTTCCGGCGCGCGGACGTCATCGGCGGCAACCGGTGAAGGCATCGTGGTCGCTGGACGGCTTGCCACGAACACACCTGATCCACCGCGGATCTCCACCCGGTTTTCGACCTCCAGGGCAAGCAGCGCATCCCGCAGCGTCGGCCGGCTCACCGCAAGCCGCTCGGCCAGTACGCGTTCGGCGGGGAGACGTTCGCCGGGCTTGTATTCTCCGGCTTCGATCAGGCCAATGATCTGACGGGCGATCTGATGGTACAGGCGGCGGTTTCCGATGGATTCGAAAGGCATGGTCGTGAGACGGTGATGGGCAAGAGGTTGAGGGTGTTCGCGGTTTGGCGTGTCTTGCTATCCGGAAGATAATGCCGACATGTGGTTGTGTCGTTCATGGTGTGGTAGCATAACATAAGAAACGCAATCGTAAGCAAAGCAACCAATACGCAGGCGAGGTGAATGCCACCGAAGCCCGGTTTGGCCCGACAACCCTCAATCTGACGAGCAACGGTTGGCAACCGGCTTGGGCCGGACCTATCATGGCGCGTCAAAAACAGAGACCGAAGCGATGATCATCCATGACTCTCACCGCGGTGCCGGCTTTCTCCTCACCGATACGGCACGGCTTCTGCGCAAGCTCATCGACCGCCGGCTCCAGCCCTTGGGCCTGTCGCGCGCGCAGTGGTCGGTCCTTGCCATCCTGTCCAATCACGAAGGACTCTCGCAGTCCAAGATCTCCCAAGAACTGGAGATCGAGAAATCCACGGCTGGCCGGCTGATCGATCAGATCGAGAAGAGCGGCTGGATCGAGCGGCGGCCGATCCCCGGCGACCGGCGCCTGTGGAGCATCCACTTGACGGACCAGGCACGGCAACTGCTCGTGGAGATCGAAGGCGTGATCCTGCAATCCCGCGACGAGATGTTGCGCGGGCTGTCGGACGAACAGCAGCGCCAACTGACGGACATTTTGCTGGCCGTCAAGTCGAACCTGTCCCATGCGCTTGAGCTGGATCAGTCGCCGGTCAATGCGGCGAAGGTCGACGACGTATCGATCTGAGATTCTGCTGACGGTCCGCCCATACGCCAGCGCGTGACCCCGACTGCCACTGGCCGGCGCCTCTTCGATTCTCGACATCCCTCGCCTGCCCCGGAGCGGGTTGCGCCAGAGCTTACCCGGCGGTGCTCGATGCCGCCCAGAGGTTCAGGTTCGCGTCGGCGGCCCAGCGGTCGATCTCGGCCAATTCTTCGGGGGCGAATTCCAGGTTTTTCAACGCGGCGACGTTTTCCTCCAGCTGGCTGATGCGGCTGGCGCCGATCAGCGCCGACGTGACCTGCGGGTGGCGCAGCACCCAGGCCAGCGCCATTTGCGCCAGGGACTGGCCACGGCGCTCGGCAATGTCCATCAGGCGCTGGATTCGCTCCATCGTGGGTGGGGCCAGGTAGTTCTCGCGGAACGACGGTGCGCCCTTGGCCTTGCGCGAATCCGCCGGCACGCCGCCGAGGTACTTGCCGGTGAGCAGGCCCTGCGCCAGCGGTGAAAACACGATGCAACCGATATCCTCGAATTTCAGCGTGTCGAGCAGGTCTTCCTCGATCCAGCGGTTGAGCAGCGAATACGAGGGCTGGTGAATCACCAGTGGCACGCCCATTTCCCGCAGCAACGCCGCGGCTTCGCGGGTTTTCTTCGCTGAATACGACGAAACCCCGACGTAAAGCGCCTTGCCCTGCTGCACGGCGGTGGCCAGCGCGCCCATGGTTTCCTCGAGCGGCGTGTCCGGGTCGAAACGATGCGAATAGAAGATGTCCACGTAATCGAGCTTCATGCGCTTCAGACTCTGGTCCAGGCTGGCCAGCAGGTGCTTGCGCGACCCGTCCATGCCGTAGGGGCCGGGCCACATCAGGTAGCCGGCCTTGGTCGAGACGATCATTTCGTCGCGGTGAGGCGCGAGATCCTTCGATATCACCTGGCCGAACAGTTCTTCCGCGGCACCGGGAGGTGGCCCGTAGTTGTTGGCCAGGTCGAAGTGGGTGATGCCCAGATCGAACGCGCGCAACAGCAATCCGCGCGCCGCGGAGAACTCCGCATTCGTGCCGAAGTTGTGCCACAACCCGAGCGACAACGCGGGCAGCTTCAAACCGCTGCGGCCCAGTCGCCGATAGGGCATCGTGTCGTAGCGGGTGGCGGGAGGTGTCCAGAGGGCTGTGGTCATGGTTGTCTTTTTCCGATTGTTCAAATCCAGAGGAGTCCCGAATCCGTCATTCCGGCAAAAACCTGAATTCAGTAAATTCAACGAACTGGACCCCGGCCTTCGCCGGGGTAACGAACTGCAGCGTGTTTCAGCGGTAGGCGTTCTCGAAAATCGCCACCGTGTCCTCGAACGAGAGCTTGTAGCGATCGACCTCGAACAGTCCGCCCATGGTATCGCGGGCGTTCCTGGCGAGCGTCGGGATCTCCTCGCGGCGCACACCGTAATCGGACATCTTCAGGCTGTCCAGTCCGCACGCCGCGATCAGTTTCTTCAGGGCGGTGATGAACGCGGCGGGCCGCTCGCCGGCCGGCAGCGCATCGACGTTCTCGCCCATCGCCCGCGCCATCGACTCGAACAGGTGACCAGGAATCTTGTCGAGGAAGAAGCTGAAATAAGCCACGGAGAGAATCGTCAGCCCCGCGCCGTGCGCGAGTTCCGGATGGTAAGCGCTGAGGGCATGTTCCAGGGAATGCTCGGATGTGCATGACGACGTCGATTCGACGAAGCCGGAGAGCATGTTGGCGAAAGCCATCTGCGCGCGCGCTTCCTCGTTCGCACCATCCTTGACGGCGACGGGCAGCCAGCGGGCGATGGTTTCGATGCTCTTCAGCGCATACAGGTCGCTCATCGGCGAGGCGCACGTGGCGATCACTCCCTCGGCGGCGTGGAAGAAGGCGTCCATGCCTTGGTAGGCGGTGAGATGCGGCGGAACGGAGAGCATCAGGTCGGGATCGACGACCGAAATGAGCGGGAAGGTATGGTCGTTGCCGTAGCCGATCTTCTCGTTGGTGTCTTCCTTGGTTATGACGGTCCATGGGTCCGCCTCGGTGCCTGTGCCGGCGGTCGTGGTGATGGCGATGATCGGTAGCGCGCCGTTGGGCACGGGCTGGCCCTTGCCAGAGCCGCCACCGACGTAATCCCAGTAGTCACCCGGGTTCTTTGCCATCATGGCGATGCTCTTGGCCGAATCGATGCTGCTGCCGCCGCCGAGGCCGATGACGAAGTCACACCCGTTTTGACGGGCGAGCGCGGCGGCTTCCATCACGTGCGACTTGATCGGGTTGGGCTGGATCTTGTCGAAGATGACGCTTTCGGCACCGTTCTGCTTGAGCAGGGCGATCAGCCGATCGAGGTAGCCGTTCTGGCGCATTGATTTGCCCGCCGAGATGACGATCAGCGCCTTTTTGCCAGGAAGCGGGACTTTTCCGAGTTGATCCATCGAGCCCGCGCCGAAGAAGATGCGTGAGGGCATGAAGTGATTGAATTTCATTGTGGAGATCCTAAAAAAAAAAACGGAAAGGCGCGGCGTGCGTTGGCGCCGCGAATGCTTTTTATCTTAGGTGGCTGTGCCGCGAAGTCCAATACACGTTTCTGTTTCATGTTTGCCTTTTTCTACAATCCGATGTGCGAAACGGAGAATATGGCGCAGAAT
>CAZCJW010000048.1:0-15725 GCA_964499185.1 uncultured Propionivibrio sp. | reverse complement strand
GCGAAGGTGGTCGTACCGTCGGTGCAGGCGTCGTCGCTAAGATCATCGAGTAATTAGTGGCTGTATTGTAGTTAAGGCGCTTCGGAGAGTCGAGGCGCCTTGATGTTTTTGCAGTAGGGGCGTAGCTCAATTGGTAGAGCAACGGTTTCCAAAACCGTAGGTCGGGAGTTCGATTCTCTCCGCCCCTGCCATCTATTAAAGCTGACGAAATGGCCGATAAAATTAAATTCGCGTTGGCGCTGCTGCTTCTTGCTGCCGGCGTAACGGGTTTTTATCTTCTTTCAGAACAGGCGATGATCTTGCGGGTGCTGGCTGTGCTCGCTGGCGTCGCTGTTTCTGCTTTCGTGGCTTGGCAAACTGAGCCTGGTCGTCAGTTCTTCGGGTTTGCCAGGGAGGCGACTGTTGAGGCAAAGAAGGTCGTCTGGCCGACACGCAAGGAAACCTTGCAAGCGACAGGCTTGGTGTTTGCCTTCGTGTTTGTCATGGCAGTGTTTCTTTGGTTGACTGACAAGAGCCTTGAGTGGGTGCTGTACGACCTTGTGCTTGGGTGGAGAAAATTATGAGCAAGCGCTGGTACGTCGTTCATGCGTATTCGGGCTTTGAAAAAAGTGTTCAGCGTGCTCTCGCTGAGCGCATACAACGACAAGGTATGGCAGACGCGTTCGGTCGCATTCTTGTGCCGGTCGAAGAGGTTGTTGAGTTGAAATCGGGGCAGAAGAGCATCTCCGAAAGAAAATTTTTTCCGGGCTACGTGCTCGTGGAAATGGAAATGAATGATGAAACCTGGCATCTCGTGAAGAGTACGCCGAAGGTTACGGGGTTCGTCGGGGGGTCGGCAAACAAGCCGACGCCGATTTCCGAGCGGGAAGTTGACAAGATCATGCAGCAGATGCAGGACGGCGTTGAAAAGCCGCGTCCTAAGGTGCTGTTTGAGCCCGGTGAGGTGGTGCGAGTCAAGGAAGGTCCGTTCACCGATTTCCACGGTTCGGTGGAGCACGTTAATTACGAAAAGAATCGTCTGCGTGTGTCGGTGACCATCTTTGGTCGTGCGACGCCGGTCGAGTTGGAATTTGGTCAGGTCGAAAAGGCCTGATCTTGCTGTATCGCGCGCGCTAGTGTGCGGTTTGGGAAGGGCGGCTTTCGGGCCGCATTTATCGTTGGGGAGCGCTAAGTAGCATGCGCGTCTGTACCCGTTTAAAGGAGTAATGCCGTGGCAAAGAAAATTGTCGGCTACATCAAGCTGCAAGTGCCGGCGGGCAAGGCGAATCCGTCGCCCCCGATCGGCCCCGCGCTGGGTCAGCGCGGTCTGAATATCATGGAATTCTGCAAGGCTTTCAATGCCCAGACGCAGGGCGTAGAGCCGGGGCTGCCGATTCCGGTGGTGATTACCGCTTTCGCGGACAAGAGCTTTACCTTCATCATGAAGACGCCGCCGGCGACCATTCTGATCAAGAAGGCCGCTGGAGTCCAGAAGGGTAGTCCGAAGCCCCATACCGACAAGGTCGGCAAGTTGACGCGTGCCCAGTGCGAGGCGATTGCCACCCAGAAAATGCCGGATCTGACCGCCGCCGATATGGAGGCCGCTGTGCGTACGATCGCCGGTAGCGCCCGTTCGATGGGCATTACTGTGGAGGGAATCTAACATGGTAGCGCTGACCAAACGCCAAAAAGCAATTCAGGGCAAGGTTGACCGGAACAAAAGCTACCCCGTCGGCGAGGCGCTGGCGCTGGCCAAGGAGTTGGCTAAGGCCAAGTTCGACGAGTCGATCGACGTAGCGGTTAGTCTCGGTGTCGATCCCCGTAAGTCCGATCAACTGGTTCGTGGCTCGGTGGTTCTGCCGGCCGGAACGGGTAAGACTGTGCGCGTTGCAGTTTTCGCCCAGGGCGACAAGGCGGAAGCCGCTAAGGCTGCCGGCGCCGATATCGTTGGTTTTGACGATCTGGCCGCCGACATCAAAGCCGGTAACATGAATTTCGACGTCGTCATCGCAACGCCTGACGCCATGCGTGTCGTCGGACAACTCGGCCAGATTCTCGGTCCACGTGGCTTGATGCCGAACCCGAAGGTGGGAACGGTGACTATGGACGTGGCCACCGGCGTCAAGAACGCCAAGGCCGGCCAGGTTCAGTACCGCACGGACAAGGGGGGCATCGTGCATAGCACGATTGGTCGTGCTTCCTTCGAAGCCGACAAGCTTGAACAGAACCTGAAGGCGCTCATTGATGCGCTGACCAAGGCCAAGCCGGCGACGTCGAAGGGGCAGTACCTGAAGAAAATCGCCGTCTCCAGCACCATGGGGCCGGGCGTGCGCGTAGATTCGGCATCGCTGTAAGAAGAGGATGTGATCGAAGCCCTGATGGGCTTCGTGAAGTACTTTGGGCTGACGGTAGGCAAGATCGCCGGCAGATCGTCAAAGACCGCAGGTGTCGGAAAGCGGATCAATGCTTGAAGACTTAAGTGTATTGCGGCCTGCGTAGACGGTGTATCCCGAACAGGATTTATTTGCGGTTTTGTTGATTGCAAGTGTTTCTGGTTCAGGTCGCCGTGGGTGCGGCTTGCGCTGATGCGCATGCCGTGTGTTGACTTGATAGGAGAAAGGGGCCATGAGTCTCAATCTTGAAGAAAAGAAAGCCGTCGTGGCTGAGGTGTCGGCTCAGGTAGCTACTGCCCAGACTATTGTCGTGGCTGAGTACAGCGGGATGGAAGTTGCCCATCTCACCAAGCTGCGTGCTCAGGCCCGCAAGTCAGGTGTATACCTGCGCGTGCTGAAAAACACCTTGGTCCGCCGAGCCGTTGAAGGCAGTCCTTTTGCCGGCTTGGCCGAGCAGATGACCGGCCCGTTGATCTACGGCATTTCCGAAGATCCGGTGGCGGCGGCGAAGGTGCTGAATGACTTTGCTAAAACCAATGACAAGCTGGTGTTAAAGGCGGGCGGGTATGCCGGCCAGGTCCTGGACAAAGCGGGTGTTCAGGAATTGGCTTCGATCCCCAGCCGCGAAGAACTGCTGGCCAAGTTGCTCGGTGTAATGAAGGCTCCGGTTTCCGGCTTCGCTGTGGCGCTTGGCGCGCTCGCCAAGCAGCGCGAAGAAGCTTCGGCCTGAGCGGTCATTGATTACTGCATTTAACAATTCACGTAAGTTTCAGAAATTGGAGTTTTGATTATGGCAATTACCAAAGAAGACATCCTCGAAGCCGTTGGCAACATGACGGTCATGGATCTGAACGACTTGGTCAAGGCGTTCGAAGAGAAATTCGGCGTTTCCGCTGCGGCCATGGCTGTCGCTGCACCAGGCGCCGGTGGCGCGGCTGCTGCCGTTGAAGAGCAGACTGAATTCACCGTCATGCTGATGGCAGCCGGTGAGAAGAAGGTCGAAGTGATTAAGGTGGTTCGCGCTGCGACCGGCCTTGGTCTGAAGGAAGCCAAGGACCTCGTCGATGGCGCTCCGAAGGCTGTCAAGGAAGGCGTTGCCAAGGCGGATGCCGAAGCACTCAAGAAGCAACTCGAAGACGCTGGCGCCAAGGTCGAGGTCAAGTAATCTCGGCTTTGCAAGTTGGGCTGGCCGCTTTTTAGCAGCCAGCCCTTTTGTGTTTCCGGAAACAACCTGCTGCATCCTTGTTTTCGGCAATTGAATGTGCAGTTTGCAGTGAACAAACGCAAGCGCAAATGAAATGGTAATTGAAAAAGAGTATTTCCCTTTTTCCTGGATTCCTGCATTTTCGTTTGTCCGTTGTGATCAGGCCCGCTCCAAGGTTGCGGGCCATGAGGCACTAGAGGATTTTGCTTTCTGAGCTCGGAGCAACCATGACCTACTCCTATACCGAGAAAAAACGTATCCGCAAGAGTTTTGCCAAGCGCGCCAATGTTCTTGACGTGCCGTTTCTTTTGGCAACCCAACTCGAGTCATTCACTGAGTTCCTGCAGGCGGCGGTCCCTCCGTCGCAGCGTAAAAGTCAGGGGTTACAGGCGGCTTTTTCATCGATCTTTCCCATTGTCAGCCACAGCGGCAACGCTAGGCTTGAATTCGTCAGTTACGCCTTGGCCGAACCGGCCTTTGACGTCAAGGAGTGTCAGCAACGCGGCCTGACCTTCGCTTCTGCCTTGCGAGCCAAGGTGCGATTGGTCATTCTCGATCGAGAAGCCCCGGATACAATCAAAGAAGTCAAGGAGCAGGAAGTCTACATGGGCGAAATTCCGCTCATGACGACGACGGGATCGTTTGTTATCAACGGCACCGAGCGGGTCATCGTCTCCCAGTTGCATCGTTCCCCAGGAGTGTTTTTCGAGCACGACCGCGGCAAGACGCACAGCTCCGGCAAGTTGCTGTTCTCTGCGCGCGTGATTCCCTATCGCGGTTCGTGGCTGGACTTCGAGTTCGATCCGAAGGACATTCTGTTCTTCCGTGTCGACCGTCGGCGAAAGATGCCGGTGACGACCCTACTCAAGGCCATCGGTCTGACTCCCGAGCAAATTCTGCGCGAATTCTTCGAATTCGATACCTTCCTGCTCGGCAAGAAAGGGGTCGCTTTCGAACTCGTCCCGGAACGTCTGCGCGGCGAGGTTGCACGCTTCGATTTCTGCGACAAGACCGGCAAGGTGATCGTCGCCAAGGACAAGCGGATCACGGTCAAGCACATCCGCGAGCTTGATGCTGCAGGCATCAGGCAGATCAGCGTTCCGGAAGATTTCATCGTCGGGCGAATCATCGCCCAGAACGTGATCGACAAGGAAAGCGGCGAAATCCTGGCCAACGCCAACGACGAGATCACCGAGGCGCTCCTTGTCAAATTGATCGAGGCGGGCGTAGAAACGCTGCAAACCTTGTACGTCAACGACCTAGATCGCGGTGGTTTCATTTCTCAGACGCTGCGTTCCGACGATACCGTTTCCAAACAGGCGGCGCGTGTCGCGATCTATCGCATGATGCGTCCGGGCGAGCCGCCAACGGAAGAAGCTGTCGAGATTCTGTTCAACGGTCTGTTCTATTCCGACGAGCGCTACGACCTTTCTGGCGTCGGACGGATGAAGTTTAACCGCCGTGTTACGCGCAAGGATGTTGTTGAATACAAGGTCATGGTCAAGCATGTGCCTTCGAAACACGAGGCCATCGTCAATACCATTATTGAGACAGCGGGGGGCTCTCCGGAGGCCGTTGAATTGCTGCTGTCGGAACTGACGTACGGCATGCGCGCCGTTGCCGAGAATCTGACATTTGAAGACGCCGAAACGCTGGCCGGCAAGTTGAAAGCGCTCGGGGTCAATAGCGAGATTCGTGAGCAATTGACCTTGTCGCCGCGCGATATCGTCGAGGTCATCAAGATTCTGGTTGATCTGCGCAATGGTCGCGGCGATATTGATGATATCGACCACCTCGGAAACCGCCGCGTGCGTTCGGTTGGCGAACTGGCCGAGAACCAGTTCCGCGCCGGTCTGGTTCGCGTCGAGCGTGCCGTCAAGGAACGCCTGTCGCAGGCCGAGTCCGACAACCTGATGCCGCACGACCTGATCAACGCCAAGCCGATCAGCGCAGCGGTGCGCGAATTCTTCGGTTCCAGCCAGCTGTCGCAGTTCATGGACCAGACTAACCCGTTGTCGGAAATTACCCACAAGCGTCGTGTGTCCGCACTCGGCCCGGGCGGTCTGACACGCGAGCGTGCCGGCTTCGAGGTGCGCGACGTGCACCCCACGCATTACGGCCGCGTTTGTCCGATCGAAACACCGGAAGGCCCGAACATCGGCCTGATCAATTCGCTGGCATTGTACGCACGGACCAACGAGTACGGCTTTCTGGAAACACCATACCGTAAGGTGGTCGACGGCAAGGTAACCAACGACATCGAATACCTTTCGGCGATCGAGGAGGGTGGTTACATCATCGCTCAGGCCAACGCGGCGCTGACCGAAGATGGCAGCCTTTCTGACGATCTGGTGACCTGTCGCGAGAAGGGAGAAACCATCCTCGCCGAACCGGCCCGGGTCCAGTACATGGACGTGGCGCCGGGCCAGATCGTTTCGGTTGCCGCCTCGCTGATTCCGTTCCTGGAGCACGACGATGCGAACCGTGCCTTGATGGGCGCCAACATGCAACGTCAAGCGGTGCCCTGTCTGCGTCCCGAGAAGCCGGTCGTCGGTACCGGCATCGAACGCACGGTGGCGGTCGATTCCGGCACGGCCGTACAGGCTCTGCGTGGCGGCGTTGTCGATTACGTTGATGCCTCGCGCGTCGTGGTGCGAGTCAACGACAACGAGACGGTCGCCGGTGAAGTCGGCGTCGATATCTACAATCTGGTGAAATACACGCGTTCCAACCAGAACACGAACATCAACCAACGTCCGCTGGTGCGCGTTGGCGATGTGATCGCCAAGGGTGACGTGGTCGCCGACGGGGCTTCGACCGACAAAGGCGAACTGGCGCTTGGTCAGAACATGCTGATCGCCTTCATGCCCTGGAACGGCTACAACTTTGAGGACTCGATCCTGATCTCCGAACGCGTCGTCGCCGACGATCGCTTTACCTCGATTCATATCGAGGAACTGACCGTCGTCGCTCGTGACACCAAGCTGGGGCCGGAAGAAATCACACGCGACATCGCGTCGCTCGGTGAAGCACAGTTGTCGCGTCTTGACGAATCCGGGATTGTCTACATCGGGGCGGAAGTCGACGCCGGCGACGTACTTGTCGGCAAGGTGACGCCGAAGGGCGAGACCCAGTTGACGCCGGAAGAAAAGCTGCTACGTGCGATCTTTGGCGAGAAAGCTTCCGACGTCAAGGACACCTCCTTGCGCGTCCCTTCGGGGATTGCTGGCACGGTTATCGACGTCCAGGTGTTTACCCGTGAGGGCATCGAACGCGACAAGCGCGCCCAGTCGATCATCGACGACCACCTTCGCGGTTACAAGCTTGACCTCGCCGACCAGATGCGTATCGTCGAGCGCGACGCATTCGCGCGGGTCGAGCGCCTGATCGTCGGCAAGACCGCGAATGGCGGGCCGAAGAAACTGGCTAAGGGCTCATCTGTCAGCAAGGACTACCTCGCCGAGATCGATCCGCACCACTGGTTCGACATCCGCATGGCCGACGAGGACGTGGCGACGCAACTCGAATCGCTGCGCGAAGGCTTGGAGCAGACGCGCAAGGACTTCGACATCGCCTTCGAGGAGAAGCGCAAGAAACTGACGCAAGGTGACGAATTGCCGCCGGGCGTGCAGAAGATGGTCAAGGTTTACGTTGCCGTCAAGCGCCGCCTGCAGTCGGGCGACAAGATGGCCGGTCGCCATGGTAACAAGGGCGTCGTCTCGCGCATCGTGCCGGTCGAGGATATGCCGCACATGGCCGATGGCCGCCCGGTCGACATCGTTCTCAACCCGCTCGGCGTGCCGTCACGGATGAACGTCGGACAGGTGCTGGAAGTTCACCTCGGTCTGGCCGCCAAGGGTCTTGGTTTCAAGATTGGCGAGATGATGCGCCGTCAGGCGAATGCCAAAGAGGTGCGGGGATTCCTCGAGCAGGTCTACAACAGCAATGGCAAGCCCGAAGAACTTGGCGAGCTGAGCGACGAAGAGGTCATGGAAATGGCCGGCAATCTCGAGGCAGGCGTTCCTTTTGCGACACCGGTCTTCGACGGTGCCAAGGAAGAGGAAATCAAGGAGATGCTGCGCCTCGCTGGAATGCCGGAATCGGGACAGATGACGCTGTTCGACGGTCGAACCGGCGAGCAGTTCGAGCGTCAGGTTACGGTCGGCTACATGCACGTGCTCAAGCTGCACCATCTGGTCGATGACAAGATGCACGCCCGTTCGACCGGTCCGTACTCGCTGGTTACGCAGCAGCCGCTCGGCGGCAAGGCCCAGTTCGGCGGTCAGCGTTTCGGCGAAATGGAAGTGTGGGCGCTCGAGGCCTACGGGGCGTCTTACGTCCTGCAGGAAATGCTGACGGTCAAGTCGGACGATGTGAACGGCCGCACCAAGGTCTACGAGAACATCGTCAAGGGCGATCACAAGATCGATGCGGGCATGCCGGAATCCTTTAATGTGTTGGTCAAGGAAATCCGCTCGCTGGCCATTGACATCGATCTTGAACGTTATTGATGGAATGTCGCCGCAGATGAATGACAGTCGTCGCAGCGGTTGCCGCGACTTGAAGAATTTGGGTTCTCGCCCCGAACGGAGTGGAAGATGAAAGCACTGCTTGATTTGTTTAAACAGGTAACGCAAGAGGAACAGTTTGATGCGATTACCATCGGCCTGGCCTCGCCGGACAAGATCCGGTCGTGGTCGTACGGCGAGGTCAAGAAACCGGAAACAATCAACTATCGCACCTTCAAACCGGAGCGCGACGGTTTGTTCTGTGCCAAGATTTTTGGTCCGATCAAAGACTACGAGTGCTTGTGCGGCAAATACAAGCGACTCAAGCATCGCGGCGTGATCTGCGAAAAGTGCGGCGTCGAAGTGACGCTGTCCAAGGTGCGTCGCGAACGCATGGCGCATATCGAACTGGCTTCACCGGTTGCGCATATCTGGTTTCTGAAGAGCTTGCCGAGCCGCCTCGGCATGGTGCTCGACATGACCCTGCGGGACATCGAGCGCGTCCTCTATTTTGAAGCTTTCGTCGTCTGTGATCCGGGTATGACGCCGCTGAACCGCGGCCAGTTACTGACCGAAGACGACTATTTGGCCAAGGTCGAGGAATACGGCGACGATTTCTACGCCGCGATGGGTGCCGAAGGTATCCGTGAACTGCTGCGCTCGATCGATCTGAGCAGCGAAGTCGATAGCCTGCGTGCCGAACTCGAAACAACCTCGTCGGAGACGAAGAGCAAGAAATTCTCGAAGCGACTGAAAATTCTCGAAGGCTTCCAGAAATCGGGGATCAAGCCGGACTGGATGATTCTCGAAGTGCTGCCGGTGCTACCGCCCGACCTGCGCCCGCTGGTACCGCTCGACGGCGGCCGTTTCGCGACTTCGGATCTGAACGACCTCTATCGTCGCGTCATCAATCGGAACAACCGTCTGAAACGCCTCCTCGAGCTGAAGGCTCCGGAAATCATCGTGCGCAACGAGAAGCGCATGCTGCAGGAAGCCGTCGATTCGTTGCTCGACAACGGCCGTCGCGGCAAGGCGATGACCGGCGCCAACAAGCGTCCGCTGAAGTCTCTGGCCGACATGATCAAGGGCAAGGGCGGCCGCTTCCGTCAGAACCTGCTCGGGAAGCGCGTCGACTATTCCGGCCGTTCCGTCATTGTCGTCGGTCCGCAGTTGAAGCTTCATCAGTGCGGATTGCCGAAGTTGATGGCGCTCGAACTCTTCAAGCCGTTCATCTTCAACAAGCTCGAACTGATGGGCTTGGCGACGACGATCAAGCAGGCCAAGAAGATGGTCGAGATGCAGGAGCCTGTGGTCTGGGACATTCTGGAAGGGGTCATCCGCGAACATCCGATCATGCTCAACCGCGCGCCGACCTTGCACCGTCTGGGTATCCAGGCGTTCGAACCGACCCTGATCGAAGGCAAGGCCATTCAGCTGCATCCGCTCGTCTGCGCGGCGTTCAACGCTGACTTTGACGGGGACCAGATGGCCGTCCACGTGCCGCTGTCCTTGGAAGCGCAGATGGAAGCGCGCACATTGATGTTGGCCTCGAACAACGTGCTTTCGCCGGCAAACGGTGATCCGATCATCGTGCCGTCGCAGGACATCGTTCTTGGGCTCTACTACGCAACGCGCGAACGCATCAACGCCAAGGGCGAGGGGATGGTGTTCTCCGATCTTGCCGAAGTGACACGCGCTATGCAAACCGGTGTTCTTGATCTGCACGCCAAGATCTCCGTGCGGATACGTGAATATGTGAAGAACGAGGAAAACGCCTGGGTCGAGAAAATCTCGCGTTATGAAACGACCGCCGGTCGCGCCCTGTTGTCGGAAATCCTGCCGAAAGGGCTGCCGTTTAGCGTCCTCGACCGTCCGCTTAAGAAGAAGGAAATTTCGAAGCTGATCAACTCGGCTTTCCGCCGCTGCGGCTTGAAGGAAACGGTGGTTTTCGCCGACAAGCTGATGCAGAACGGCTATGGCCTCGCGACCCGTGCCGGCATTTCGATCTGCTCCGACGACATGCTCGTGCCCGACCAGAAGCCGGAAATCATTTCCGCTGCCGAGAAGGAGGTCAAGGAGATTGAGAGCCAGTACACCAACGGTCTCGTGACCAACGGCGAACGCTACAACAAGGTTGTCGACATCTGGGGGCGCACCGGCGACCAGGTGGCCAAGGTTATGATGGAGCAACTTGGTCATGAGGAAGTTGTTGACCGCCACGGTAATACCGTCAAGCAGGAATCGTTCAATTCGATCTACATGATGGCCGATTCTGGCGCTCGGGGTTCCGCTGCTCAGATTCGCCAGTTGGCAGGTATGCGCGGCCTGATGGCCAAGCCGGACGGCTCGATTATTGAAACGCCGATTACCACGAACTTCCGCGAAGGTTTGAACGTTCTCCAGTACTTTATCTCGACGCACGGTGCCCGTAAGGGGCTGGCCGATACAGCGCTGAAGACAGCTAATTCGGGTTATTTGACTCGGCGATTGGTCGACGTGACCCAGGATCTAGTGGTGATCGAAGACGATTGCGGCACCGAGAACGGCGTGACCATGAAAGCGCTGATCGAGGGCGGAGAAGTCATCGAGCCCTTGCGCGAGCGCATTCTGGGCCGCGTCACCATTGGCGATGTTGTTGACCCGGAGACCGACGAGACGGTGATCGAAGCGGGTACGCTGATCAATGAAGATCTTTGCGATCTGGTCGACAAGTTGGGCATCGACGAGGTCAAGGTGCGTACGCCTCTGACTTGCGATACTCGCTATGGTCTGTGCGCCAAGTGCTACGGCCGTGATCTTGGCCGCGGTACCCCAGTCAATGTCGGCGAAGCTGTCGGTGTTATCGCCGCGCAGTCGATCGGCGAACCGGGAACGCAGCTGACGATGCGGACCTTCCACGTTGGTGGTGCAGCATCGCGGGCTGCGGTCGCTAGCCACGTCGAAACCAAAAGCGCCGGTGTTGTGCGCTTTACTGCGTCGATGCGCTATGTGACCAGCGCCAAGGGCGAAAAAATCGTCATTACCCGTTCCGGCGAGGTTGTCATTACTGATGACAATGGACGCGAGCGCGAGAAGCACAAGGTGCCCTACGGTGCCACTCTGCAGGTTTCCGATGGCCAGCAGGTCAAGGCCGGCGCCAAGCTGGCGACTTGGGATCCGCATACGCGTCCGATCATTGCCGAGTACTCCGGCCAAGTGAAATTCGAAAACGTCGAGGAAGGCGTTACGGTCGCCAAGCAGATCGACGAAGTCACCGGTTTGTCGACGCTGGTCGTCATCGATCCGAAGCGCGGTGGCAAAGCGCAGACGAAGGGTTTGCGTCCTCAGGTCAAACTCTACGACGCGAACGGTGAAGAAGTCCGGATGCACGGTAGCGATCATGCCGTGACGATTACCTTCCAGGTCGGCGCCATCATCACCGTTCTTGACGGGCAGCAGATTTCGGTCGGAGATGTGCTGGCTCGTCTGCCGCAGGAGTCGGCCAAGACGCGCGACATTACGGGCGGCCTGCCGCGCGTTGCCGAGTTGTTCGAAGCGCGGACGCCGAAAGACGCCGGCATGTTGGCGGAGTTCACCGGAACCATCTCGTTCGGAAAGGACACGAAGGGCAAGCAGCGCTTGGTTATTACCGACCTAGAGGGCGTGACTCACGAGTACCTGATTCCGAAGGACAAGCACGTACTGGTTCACGACGGGCAGGTGGTGAACAAGGGCGAACTGATTGTCGACGGTGCTCCGGATCCGCATGACATTCTGCGTCTGCAAGGCGTCGAGGCGCTGGCTGTCTACATCACAGACGAAGTCCAGGACGTTTATCGTCTGCAGGGCGTGAAGATCAACGACAAGCATATCGAGGTCATCGTTCGCCAGATGCTACGTCGTGTTCTGGTCGTTGATTCGGGTGATACCAAGTTCATCCGCGGCGAGCAGGTCGAGAAGGCGCATCTGCTTGACGAGAACGATCGTGTGATCGCCGAGGGCAAGTTACCGGCGACCTACGAACCCGTTCTGCTTGGTATTACCAAGGCGTCGTTGTCGACCGATTCGTTCATTTCCGCCGCTTCCTTCCAGGAGACCACTCGCGTTCTCACGGAAGCCGCGATTATGGGCAAACGAGATGAACTGCGGGGTCTCAAAGAAAACGTCATTGTCGGCCGTCTTATCCCGGCGGGTACTGGCTTGGCCTATCACCGGATGCGCAAGAACAATGCGGCCGGCATCGATATGGCGTCAGGCGAGGCATTGGTCGAAGAGACTGTGCCGGTCGTCGAGAATGAACCAGACGCCTCGGCAGCTGGTTGACTTGGGGTTGGATAGGACATAGAATCCCCGGTCTTTGTCGGCCAAGGCTAATCATTGTCTTGGCTAGTTATAAAAAAATCGCTAAGGCGGCCAAGTGTCCGCCTTGGTTTTTTTGCGGACGTAAGCCATAAGGGCGGCGGTCGCTGAATATAGGATAGAAATATGCCAACCATTAACCAGCTCGTGCGTAAGCCGCGCGAGGCCGTGAAGACGAAGAGCAAGGTGCCGGCGCTGGAGAATTGTCCGCAAAAGCGCGGCGTTTGCACCCGGGTTTATACCACGACTCCGAAGAAGCCAAACTCTGCGTTGCGTAAGGTTTGCAAGGTTCGTTTGACGAACAGCTTCGAGGTTATCTCCTACATTGGTGGTGAAGGTCACAACCTGCAAGAACACTCGGTGGTCTTGATTCGTGGTGGTCGTGTCAAAGACTTGCCGGGTGTTCGTTACCATACCGTGCGTGGGTCCTTGGATACGCAAGGTGTGAAGGATCGTAAGCAAGGTCGTTCGAAATACGGCACTAAGCGTCCGAAAGCGGCTTAATCGCCGCTTAGTAAGTGGCTGTCCGAGTGGGCGGTCGAGAGGGGGTGCGTGTTGTGCCGCCTTCAACTGAATTGAGTTAAGAGAGGTTGTTATGCCACGTCGTCGTGAAGTACCCAAGCGCGATATTCTGCCGGACCCAAAATTTGGCAGCGTCGAAGTTTCCAAGTTCGTCAACACCATTATGATGAGCGGCAAGAAGTCGGTTGCCGAGCGTATTGTCTATGGTGCATTCGACATCATTACCACCAAGGGCGGCAAGGATCCGCTCGAGGTTTTTGGTCTGGCGATGAATAACGTAAAGCCCTTGGTCGAAGTCAAGAGCCGCCGTGTCGGCGGGGCTAACTATCAAGTGCCGGTCGAGGTTCGTCCGAATCGCCGTATGGCGCTGGCCATGCGCTGGCTGCGCGAATCGGCGCGCAAGCGTTCGGAAAAGTCCATGGATCAGCGTCTCGCGGCCGAGATGCTGGAAGCTGCTGAGAATCGTGGCGGCGCTGTGAAGAAGCGTGATGAAGTCCACCGCATGGCCGATGCCAATAAGGCATTTGCGCATTTCCGTTTTTAAGAAAAGTTTAACCGTCGGGGCGTAGTCTCCTGTCGCTTGTTCTTTATTAGTAAAGGTTTTTACTGTGGCACGCAAAACTCCCATTGGCCGCTACCGCAACATCGGTATCAGCGCACACATCGACGCCGGCAAGACAACGACGACCGAGCGGATTCTTTATTACACCGGTGTCAATCACAAGATCGGCGAAGTTCATGACGGCGCCGCGACGATGGACTGGATGGAGCAGGAGCAGGAGCGGGGGATCACTATTACCTCCGCTGCGACGACCTGTTTCTGGAAGGGGATGGCCAGCCAGTACCCCGAGCACCGGATTAATATCATCGATACCCCGGGTCACGTTGACTTTACCATCGAGGTTGAGCGCTCGATGCGGGTGCTTGACGGCGCCTGCATGGTCTATTGCGCCGTCGGTGGAGTGCAGCCGCAGTCCGAAACTGTCTGGCGTCAGGCGAACAAGTACAAGGTGCCGCGTTTGGCGTTCGTGAACAAGATGGACCGTCAGGGGGCTGATTTCTTCAAGGTCGTTGACCAGATGCAGACGCGTCTGAAGGCGAGCCCGGTGCCGATCGTGATACCGATCGGGCGCGAAGAGGGGTTCGAAGGTGTGGTTGACCTGATCAAGATGAAGGCCATCTACTGGGACGAAGCGTCGCAGGGGATGAAGTTCGACTATCGCGACATTCCTGCCGATCTTCAGGCGACAGCCGATGAGTGGCGCGGCAAGATGGTCGAGTCTGCGGCTGAATCGTCCGAAGAGTTGATGAATGCGTATCTCGAGGCTGGTGATCTGAGCGAAGAACAGATTATTCAGGGGCTGCGTGCGCGCACCATCGGTTGTGAAATCCAGCCGATGCTTTGCGGTACCGCGTTCAAGAACAAGGGTGTTCAGCGCATGCTCGACGCCGTCATCGACCTGCTGCCTTCGCCGATCGACATTCCGCCGGTTGCGGGTGAAGACGAGCGTGGCAATCAAGCGACGCGCGACGCCTCCGACGATGCTAAATTCTCAGCGCTGGCGTTCAAGCTGATGACCGACCCCTACGTCGGACAGTTGACCTTTATCCGAGTTTACTCCGGGGTGCTGAAGTCAGGCGATACCGTCTACAACCCGGTCAAGGGCAAGAAGGAGCGGATTGGCCGCGTGCTGCAGATGCACGCCAACAACCGCGAAGAAATCAAAGAAGTTCTGGCGGGCGACATTGCTGCTTGCGTCGGCCTCAAGGAAGTGACGACCGGGGATACACTCTGCGATCCGGCATCGGAAATTACGCTCGAGCGCATGGAGTTCCCGGATCCGGTCATCCATATCGCCGTCGAGCCGAAGACCAAGGCCGACCAGGAAAAAATGGGTATCGCCCTTGGGCGTCTCGCGCAGGAAGATCCGTCTTTCCGGGTGCGTTCGGACGAAGAGTCCGGGCAGACCATCATTTCAGGCATGGGCGAACTGCACCTGGAAATCATCGTCGACCGCATGAAGCGCGAATTCGGGGTGGAGGCCAACATCGGCGCGCCGCAGGTGGCCTATCGCGAGTGCATCAAAAAGCTGGTCGAACAGGAAGGTAAGTTCGTTAAGCAGTCCGGCGGTCGCGGTCAGTTCGGCCATGTCTGGCTCAAGATTGAGCCTAATGAGGCTGGTAAAGGTTACGAGTTCGTCGACGCCATCAAGGGCGGTACGGTGCCGCGTGAATACATCCCTGCTGTCGACAAAGGGTTGCAGGACGCGATCAAGAGTGGTGTTTTGGCAGGCTTCCCGGTGGTGGATATCAAGTTCACGCTGTTCGACGGTTCGTACCATGACGTTGACTCGAATGAAAACGCCTTCCGCATGGCGGCCTCAATGGCCTTCAAGGAGGGTATGAAAAAGGCAACCCCGACATTGCTTGAGCCGATGATGTCGGTCGAGGTTGAGACGCCAGAAGAGTACATGGGCAACATCATGGGCGACCTTTCCGGTCGTCGCGGTATGTTGCAGGGTATGGACGACCTCCCGGGCGGAATCAAGGCGATTAAGGCCGAGGTGCCGCTGGCTGAAATGTTCGGCTATTCGACGACTGTCCGCTCGTTGTCGCAAGGGCGTGCGACTTACTCCATGGAATTCAAGCACTATGCAGAGGCGCCGAAAAATGTCGCCGAAGCCGTGATCAACAAGAAGTGATTTTCTTTTTCGAGGATAATCTAAATGGCTAAGGCAAAATTTGAACGTACGAAGCCGCACGTAAACGTTGGGACGATTG
>CAZCJW010000047.1:11210-15805 GCA_964499185.1 uncultured Propionivibrio sp. | reverse complement strand
GTCATCCATACCAAAAGCGCACCGCAGGCCGTCGGCACGTATTCGCAGGCGATCCAGGCCGGCAATCTGGTCTTCCTGTCCGGCCAACTGGGCATCGACCCGGCCAGCGGCAACCTGCTCGAGGGCTTCGATGCCCAGGCGCATCAGGTTTTTCGCAATCTGCGCGCGGTTTGCCAAGCGGCCGGCGGCGACCTGGCAAACATCGTCCGGCTCGGTGTCTTCCTGACCGACATGGGCGATTTCGCGCGCTTCAATCAGATCATGGGCGAGTATTTCAGCGAACCGTATCCGGCGCGGGCTGCCGTGCAGGTCGCCGGCCTGCCGAAGGGTGGCGTGGTCGAGGCGGAAGCAACCCTGGTCAGGGCCAATGAGTGAGATGCCCGAGTCAGGATTGAGCCAGGTCATCCTGGACAGTCTTTCGGAAGGCGTGTTTACGGTTGATCAGGGCTGGAGAATCACCTCCTTCAACCGCTCCGCCGAAGAGATTACCGGTATAGCGCGCGAGGACGCGATCGGCCAAATGTGCTCGGACGTCCTGCACTCCACGCTGTGCGAAAGCCGTTGCCCGATCCGCCAGGCGCTGGCGGAGAACTCGTCGGTCACGGACCGGCGCTGCTATTTTGTCGACATCGATGGCGAGCGCGTACCGATCAGCGTGTCCGCCGCCGTCCTGGCGGATGAACAGGGCGCCACGCTCGGGGGTGTCGAGACGTTTCGCGACCTCTCTGAACTGGAGGCACTGAAGAATGCGCTGCGCCGCAAGTCGTCGCGTCCCACGAGCCAGAACCCGGCGATGCAACAGGTACTCGATCTGATCCCCGTGCTGGCGGCAAACCCGACCTCCGTGCTGATCTGCGGCGAAACGGGCACCGGAAAAGAAGTTGTCGCCCGCGCCATCCACGAACATGGGCCGCGCGCAAACAAACCGTTCGTGGCCATCAACTGCGGTGCAATGCCCGAACACCTGCTCGAATCGGAACTGTTCGGGGTCAAGAGAGGCGCATTTACCGGGGCCGATCGCGACAGACCGGGGCGCTTTGCACGGGTTCGGGATGGCACGCTGTTCCTCGACGAGATCGGAGAGATCAGCCAGGCCATGCAGATTCGCCTGTTGCGCGTGCTGCAGGAGCGCGAATTCGAACCACTGGGCAGCACGCAGGCAGAAAAGATGCAGGCGCGCATCATTGCCGCCAGCCATCGCGATCTACTGGAGTTGGTGCAGGAGGGAAAGTTTCGCGAAGACCTGTATTACCGGCTGGTCGTCATGCGACTGGACATCCCGCCGCTGCGCGAACGCCGGGAGGACATCCCGGCACTGGCCAGGGAACTGTTGTCACGCACCAACCTCAGGATGGAACGCACTATCAGCGGATTTACACCGGAGGCCATGAACATCCTGCAGCGCCAGGACTGGCCGGGCAATATCCGGCAACTGGAAAACGTCATTGAACGCGCTGCCGTGCTCTGCCAGGGCTCGTGGATAGGGCTTGAGCACTTGCCCCGGGAATGGCACACGGCGCTCGCGCCCCGCCCGGCTATCAACACCCTGGCCGCCCACGTGCGCCGGCAGGCTGAATCCGAAGCCATTCTCAAGGCGCTGCAACAGAACGGTTACAACCGGCAACAGACAGCCGCCCAGCTCGGCATGCATCCGACCACGCTGTATCGCAAGATCAGGGCGTGGAAGCTGCTCGACGACCGACAGCCCGACCAACGGCAATGAAGCCTTTCAGCAACCGCTCAGCGATTTGCTCTTGAAGTCGTTCTGCAGGCGCTCGCGGATGGCCTCCGCCTCGTCGCTCTCCAGGTAGGCCCGTGTCGTCGGCGGCACGTACTCGGCCAGGCCCGCAAAATCGCCCTTGCCGAGCAACTCCCGCACCTTGGAGGCGCTGATCACGCCGGTCTCCGCCTGTTTGCGTTCGATGATTTCGAGTTCGATGCCGTGTGCCGGCAGGATTCGCTGCATGGCCATGTTGTAGCCGCCGGTCAGCGGACAGTTCGGTTCGGTGCCAACGAAACGCCGTGTGATGCCGAAGAACGGCGCAATTTTCGACGCGAACAGGGTGACGTCAAGTTCCATCTGGATGCGTGCAACGGGGTCGTCCTTCTTCAGGAAGTAGGTCGGGAACGTCGCTCCGCTGACGATGTAGCGCGAGGTATCGAGCTGGATGACATTGGGCAGATGACGCACACCTTGTTCGACCAGACGGTAGCGGACGTCGAAGGAAAACACCGAGCGGTCTTCCTTGACGACAAATACGTACAGATTATCCACCCGCTGTGCCGCACTCTCGATCAGGTAGAGGTGGCCGTTGGTAAACGGATTGCAATTCACCACCACCGCGCCATTCAGCCCCGGACGAACCAGGTCTTTTTTCGAATCCAGCCACTTGGACAGCCCTTTTCCATATTCGAGCAAGGCCACTTTTTCCTGGGCGGCGAGCAAGGTGAAATTCAGCGCCTGAAACGAAAAGACAAACTCCGGCTTGGTATACACGAAGAGCGATTCGTGCCCGGCGCGCTGGCCGCTCATCACGAGCTCGGTAACCAGTTCTCCCAGCACCGAGCCACCCTGATGCTCCGGCGCCACCGCCAGCATTTTCAGGATATTGCCGGCGCGCGAGCCGGTTGCCACAAGCTGTTCGTTCTCGTAGATGCCATACATGACATCCACGCCTTCCTCAAAGGCCAGGCCGCTCGCCTCGATCAACGCCCGCGCGGCCTTGCGCTCGGAATTAAGTGCCAGTTCAACGATCATGATGCTGCCCCCTCGTTTCTTGAAAAATCTTCGGGCATTTTATCAACCAACCGTATCCGCCAGAATGCGCGAACCGGCGCCGGTTCAGACATAAAAGCTCTCACCGCAACCACACTGGCTGCTCACATTCGGGTTGCTGAAGGAAAACCCACTGTCGTCGCCCACCTGCACGAAATCGATCACCGTTCCTTCGAGCCAGGCCAACGACTTGGGATCGACGTAGATCCTGGCGCCGTTGCTCTCGAAAATCTCGTCTTCTTCCTTGGGTTCATCAACAAACACCAGTTTGTACGCCATACCCGAGCATTCCGAAGACTCCACCATGACACGTATTCCCAGCCCACCGCCGCGCGCCTCAAGGTAGTTGCACACCTCTTCGGCGGCACGCTTGGTAAAACTCAACGCCATTGCCCGACTCCTTCAAATACTTTCTGGCATATGCTAACACGGATTCAATCCCCTCTGGCAACCGGGCACCGGCGTCCTCGCTGCACAGTGCAGTTCCGCAGTCCTCATGTGCCTTGTATTGCATTACTGCATTGTCTCGAAAGCCGCGTGCTTTTGAAACGATCTATCAACCTGTTGTTTTTACTCCACTTTCAGAAAAAAAGCGAATCAGGCACGCGAGTTGCTCAGGAAGAACTGCCACACTCACTGACACGATCATGAAAATCGCCATCCCTCTTTGCCGACACCGGGTCGCACCGCTTTTCGAGGCCGCCGAGACCTTCGTGTTGTTCGATTCCGGAGAATCCGACGGCGCCATGACCACCCGGGAATTCAGGCACGCGCCTGTTGGCGACAAATGCCAGCAATTGCTTGCGGCCGGAGTGGCGGTTCTGCTCTGCGGTGCGATATCCCGCCGTTGGCAACATCAACTGGAAATGCTTGGTGTTGAAGTTCATGCATTCCTCGCCGGAGACGTGCGTGAGATTGCGCAAACGTTCGGGCAGGAAGGCGCCGCCGGTCTGAATCGCTTCGCCATGCCTGGGATAAAACGGGGCGGCAATGGCAACCGGCGACGTTCACGCCGTTGCGGTTTGTATGGCACATCATCCATTTTTTAGGAGAAAAAACATGCCACGTTTCAATAACGGAAACCCTGGAACAGGGCAAGGACGAGGTTTCGGCAACATTCAAGGTCAAGGCCAAGGCATGAGGTCTGGCCGTCGTTCGATCGGCTTCGGTAAAGGACAGGGACGGGGAGCAGGACTAGGACAGGGTCAAGGACTAGGACAAGGACAAGCGTTCCTACGCGATCCGGACTTTTTTCGCCGCAACTGTCTTGGCATTGCGGAACAAGGCGTGACGGCAAACGCCCCTCGCGTCAGCCGTTTCGAGGCCCTGATCGAAAACCTGCAACGACAGATTGACGAACTGAAGCGCCAGTTCGGCAAATAGCAGGAATGCATTTGAAGAACATTTTCATCACCCCCGATGACCCTCTTGATCAGGACGATGCCATCCCCATCACGCCCCCCGCAAGCCACGCCGACTGCATGGTTTGCGGCGGGGGGCGGTCACTCGGTCTCCGCTTCATTCCTGACGGACTCGGTTCCGTGGTCGCAACCATCGACGTCGATGGGGCATGGCAAGGATACGCCGGAGTCATGCATGGCGGCATGGTCAGCACCCTGCTTGATGCCGCCATGACGCATTGCCTGTTCCACCACGAAGTACACGCCATGACCGCTTCGCTGAAAGTTCGCTTTCTCGCACCGGTACCATGCTCCGGCCAGATCGAGGTTCGCGCTACGCTGTCGGACCGACGCCACCGCATGTACTCGCTCGATGCCCAACTGGTTTCCTCCGGCCGCATCCTGGCGCGCGCCGAGGC
>CAZCJW010000047.1:7883-11110 GCA_964499185.1 uncultured Propionivibrio sp. | reverse complement strand
GGCCTGCCGTACTACGTTGGCGGCGAGATCGCGGCGCGTGACGCGCTCGCCGTGCAGACCCCGGCAACACTGCAGGCCATGCTCAATCTGGACGTGCGCACGGGTTGTGAAGCGGTACGCATCGACCGCGCCAACAAGCGCGTGGAAATCCGCCACGTTGACACCGGGGCCAGCGAATGGCAATCGTACGATACGCTGATGCTGGCCCCCGGCGCTTCCCCCTTGCGTCCGTCCATTCCCGGTATCAACGATCCGCGCATCCTGACGTTGCGCAACCTGCAGGACATGGACCGCATTGCGGCGGCCACGGAAAACGGCATGCGCGCCGTGGTCATCGGCGCCGGCTTCATCGGACTGGAAATGACCGAGCAACTGCATCGCAAGGGGCTGTCCGTGCAACTGGTCGAACTCCAGCAGCAGGTGTTCCCGCAACTTGACGCGCCTATGACCGCCCTGCTCGAGAGCGAATTGCGCCACCATGATATTGGCGTGACGCTCGGCGATGGCGTGGCCCGTTTCGAGTCCGGCGAGGACTTCGTTCGCTGCCACCTCAACTCGGGGAAAGTGCTCGACGCCGACATGGTCATCCTGTCGATCGGCGTCAAGCCGGATACCGACCTCGCGGCCGCCGCCGGATTGCAATTGGGTCCACGCGGCCATATCGTCGTCGATCCGTTCCAGCGCACCTCCGACCCCTGTATCTACGCCGCCGGCGACGCCGTCGAAACGGCTGACCGCGTTCTGGACGGCAAGGTGGTAGTGCCGATGGGGGGACCGGCCAACCGCCAGGGCCGTGCCGCGGCTGACCATGTCTTCCTCGGCGAAAAAGCCCGCCCTTACCCCGGCTCGCTCGGGACCGCCATCGTACGGGTATTCGACGTCGCTGCCGGCATCACCGGATGGAGCGAGAAGCGCCTGCAGGCCGCCGGCCATGCGTATGAAACAGTCACGGTCAACGACCATCAGCACGCTACCTACTATCCGGGCGCCAAGCCCCTGTCGCTGAAAGTACTCTGGGAACCTGAAAGCGGCCGCGTGCTCGGCGCACAAGCCAGCGGATTCGAGGGCATCGACAAGCGGCTCGACGTAATGGCCACTGCCATCCTGGCTGGCATGACGGTCGAAGATCTGTGCCATCTGGAACTGGCCTACGCACCGCCGTTCGGTGCCGCCAAGGATGCCATCAACCTGGCCGGATTTGCCGCCTGCAACCGCCGCGACGGCCTGGTCAAACACACCACATCGCTCCCCGCCGGCGAACAGGTGCAGATCGTCGACGTGCGGCCGAAGCCGCTGGCCGACGCCTTCCCCGCTCCCGGCAAGGTGATCAACATTCCCTTCCCGACATTGCGCGCCAACATCGGCAAACTCGATCCGGCCCGCCCGGTCGTCACGCTCTGCGCCTTCGGCAAGATGAGCTACTTCGCTGCCCGCGTGCTGACGCAAAACGGCTTCGACGTCACCAGCTTCAGCGGCGGCCTGAAAGCCAACGTCGATCCGCGCTCACCGGCAAAGATGCCCACGGCTTAGCCCAAACGCAACCACGCCTGAGGTCGCCCCGTTGTACCGGGCCGACCTGGTCGTGCAGAAAACACAAGGGCTCCGGTTCGCGAGGCATCCGGAGCCCTTCTTTATGACAGCCGGAGGTCGTCAGAACTGGTTCGTTCTCAGCATGACCAGCGTGCACGCCTCGATGACCTCGATCCCGGCAACCTTGAAGCGCGGGTATTCCGAGGGATTTTCCGTTCCCGGATTGAAAATGACACGCTTCGGACGGAGCCCAATGATGCCGTCGATCATGTCGACCTGGCGTGCCGGCCCGACGTACATCGTGACCGTATCGACCGGCCCCGTAACGTCGGCGGGTGTCGCAAACACCTTCCTGTCGAGAATCGTATCCACCGCCGGCGCCACCGGGATGGGGTTGTGACCGTACTCCATGAGCATCCTCATGGCCTTGTTCGAGTAACGCTCCTCGTTCTTGCTCGCTCCAACGACGACTACGTTTTCCATGACTTTCTCCTGAGGGACGAGGGCCGGCACATCAAGTCGCTGCGGCCCGAAGACTATCGGCACACTTCGCTTTCTCCATTGGCGCAAGCATATAGGAGAAAACCGTCATTCCGGAACGCAGATCGCCCTTCTTCCTGCGGCATTCAGCGTCTTGCGCAGCAAAACGACAACCACCAGGCTGACAATCCCGAGTAGCGCCACGGCGAGCCCGAGGAAAAAATCCAGCCCACTGCGCTTGGCCATGGCGAATGTCGCAATGGTCATCGCTGCCAGCGGGAAGGAATACGCCCACGAGGAGAGGAAGAACCCGCCTTCGACAAAGCGCATGACACTACCCCCAAGCTGGAGCGTCAGGAACAATGCGGTGTAGTACAGCACACGGGCAAACGCATCCAGCTCAGGCGACAGCGCACCGTAGGCAATGAATCCAACAGCCGGCGGCGCCAGCAGGATAAAGAGCGTCGGCAGCAGCCGCGGAGGAATCGGGTCGTGAAAGAAGATCCGATACAGCACGATGGTCATCAACACGATCCAGAAAATCACCCCGATGCTGAAAAAGAACCATGCAATTTCAGGCGAAACGAACTGCACGCCGCAAATAGGTACGAAGAGGTTGCCCACCACCGGAATGAACCAGGCCGGATTGGCATGCTTGATATCGTAATGCGTGTGGTGCATCCAGCTGCTGAGGATAGCGAAGGTGAAGGCGAGGTGAACCAGCGCTCCCATCAACCACAGTGCAAACGACAGGGAAGGCGCCGACTCAAGCCAGACGATTCCAAGCAGCAGCAGGCTGATGGAGATGGTGGGGAAGAAATTGACCCGCACCGGATGTTTCCACTCAGCGGTTACTTCGCGGGAAAAACGGGCGATCTTGAGCAGATACGCCACCAGCAATGCCGCGAACAGCACGCTGGAAGCCCCCGCAATCGTTTGCCAGACAATCGCAGGAGCGCCCAGGGCAACGTGCGCTTTTTGCCAGGCGATGGCCAGGCCTGCCATGCCCATGACTGTTGAAAATATCGACACGGGGAGATGCGCCAGCCGCGATTCAGTGTGTTGTTCGTTCTGGTTACTCATCGCTTTCCTTTTTGCAACTGTTTTTCCTGATACGGTTCCGATCACGCGGACTCCGGGACCAGCCCCGACGGCAGGTTTCCCTTTGCTGGCAACTGGCCGACAATGTCCTGCAAGGCGGTTTGCAGCATTTCTTC
>CAZCJW010000047.1:1734-7783 GCA_964499185.1 uncultured Propionivibrio sp. | reverse complement strand
GCCAACCTGCATGGTGGCTGGATCGAAGAGCGGAACGCCGCGCGCATCGAGCGGGAATCCGGCAGTCGAAAGATTGAGCTGATCGGTATTGGGAATCCGTCCCATCGACGCCAGCACCCGATCGACGGCCTGTTCCTTTTCGCTCGAGCGCAGCAGTAGGCCATTGGCCCTTGATTCAACCGTAGCAGCAGTTCCGAGCCACATTGATAGCTCTTCGCCAAAACGCGCCACGGCCCGCTCGGCAAGCACCGGGTCGCTGATGCCGGCGATGGTCGACGCGACATCGGCCCCGGTGACGTGCACGCCCAGACGGGAGAGCGCCAACCCCATTTCCAGACCGATAGCCCCCAGGCCCAGAATACCAATCGATCCCGGAAGCTCATCCAGATCGAACAGGCTGTCGGTGGTCAGCACGCGCTCGCCCAATGGCATAAGCCACGTGGGCACGAACGGCCGCGAACCAACCGCAATGATCACGGCTTTCGCATGTACCAACTGCTTTCCGTCTTCGCCGAGCACCTCGAGCACCGTCGGCTCCAAAAATCGGGCCGTACCCGTCAAGAGAAATTCGCCGGCCGCTTCACGCGCTTTTGAAGCCCCGCCCTTGCCGAAACCATCGCGTTGCTTGCGCAATGCGGCCCAGGTCTTGCGTGTATCGATAACCAGGGCATCCGTACCGGAAACGCCAATGGCGGCAAGTTCGCCACGCAAGCTCCATAAATGCCCGGCATGCAACGCCACCTTGGACGGCATGCATCCGACGCGCGCGCAGGTCGTCCCCAGCGGGCCGTGGTCGATCAGCGCGAATGAACAGCCGGCCTTGCGCACTTCGCGCAGGGCATAAAGCCCGGCTGTACCCGCGCCAATGATGGCCACATCGATCCGTAGTTCAGTTTTCATCGAAAGCACTCTTATGGAGAGGCAACCGGAAGGCGGTGCCACGAAGCGCGAACCGGTTGCCGGTAGAACGTCTTTACAGGGATTTGGTGGAGAAATACCAGTCAACCGTATCGAAGCCTTCCGATGCACGCTTATCGGCGGCCTCGGCTGTCTTGGGGGGTGGCACGATGACCGGCTGGCCCGGGCACCAGTTTTCCGGCGTCGCCACGCCATTGCCGTCGGATGTCTGCAATGCCTGCAACAGGCGGACAAATTCGTTGATGCTGCGTCCGTTGCTCATCGGGTAATACACCATGGCGCGCAGAATGCCGTTGGGGTCGATAAAGAACGTGGCACGCACCGCCTGGGTGTCGGCCGCCCCCGGATGTACCATCCCGTAGGCGCTCGCCACATCCATCTTGATATCCTCGATGATCGGGAACGGAATCTCGACGCCGAATTTTTCCTTGATGTTGCGCGTCCAGGCGAGGTGCGAAAAAAGGCTGTCGATGGACAATCCGAGCAACTCGCAGCCCATTGCCTTGAATGTCGGAGCCGCCTTGGCAAAGGCCATGAATTCGGTCGTGCAGACCGGTGTGAAATCAGCCGGATGGGAAAAGAGGATCAGCCATTTGCCGCGATAATCCTCCAGTTTCTTCTCTCCATGCGTGGTACGCGCACAAAAGGCCGGAGCCGGTTCGTTAAGACGCGGGAAACTGCTTTGTTGGGTGTTTTCCATGTTTTCACTCCTTGGGTAATAAAACGAACAACTGCGTAAAGCCATAATTTGTTGAACTGCAAGGCCGCATACTCGGAGCTGTCGTTGCCTCACGTTACTCAACCGGCGATGCGGCCCAATCGACAAGGGTCTTCAGATCCGTTGCTCCGGAGCGCTGCCGCACCATTCGTCCGCGATGGAAAACCATCAGCGTGGGAATGCTGCGAATGCCGTAACGGGCGGCGATTCCATGCTCCGCCTCGGTGTCGAGCTTGGCTACGCGCATTGAGGATTGCAGTGTCTTTGCCGCGGCCGCAATGACGGGAGTCATCATTCGGCAGGGTGCGCACCATGGCGCCCAGAAATCGACCAGCACCGGGAGATCGGAATCGTTGATATGCCGATCGAAGGATTCGGCCGTCAGTTCGAGTGGCAGGCCATCCAGCAGCGGTTGCTTGCAGCGGCCGCAGACCGGGCTATCGTGCAAGCGATCAGGGTCGACACGATTTCCTGCATGGCAGTGAGGACAGACGATTTTTACGGATTCATTCATGGCTCGCTCCACATATAAGACATTTCTAATATATAGAGCGACCCTATAAAAATCAACAGGTTTTACAAAATAAAATTGTCTTATGCCACTAATATGGCATACTGATTAACCTATTTGTCTGAATGCATTAGATTTTTACCGATTCCGGACACCAACGGAATCACCCGCCCATCAGCACTGTCGGCAACCATGTACTGAGGGCGGGGAAGACTGTGATCAGCAGCAGTACCAGCACGTTAGCGATCAGGAAAGGCGCGGCGCCACGAAAGATGTTGATGATGCTCTGCCCGGAAATCGATGAGCAGACGTTCAGGCACATGCCCACCGGCGGTGTTACCAGGCCAACGGCCAGGCCGGTGATCAGCACGGCACCAAACTGTATCGGCGAAACGCCGAGCATCTTCAACGCCGGCAAGAACACTGGGGTGAGTAGCAGGATGGCCGGACTGACATCAACGAAAAAACCGATCGCCAGGATGATCACGTCGACCGCCAGCAGGGCCGTGACGGGGGAAAACTGCATCCGGGCGAACAGCAGGCCCACCGCTTCGGTAACGTGCTCGAGCGCCAGAATCCACGTAAACACGCCGGAGAAAGCGATGATGATCATCACGTTGGCGCTGCTCAGGATGGCTTCCTTGAACAACCCCGGCAGGTCGCGCCAGGCAATCCCCTTGTAATAGAACATGCCGACCAGCAAGGCGTAGACCGTTCCTGCCGCGGCCGACTCGGTGGCGGTGGTGATGCCAGTTACCACCGATCCGACGACGATCAGCGGCATGATCAGCGCAGGGATGCCCTCACCCGCGCAACGGCGGATTTCCTTCCATGAAAAGTCAACTTCCTCGCGCGGATAGTGGTTCTTGTGTGCCAGGAACAAGGTAATCGTCATCATGAACACGCCGACCAGCACGCCGGCAATCAGACTGCCCAGAAAGAGCTTGCCGACCGACTCGGACGCAGCGAACGCATAGATGACCATCGGGATGCTCGGCGGGATGATCATGCCCATGGTCGACGACGCGGCAATCAGGCCGGCGCTCATGCGGATCGGGTAGCCTTTCCTTTGCATCGCCGGGATCATGACCTGGCCGATGGAGGCGGCATCGGAAACCGAAGACCCCGAGATTCCTCCGAAGATCATGCTGGCCAGCACGCTGACCATGCCCAGGCCGCCGCGCAGACGCCCGACGAAGAGCATGCAAAAGTCGATCAGCCGGCTGGTCAAGCCGCCGTGGTTCATCAAATGCCCCATGATGATGAACAGCGGCAACGAGATCATTACCGACGAATCCATCCCCGCGAATACACGGGCGGGCAACACGCTGACCAGGGTCGGCTGGTGCACGAGAAAATAAAGCAGCCCGGAGGCGCCCATGGAAAAGGCGATGGGAATCCCCATCACCATGAAAAGAGCAAGACTGCAGACAAGCAGGAGCATGGATCACCTCATTCGGCGACCACAGGTCGCTTTGCCACGGCAATAACAATCCGCGTCAGGCAGAACAGCACGGTCAGCGCACAGCCGATCGGCATGGCGATCTGTACGATGCCTTCCGGCACATGCAACACCGGATGTTCACTTCCGCCGACGGCGCCAACCCAATCAAAGCTGAACTTGAGCAGGAAGGCGTGCAAGACGCCGACAATGCCCAGGTTGATTACGCCCAGCCAGTAGCGCACGCACTCCGGCAGGTAGTTCACGAAGGTATCGACGATGATGTGCTTGCCGCGCGCCACCTCGACAGCAGAGCCCAGGGCCGTGGTGTAGATGAACAGCATTACCGTCGCCTCGTTGCCGCCGACGATGGTGGTGTTGAACACGTAGCGCAGCACCACGAGCACGACGACCAGCACGAAGATGGCCATGAAGACAACGGTCAGCAAGCGCTCAAGCAACTCGGCGACGGCCTGTTCGAGCCGTTGCGCCTTCCCGGGGCTGGCGCTTTCCGGAGCGGCGGAAGAATGACTCATAGCCGCTTTCCCCTTAAATTCTCTGGCATTGAAAAAAACCGGCGACAGAACACTGTCCGCCGCCGGCATGTCCGGAGCCTATTTTCCAGCCGCCAGGGCCGCCTGGATTTCCGCCTCGGTAAAAGTACCGTCCTTGACATAGGCTTCCCATACGGGCTTGACCTTGGCCACGAACTTGGCGCGGTTTTCCGGTGACACGGCATTCACCGCCATGTTCTTCTTCAGCGTCTCCATGTAGTTGGCCTCGGAAGCCAGCCAGTTCGTGTCGCTCCATTCCATGGCTTCTTTCGCAGCCTTGTCGAAGACGCCCTTCAGGTCGGCCGGCAACGCCTGATACCACTTCAGGTTAACCATGAGCGGATCGGGATGAATCTGGTAATCGACCAGAGACAGGTACTTCTGCGCCTCATAGAACTTCATTTCGGCAATGTTGGAGGGTGGATTTTCCTGCCCGTCGACCACGCCCATCTTCAGGGCCATGTAGGTTTCGCCGTAGGGGATCGACTGCGGATTGGCCCCGAGCGCCTGCATGGTCTTGACGATGGTTTCGATCGGCGGGGTGCGGATCTTCAAGCCGCTGACGTCGTCAGGCGTGTTTATTGGCCGCTTGCTGTTGGAAATCTGACGGAACCCTCCAGCCACACCCGTTGCCGGAATGTAATAGCCGTTCGCTTCGGCATGCTTGCCGATCGCGGCGCCGAAATCACTGCGCATGGCTTTCAGAACGGCGCCCGTATCATTGAAAAGGAATGGCAGAGTGTAGATGAGGAACTTCTTGTTGGCCTTGGCAAAGGCTCCACCGCGCGTTCCCTGCACATTGCCCATCTTGACCATGTCCATCACTTCGGCCTCATTGCCGAGCGAGCTGCTGGCGAACAGTTCGACCTTGACGCGGCCATTGCTGCCCTTTTCCAGCTTTTCCTTGAACATCAGCATGGATTTGTGCCGGACGCTGGTCTCCGGTTGCGAGTGGGCGAACTTGAAGTTGAAATCCGCGGCCGAAGCCGCCATCGAGAACGCCATTCCAACGATCGATGCACCGACAATCTTCGTAAATTTGGATTGCATGAACAGACCTCCCTTGGTTGTGTTGTCAAAACCTGAAACAACTGGTCCGGAACGGATGGATTGCAGATCACCCATTCCGGATGGGCGCGACGCACTCGGCCATGATGCCCTTGAAGGCCGACTGCAAGTGGTACATGTCGTTACCCAGGATCAGCATGTTGACGCCCTTGGCGATCATGTCCCGCGCGTTCTCCTGCGTCGCGGGAACCACCGGGCACATGATGCCGATGCCTCTGGCCCGGGCACGCGACTCGATTTTTCGGTAGGCGTCGAAGAGCGACGGATGGTCGATCTTGTAACCGATCGGCAGGTTGGCTGAGAGGGAATAGTCGATGGGGCCGAAATTGATGGCGTCGATACCATCGACCGACAGAATGTCATCGACATTGTCGGCAAACTCGTAGTCCTCGGCCATCGGAATGACCAGGCTCTCCTCGTTGCTCTTGCGGATGTATTCCGGCCAGCTAAAACCGGGGCCGCCGAAAGCGGCCGCACGCACGTTGGATTCCGCCCCCCTGCGCCCTAGCGGTGGAAACTTGGCGGCACGCACGATCGCTTCGGCCTGCTCCTTTGTCCGGACATGCGGCACCACGACCCCCTCCGCCCCCATTTCGAGCACCTTGCGAATCTCGACCTCGTTGTCGCCGGTCAGACGCACCACGGAGGAAATGTTGGCCAGTCGCGCGGCCATGATCTGCTTCTCGAGATCGGGTCCGACCCCGATCGAGGTGTGCTCGACATCGAGATAGACGAAGTCGTATCCCCAATTGCCCACCGTTTCGATCACGCTCAACGCACCGGTGAAGATGGCAAAACCAAAGACCGGCCCCTGTTGCATTCTTTGACGAAGATTCACG
>CAZCJW010000047.1:0-1634 GCA_964499185.1 uncultured Propionivibrio sp. | reverse complement strand
CACACAGACACAAGCCCATGCTCTCGTCCGCGCATTCCGGCCTTGCGGTTCGCCGGTCGAATTAAACGCTTCGCGAGGGCTTGACCTGGGTCAGGAGTCGTGATTCCATACCTCATCCATACCAGACAGGAGGTATCCCGCCAATGTCCTCGCTTCCCAAGAACATCCGCGTTGGACGAAATGGACGTATCGGGATCCTCAAGAAAATCCCCCGCGATCTCTGGCAACACCCACGCTACGTAAATCGGGCAAAAATCATCGAGCGCTCGACGGGAATCATGGATCTCGCGCAAGGCATCCGCGTCGCTCAGGACATGCTGAACCAGATCGAGAAAGAGTTTGCCGAGGCCCGGCGGGAGACATCGCTCCCGCTGCACCAAACAGGCTTTTCAGGAACCACCTCCCTTGTTCCTCACGCCGTTCTCCCGTCCGAAGATGAACCAGCCGCCACCAAGACACCGTCACTTGCACGGCAAAGATCACAGGCCAGTGAAGAAACCCGGCGCGACATCATTGCCGCCGCCATTCACGAGTTCGCGGAACACGGTCTGACTGGAGCACGGGTTGATGCCATTGCGGCGCGTACTAAAACCACAAAGCCGATGATCTACTACCACTTCGGCAGCAAGGAAAAACTCTATGCGGCGGTGATGGAAGAGGCCTATGCCGTGGTGCGCAGCAAGGAACAGGGGCTTCACCTGGATGACCTGCCGCCGAAGGAAGCCATGCAACGGCTCGTCGAAGTCACCTTCGACCACCATGCGGCGCACCCCGACTACGTGCGACTGGTGTGTGTCGAGAACATGGAACGCGGTCGCCATATCACCGGCCGGCCGTCGATGGTGCAACGCAACGCCATCGCCATCGAGACGGTCAGCAAACTGCTTGAACGCGGGGAACGCGACGGTGTATTCCGCACGGGGGTGAATCCCTTTCACTTGCATTTCTTCATCAATGCCTTCTGCTTCATGCGCGTATCCAACCGATACACCGTTTTCGCAGTTTTCGAGAAAGATTTGTGGGTCAAGGACGATGCCAACGCGCAACGGGAAATGATTGTGGATGCCGTGTTGCGTTATCTGAAACCGGAAGCTGTAAATAACAGGTTCGATTGAACTTTTTCGGCCTTGACCATGTCCGACGCTTCGTTTTCTATTTTTCACATAGAGAAACGTCGTTGCGATAAATGAAATAAAATAACGCACCCGCAGAACAGCCACAACCCGAACAAGACCGTTTCACTCTTGCGCCATTCATCTACAATGAATCCGTTGCAAGCCAATCATCTGCTGACCAGGAGGCAAGTCATGGCATCAATCTCAGAACAACATCACCCCCTTGCAAACGAAGATTCAGATCCGCAGGAAACACTTGAATGGCTCGGAGCACTGGCGGGCGTCATCGAGAACGAAGGGACCGATCGCGCCCATTTCCTGATCGAACAGTTGATTGCCGAAGCGCGTGAAGAAGGCATCGACATCCCATACAGCGCCACCACCGAATACGTCAATACCATTCCGGTCGAGCGCCAACCGACCTATCCAGGCGATGCGAGCATGGAAATCCGCATCCGCAACTTCATCCGCTGGAACGCCATGGCCATGGTCGTGCGCGCCAACAAGCACACCAACGTC
>CAZCJW010000046.1:9316-15934 GCA_964499185.1 uncultured Propionivibrio sp. | reverse complement strand
TGCACAAGGCGCGGGCGCTGATGCTGCAGGGCGACCACAATGCCAGCACGGCGGCGACCCGGGTCGGCTATTCCAGCCTGTCGCAGTTCAGCCGCGAGTTCAAGCGCTACTTCGGCAGCAGCCCAACGAACGAGGCAGCGCAGGTGCGCCTGCAGGAACGTTGATTTTCAGGATATGGAGTTGTAACGGGTGGCGGGAGATGTCCCGTCGGTAGTGTCAGGCGTGAGAATTCTGCTACGGTCACTTGGCTGCCTACCAACGCGAAAGCCCCGCCGAAGCGGGGCTTTGAACCCAATAGAAGCCCTGTTTTAGAGCGTATTGCGCTTGAGCGATGCGGCAATCCCTAACAGGCCGATCGCCAGCATGATCACCGTGCCAGGCTCTGGAACTGTCGTCGATGATCCATAAGACATTGTTACAGCATACCCATTCACATCCATCGTGCCGCTGTAATCGGTACTAACCTCGTTTTTGAAAATGACATGGAGGTTTCCGGTCAGGTCGCCCGAGGTCCAATGATCACCCCAAAGTGATTCCCAAGCCAACGATTCATAGGTTAATGAGGAAAGAGAAAGTATGGTACGAGCGTAAGCCTCACGCCCTATTCCTCCTGGGAGTGCGGGGTCTGAGCCAGCGGGATCCACACTTAGAGCGACCGGTATCCAGATATCAACCTGGGTATTGCCGGTCAGGGTGAAGTCGGCCGAAAAGCTGAAACTTCCCCATAAGGCATATTTATTGTCATAACCTGTAACCGTTGTTGTGCCAGAGCTACTGCTTGTCAAAGCAGCATTGCTTGTGGCACCTCCTTGTGGAGTCGTATAGGTTACGCTTCGGGCGGTTGTCCAGTCTTGAGCCGGATTGCTTGAGTAATCCACGAGTTTAGTGAAGTAGCCCCCGGGAGTTTGTTGCGTTGACCACGACCAGCTGACATTGGAATTTCTATTCGACAGAGTCATCAGGGGTTCAATTCCATCAGTGGAATCCAAGTCGGTGACCGCGAGAATTGCGTTGTCCATATCGATTGAAGCAGAGGCTTGGAGAGCATTTGCAGGGTGCATGCCAAGTAGCCCCTGTAAAGCCAGCGCCAAGGTAATGAAATGAGGAGTTTTCATCGTTTTTTTCATCAGAGTCCCCCTTAAAGACAGTAATTCTAATTACCCGCGGGAAGTTGCCAGATTCGCATGATTTCCCGTTTCCCTTGAGCCATGTAGCGCACACAGTTTTATGAAGCATAAAATGGGCGAGAAAAGTATGGTCAATAAATCATGGCCTTAAGAATTGATGCGCGAATGCATGTAAAAGTTGTCGACATTTCTATATGGTTTTTATCAACAAAATGCCGGAACAAGAACAATAGATGACCCAACAGATCACCAAGGACACCACGCTGTGCATGTCGCTCGCCGCGCGGCCGAGCAATTTCGGTACGCGCTTTCACAACTACCTCTACGAAGCGCTCGGACTCGACTACCTCTACAAGGCCTTCACCACCACCGATCTCCCCGCGGCGATCGGTGGCGTGCGCGCGCTGGGCGTCCGCGGCTGCGCGATCTCCATGCCGTTCAAGGAAGCCGTCATTCCGCTGATCGATGAACTCGACGACTCGGCGCGGGCCATCGAGTCGGTAAATACCATCGTCAATACCTCGGGCCATCTCCGCGCCTACAACACTGACTACATCGCCATCGGAAGATTGCTGCGCGAGCGCCGGGTTCCGCCGGAGGTTTCGTTTGCGCTGCGCGGCAGCGGCGGTATGGCCAAGGCGGTTGCCTGCGCACTGAAGGACGCCGGATTCAGGAACGGCGTCATCGTGGCCCGGAACGAAGCGGTCGGCAGAGCGCTGGCCGATCGTTGCGGGTTCGGCTGGCAGGCGGACGTCGCAGAACTGCGGGCGGAAATGCTGATCAATGTCACCGCGATCGGCATGTCAGGCGGGGTGGAGGCGGAAACGCTGGCGTTCGACGAAGCCCTCATCGACGCGGCCAGCGTGGTCTTCGACGTGGTAGCCATACCGCCGGAAACCCCGCTGATCCGCGCGGCTCGCCGGCACGGCAAGCCGGTGATTACCGGCGCAGAAGTCTTCGCCATCCAGGCCGTCGAGCAATTCGTCCTGTATACCGGCGTTCGCCCTGACAACGAACTGTTCCAGCGGGCCGCGGCGTTCGCGCGTGCGTCGACGTAGTGATAGTCAAATGTCATTAAGGCGAAGGCGGGTATCCTGCATCGGAGCGCATTCGCCGACTGGACCCCGTCCTTCGCTGGGGTGGCGAATTCAAACCTTCAGCAGGTGGCTTTTCAGCTTCGACCAGTCAAACGTCACCCCGATTCCCGGCGCGTCCGGAGCGACGGCCCGGCAATTCTCGACCACCAGCGGCCGGGTCGTATAGGCGTCGATCGGGAAACTATGGACTTCCAGCCATCCGGCGTTCGCTTGTGCGGAAAGCAGGCTGACATGCAGTTCCTGCATGCCGTGGGTGCAGACCGGCATCCCGTGTTTGCGTGACAGTTCGGCGACTTTCAGCCACCCCGTGATGCCGCCGCAGTTGGAGGCGTCGGGCTGAATGTAGGAGAGCTTGGCCTGCTCGAACGCGTAGCCGAACTCGTGGATCGTGTGCAGGTTCTCGCCCATGGCCAGGGGCATTCCCGTTTCATCGGCAATGCGCGCGAAACCGCGATAGTCGTCGGGGAGCGTCGGTTCCTCGAACCAGGTGATGTCGTAGGGCATGAACGCCCGGGCGGCGCGTATCGCCTGGTCGACGCTCATCGAATAGTTGGCGTCGACCATGAAGGTTAACTTCGGGCCGATCAGCTCGCGCACCGCCTTTACGCGAGCCACGTCTTCGGCGAGATCGCTGCGCCCGACCTTGATCTTCACCCCGTTGAAGCCGCGGTCGAGGTAGTCCTGAATGTTCTGCAGCAACCGATCCTGCGTGAAGCCGAGATCGATTCCGCCACAATAGGCACGCGTGGTGTTCGCCGCACCGCCCGCGACTTTCCAAAGGGGTTGCCCGAGCGCCTTGCAGCGAATATCCCAGAGGGCGATATCAATGGCCGAAATGGCAAAAGACGCAATCCCTCCGCGTCCTACGTAATGCACGTGCCATTCCATGAGTTCGAACAGTTGTTCGATTTCCGACCCGTCCCGACCAATCAGCGCCGGCGTCAGGTCGTGCCGGACCATGGACTGAATGGCGTGCCCGCCCTTGCCGCCGGTGTAGGTATAGCCGGTGCCTTGCTGCCCGTCATTCAAGGTGATGGTCACGGTAACCAGTTCGAAATGGGTGTGATCGCCGTGCTTCGCGTCCGAGAGCACTTCGGGCAAAGGGATCGCGTACAGGCGGGCTTCAATGTTTTTGATGGTGGTTGAGATCATCATTACTCCTGGTTACTCGTTGTGCTTGCTTCGGCTCAATGAATCAGAAACTTGCCGTCATGCCAGCTATGGCAGGTGTTCCATATCGGGCGAAGGGGGTCCATAGTACTAACGCTCGCGCTGTCGGTCGACCCGTTCGCCCAACTCGCCGTGACCTGGGGTGACGACTCGCACGTCGCACGTGAGCCGGTTGTCCACCAGCTTCCACTGCCGGTCACGCTGCTGCCGGGCGCATTGATCCATCTGTCGCGCCATGCAGGCGTCAGCGAGGCGGGTCAGCGTTTCGTCTTCTGGAAGGTTGTTAAGGTGAATTCGTGTGATAACCTCACGCGTTTTGGTTGACACAGGGTTGAACAACCATTAGCTTTTCGCATTAAGGAAAGTAATTTCAGGATGCAGAATAACAACAAACAGTGAGCGTGCCTCAAGCCGTATTGACGGCTGACTTGGAACTTCGCTAGAGGTACGTTCCCGGCCGGATTTTTTGCCGGATTCAGCAGCAAACACCAGGGATTTTCGTAAAGCCGTTGCCACGGAGCGTATGCACGAAGGTGAAAAGGCATCGCTTCGGTTGGCTGCGTGCGGCCGTGCTCTCTCGGTCCGCTAACGGGACAGAGAGTTTTTTTTGAGTATTTGGGACTATTACATGGATCTGTTTGGCCTGAACACGATGGAGATCGCGGCCACCGCAGTTTTTGCGATTGCGGTGGCTCACACCTTCTCTACAAAGATTTTTGCGCGGCTGGCGCGCACCCAGACACGGCATGCCGGATTGTGGCACCTGCTTGCCGAGGTCGAGGTTGTTTTCGGGTTCTGGTCTTTCGTGCTGATGGCCGCGCTATATATCTCCATCGACAAGAGTACGGTGATCGAGTATCTCGAAGGATGTAATTACACCGAGCCGCTGTTTGTCCTGGCGATCATGGTCGTTGCATCGACGCGCCCGGTGCTCAGCGCCGTGCAGGCATCGGTTGAAGGAATCGCGAGACTGCTGCCAATCCCGAAGGCGCAGGCGTTCTATTTTCTTTGCCTGAGCGTCGTTCCGCTGTTTGGGTCTTTCATCACCGAGCCCGGCGCCATGACGCTCGCGGCGTTGCTTCTGCGCGATGTTTACTTCAAGAGCAGCCTGACCGAGCGGATGAAATATGCCACGCTTGCCGTATTGTTCGTCAATATCTCCATCGGCGGAACCCTGACCAATTTTGCCGCACCGCCGGTGTTGATGGTGGCGGGCAAATGGAACTGGGACTCGATGTTCATGCTTACGACCTTTGGTTGGCGGGCGGCGCTTGCCGTGTTGATCAACGCCGCATGCATTACGCGGCTGTTCCATAAAGAACTGATCGTCAAGGCTCGTATCAAGGAGCGTGACAAGAATGTCCCTCCGCTGGTGGTAAGTGCGATTCACCTCTTTTTCCTGGCCGGGATCGTGGTGTTTTCGCATCACCCGGTGATCTTTCTCGGTATTTTTCTTTTCTTCCTTGGTTTTACGGAGGCGTATAAGCGTCACCAACACGAGAAGCTGTTCCTGCGGGAAGCGTTGTTGGTGTCTTTCTTTCTCGCCGGTCTGGTGACCCTTGGCGGCTTGCAGAAGTGGTGGCTGGAGAGGGCGCTCGCTGATGTCTCGCCGATGTTGATTTATTTCATTTCTACCGGGTTGACGGCGATTACCGATAATGCCGCGTTGACTTACCTGGGGTCTTTGGTGTCCGGAGTCAGCAATGAATTCAAGTACGCCTTGGTGGCCGGAGCCGTGACGGGCGGCGGTTTGACCGTCATCGCCAACGCACCCAACCCCGCTGGCTTGTCTATCCTGAAAGGCTCATTCCGGGATCAGGCGGTCAGTCCAGTTCGGCTTTTCCTGCATGCGTTGCCGCCAACTTTTGTGGCGACGCTTGCCTTTCTGATCGGATAGATGAAGCATTTCTCGTCGATCGGCACGTTCGCCATTCAAGTGCGCATCAATATCCGCAACGCCGGTCGACCTGCCCTGTAACCGGCTTCCCGCTGACCAGCGCACGCCAGTTGGCGGCGATCTGCGCCACCGCCTCTTCCGGCACGGTGTCGGCGGCGACGTGCGGCGTGACGATCACGCACGGGTGATGCCAGAAGCGGTGGTCTTCCGGCAGTGGCTCCCCGGCAAACACATCAAGCAACGCGAAACGCAGATGCCCGCCGTCGAGCCGCGCCAGCAGCGCCTTCTCGTCGATCAGCGAACCGCGACCGGCGTTGATCAGGACGGCATCATCGGGCAACAGCGCCAGCGTTTCGGCGTCGAGCAGATGCCGGGTTTCCGGTGTCGATGGCAGCACGCAGAACAGTACATCGGTCTGCGGCAACAACTCACGTAGCCCGGCACCTCCGAATAAGCAGCGGACGTTCTCGACCTGGCGCGGCCGGCGGCTCCAGCCGCTGACGCGGTACCCGAGCCGCACGAGATCCTGCGCGACCCGTGCGCCCAGCTCACCGAGGCCGAGGATGCCGACCCGCACGTCGCGGGCCAACCGGGTGTCCAGCGGCTTCCACTGCCGGTTGCGCTGCTGCTGCGCGTAGCGGTCCATCTGCCGCTGGTAATGCAGCAGGCCGACCAGGCAATACTCGGTCATCTGCTGGGCCATGCCTGCGTCGGTGAGGCGGATCAGCGTGACGTCGTCCGACACGTCGTTGCGTTGCAGCAGTTTGTCGACCCCCGCGCCCATGACGAAAACCGTGTGCAGGTTGGGAAAGCGCGTAAAGAAACCGTCAGGCGGCGCCCACACGGCGGCGTACGTTACCGCCGCGGCATCGACCTCCTGCGGCCAGCAGGCGATGGCTTCATCGGGCAGCGCTTCTTGTAGCAGTCGCAAGTAGCGTTCGGGCTGATCGGGCGTGTAGAGGTAGAGCATGCTGATCCTTGCACGGGTGTCAGGTTATTTGAACCACTGGAGCGTGACGGCGGCCAGGGCCAGGTAGCGCCCCAGCTTGGCCAGCGTGACGATGCTGATGAACGAAGGAAACGGCTCGCGCAGGACACCCGCGGCCAGCGTGAGCGGGTCCCCGATGAACGGTGCCCAGCTTAGCAACAGCGACCAGCGGCCATAGCGGTGATACCAGCCCGCCGCTTTGTGCAACGCGGGCGGCTTGACCGGAAACCAGCGCCGATCCTGAAAATGCTCGATGTAACGGCCCAGCCCCCAGTTGATTGCCGACCCCAGAACGTTGCCCACGGTAGCCACCGCGACGAGCGCCCACACCGGCTGGTT
>CAZCJW010000046.1:7026-9216 GCA_964499185.1 uncultured Propionivibrio sp. | reverse complement strand
CCGATTGCCGTAGCCGCCGCCAGACGGTGCAGACGGGTGTTGTTAAGTTCGAACCTCCGCACCAGCAGCGCGTTCTGCTCCGCCAGCGCCTTGATCAACTCGGCCGAGGTACTCATCTGTTCCTCGAGGTTTCGGAGTTGTCCTTCCATCGCGACGAGGCGTTCGTTCAGAGCGCTGGCGCCGGCTTGTGTCGCGTCAGCCTCGGAAGATCCTTCCGGGGATTGTTCGGATTTCTTGCGCCTGGCGGCCTTCCAGAGCTTCGCCGCGCTTTCCGCTATTCTGGGGGCGTTATCTACCACCTGGCCCCAGGGGATGTTCGAAAGGATGCTAATGATTGTTCCCGCCGCCATTCAATTCTCCTGTGGTAGTGGCTTGTCTGTGCTGAATGAAAGTCGGTACCGCTTGGCCCTGCTGTCGGTCCAATGCTCGGGGCTTTTGCCTAATGAGGAATAGCCGCGCATTGACGTCAGCGCGGATTGTGCCACACCGGTTTTTATCGCGGAGCGCAAGTGCTAGGCCATGCAGGAACTCCGCCAAAGCGCGCCGGTCTGTCCGGAACATGCTTTTTCCCTTTATTGCCCTTGCGCACGACGACTTTCATGATCGATCTTCACGGTATTTCCATGCATTACACCCTGGGCAGTTCGCGCATCGACGTTCTGCGTGAGGTGAACCTGCATATTCCGCGCGGTCAGAGCGTGGCGATCTCGGGGCACTCCGGTTCCGGCAAGACTTCGCTGTTGCTCCTTCTGGCCGGGCTGGAGCGGCCTTCGGCAGGTTCGGTGGTGCTGGACGGGCAGCGGCTGGATGCGCTGGACCGCGATGCACTGGCCGATCTGCGGTGCGCCCAGATAGGCATCGTCTTCCAGTCTTTTCATCTGGTGTCCAGCCTGTCGGCGCTCGACAACGTGGCCCTGCCGCTGCAGATTGCGGGTAAGCACGATGCGGCGCGGCGGGCACGGATGCAGCTTGAGCGCGTCGGGCTGGCTGGGCGGCTGGATCATTACCCCAGCCAACTCTCCGGGGGCGAGCAGCAGCGCGTGGCAATCGCACGGGCGTTGGTGCACGCGCCCAAGCTGCTGTTGGCGGATGAGCCGACCGGCAACTTGGATGATCACACCGGCGAGGACATCCGTGCATTGCTGCTGGATCTGAACCGGCAGTCCGGAACGACGCTGGTGCTGGTGACTCACGATCTTGATTTTGCGCGACGCTGCGATCGCGTGTTGAGCCTGCATGAAGGCCAGTTGCACGAAGCGAAGGCCGCGGTGAGCGCAGCCGGTGGTGTCGGCCGGGCTCGTGACGCGCAAAGGGCAATTGATGCGCTTCCTGCTTAGCTTGGCCTGGCGCGACCTGCGCGTGGGCGGGCGCAGCCTGTGGGTGTTCTGCGCCTGCGTCGTGTTGGGCGTGGCGCTGGTGGCGGCGGGTGGTGGCCTGTTCCGGCAGGTCGGTGACAGCCTGCGGGCAGATGCGCGGGCGCTGTTCGGCGGCGATCTGGAAGTGCAGCACGTGCAGCCGCTTGGCGAAGAGGAACTGGCTTGGCTGCGCGCACGCGGAACTGTTTCGCTGTTGATCGAGATGCGCAGCATGCTGCGCACGGCCGATGAACGCGTACAGCTGATCGAGTTGCAGATCTTCGACGCGCAGTACCCTCTGTACGGCAGCGTGACGCTGTCGCCACCGGGAGCGTTGGATCAGGCGCTCGGCCAGCGCGAGGGCCGCTGGGGGGTGGCGATTGACCGCGCGCTGGCGCAACGCCTGAATCTCCAGCCGGGGGACGAAGTGGTACTGGGTGAATTAGCGCTGGAGGTGCGCGCCATCGTGCAGCGCCAGCCGGACCGCAGTCTGCGCGCCGACTGGAGCGGACTCCCGGTGCTGCTGTCGGCCGAGGCGCTGGCCGCGACCGGGCTGGTACAGCCGGGCGGTCGGCTGGAGTACCGCTATCGCATCCGCACGGAGGCGTCGCCGGAACGTTTCCGCGATGCGCTGGTGGCGGCATTTCCGCAAGGCGACTGGGACGTGCGCACCTTTTCGCAGCGTAGCGAACGGGTGGCCGAGGTTCTCGGCCAGATCGGCTCGGGGCTCCTGCTGATCGGCTTCAGCGCGCTGTTCATCGGCGGGCTGGGTGTGTTCAACAGCGTGCAGGCCTATCTGCAAGGCAAGCTGGGCAGCATTGCCACGCTGCGCGCG
>CAZCJW010000046.1:4046-6926 GCA_964499185.1 uncultured Propionivibrio sp. | reverse complement strand
TGGGACGCCTGCAGGCCGTCAATGGCCAGCCGCTGCGCGACAGCGCCGATGCCGAGCGCGCACTGGAAGCGCGGGACGAGCACAAGTTGTCTACGCGAGCGGGCAACTTCGACGATGTGGTGGTGGGTCGAGGTGCCTGGTGGCCGGACGACTATCGCGGTCCGCCGCTGGTGGCGATGGAGGACCACGAGGCCGACGAGTTGGGCCTCAAGGTTGGCGATACCCTGCGCTTCGAAATCCTCGGTGGTGTGGTCGAGGCGCGGTTGGCCGCGATCTACAGCCAGCGTCGCTACCAGGCACGGCTATGGCTGGAGGCGATGTTCTCGGATGGCGCGCTCGATCCCTTCATCACTCGCCATGTGGGCGCCGCCTATATGGATGACGAGGAAGCGTTGGCCGTGCAGAACCGCCTCGCCGCGCTGATGCCCAATATCGTGACGGTGCGCACCGCCGGCGTCCTCGACGAGGCGCGCCGCCTGTTGGCGCGTGCCGGGGCAGGACTGGGAGTGGTGGCCGGGGTGAGCCTGCTGGCCAGCCTGCTGGTGCTGGCCAGCGTGATGGCCGCCAGCCGCAGCCGCCAGGTGTACGAAGCCAGCCTGCTCAACGCGCTGGGCGCACGCATCGCCACCATCCGCCACGCCCTGCGCGTGGAATACGCGCTTCTGGCGATCCTCACCTCGGTCTTTGCCATCGGGGTGGGCGGGGTGCTGGCCTTCGTACTGCTGCATTTTCGCCTGCAGCTCGACATGAGCGGCCTGTTGTGGACCGGCGCCGCCACCGCTGTGGGCGTCAGCACGGCCAGCCTCGGCCTGGGGGCGACGTGGCTGCTACGCCAGTTGCGGTTCAGTCCGGCGCAGTTGCTGCGTACGGACGGTTGAATGGAAACGGTTGCTGGCGCCGGTTTCAGGGCGATTGCTGCCCTGTCCGGGTTACGGCATTTCCGACCATTCCGACCACAGCTTGCCGCCCGTGGCCCAGTTGTGGCGCTCGACGTCGATCAGGATGATGTCCACGGCGTTGGGTTCGCAACCGAGCACGCGGCAGGTTTCCCGGGTGATGGCTTCAACCAGCTCGCGTTTTTGGTCCTGGCTGCGGCCGGCAAAGAGTTCGATGTGCATGGTGGGCATGGCTAGTGTTCCTTATTCGTGAATGACGGCGAATTCCGCCAGTGCGGCACGTTCCGAGCGCAAGGCGTTTTCCGGTACGGCCGGATCGGCGTAGCCCAGGGCAATGCCACTGACCAGGCGCTCGTTTTCGGGCCAACCAACGGCTTGGGCGATCACTGATTCATAATGCACCCAGAAGCCTTGCGGGCAGGTGTCCAGCCCCTTGGCCTTGGCGGCGAGCATCAGCGATTGCATGAACATGCCGGTGTCCAGCCAACTGCCGCAGCCGAGTTTCTTGTCTACCGTGACGAAGATGCCGACAGGCGCGCCGAAGAACTCGAAATTACGCCGGCGTTGGGCGAGCATGGCGGCCGCATCACCTTTTCCGATACCCATCAGGCTGTACATGGACTTGCCCAGGGTGCGCTTGCGCGACAGATAAGGTTCGCCGTCCAGGTTCGGGTAGATGACGGAATCGCAGCGACCCGGTTCGGAGTCGTAGGCGGCGCACACGGCCTGTACGACCCGTTCGAGCGAGTCCCCGGTGAGGACATGAACGCGCCAGGGCTGGGTGTTGGTGCCGGACGGCGAGCGCGCCGCAAGGCTGAGGATTTCTTCGATGAGGACGCGGTCGACCGGCTTGGGCAAGTAGCCGCGCATCGAGCGGCGGGCGTTGATGAGCTGGCTGAACGCTTGCCAGGCGGCGGGGTCGTGTGGGGCGGACATTGCAGCGGGTGCTCCGTATCGGTAAAAATCCGGCATTTTACCGGCTTGTGGTGTCAGCAGATATCGACCTGATAGCGGAACGTGTCGGCCGCGCCGTGCGTCACGGTTCCCTTGGCCGACGCGATGACCTGGCCGCAGCGCCTTTCGTAGAACGGGTACAGCAGGTTGTCGAAGTCTTCTGGGGCGATGTCGAGCAGGGCGGCGAAGCGGTTTCTCGGTAGCCAGATTTCCTCGGCGAGTGACATGGTCGCTTCGGTGGAAAAATTATGCGATGGCCGAGGCCATGGGGCAGATCGAAGAAGGTTCGGCGCTGGCGGCGGAGGCCGGGATGGCGATCGATGGCATTAAGGACGGGGTCGAGCGGGTTGTCGATGTCATACAGCAGACCACCGAATCGCTGGCCGAATCGAGTGCTGCCAGCTAGAACATGGCCAACATGGCCGAGAAAGTGGCGCAGGTTGCCGAAGAGAGTAATCACGCTGCCAAGCAATTCCGGCAGTCCTCAGAGGATTTTGTCCGGCTCGGCGGGGAGGTTCGAGCTACCGTCGGCCAGTTCAGGATTTAGTCCTGATCCCGCCCCGTTGCCGGAACTGTGGAGGCTTTGGCAAGGTGCACGTCGCCCCGTGTCGATGCGGGGCAGTCAGCCCACCCGTCGTGTGGGCTTTTTCTTGCCAATAGTTTATGCGTGCGACGTTATTGTGCTGCCCTTACGGTTTCTGTGTTTTTTAAGTTCATTCTAAAATGGAATGAATTCATGAAAAAGCATTGATTGCCGCTCTTTAAATTCCCTGTAAAAATAGCAGTTATGTAATTAATGTATTCTTAATGAACTTCATTAATTGCTATTTTAGCACTAAGTTGGTCTTTTTTGGAGGGGTGGGAGCCCCGGTGAGGTGTCAAGGATGGTGGAGCGAATTGCAGGCGGTCCGAGCCTGATTCTTGGGGTTATCGGCTCCGATTGTCACGCAGTCGGGAACAAGATCATTGAGCACGCGTTGGCGCGCGACGGTTTTAACGTCGTCAATCTGGGCGTGATGGTCAGCCAGGA
>CAZCJW010000046.1:0-3946 GCA_964499185.1 uncultured Propionivibrio sp. | reverse complement strand
CTGATGCCGGTGTTCAACGAAGCGAATCCGGAACCGGCCCGCGACGCGCTGCGCCGGATCTTTCTCGACACCATCGTGCGTGGTAAAGGGCTTGACCGAATCGTGCAGGTCACCGGCGTCGAGCCGGTTCCGACCCCGCTGGCCATGCTCGAGTATGTTCAGGCGATCCGAACCCATGCGCCCGGATGGGAGAGCTTCATGCTCTTCGATATGGGCGGGGCGACCACCGATGTTTATTCGGCGCACCGCGAAGAGACGCAGCCTGGAACGCTGCGCCGCGGGCTGGCCGAGCCGGACGTCAAACGCACGGTTGAAGGCGATCTCGGCATGCGCGTTTCGGCACAGGCCGCCGCGAAAGCCGCCGGAACGTTGCCGCAAGCATTGATGCCGCAAGACGCAGCGGATGCGTCCGCGCTGGCCGCCCATGCCGAACGGTTGGCACATAACCCCGATCATCTGCCGCAGAACGCGGACGAGCAGCGCCTGGATGAGGCATTGGCCGGAGTCTGCGTAAGCCTTGCCGGGGCGCGGCACGCCGGTCGTTGCGCGCCGGTCTTCACGCCCGAGGGCGAGATTCAACTACAGACCGGGCGCGATCTGCGCCGTATCGACAAGGTGATCGGCTCCGGCGGCTGGCTGGCTCGGGCCTCCGCTTTCGACCCGACCGCGTGCCTTGCTGCGCAGAGTCTCGATGCACGCGGACGAACGGTGCTGGTGCCGCGCACATTCACCTACTTCCGCGATGCTGAGGCGCTCTTTCCCTTGCTGGCCAACCTTGCGCGCGAGATTCCGCGTGGCGCCGCGATCACCGGCGTTGGGATGCTCGCGCATTGATCGAATTGTTTATACCGCATTGACAGGAACGACCCATGAGCTTGAAATATTCGAAACTCACGATGGACGAGTTTCTCCGTGAACGTGAGGAAGTCATGCAGACCTGGCCGACCGGCCGGGGTGTCGACTTCGAGGAGGGCGTGCGTTACCAGCAGGCGCTGCCCGAGAGCAAACGGTTCTCCAGCGCCCTGGCGCAGGCCGAGCGCGACGGCAAGACACTCTGCCAGCCGCGTGCCGGCGTGGCGCTGGTCGATGAGCATATCAAGCTGTTGCAGTTCCTCGAACCGTCCTGCGACCTGTTGCCCTCTACCATCGACGCCTACACCCGTCTCAATCACTACGAAAAGGCCGCCGAAGGCATCGCCCGTTCGGTCGAAGCCGGAACCTCGCTGCTCAACGGTTTTCCGGCGGTCAACCACGGGCTGGCCGAATGCCGCCGGGTTGTCGAGGCGCTGACGAAACCGGTGCAGGTTCGCCACGGCACGCCCGATGCGCGCTTGCTCGGCGAGATCACCTTGGCGGCCGGCTTCACGGCCTACGAGGGCGGCGGCATCTCGTACAACATCCCCTACGCCAAGAAGGTGCCGCTCGAACGTTCGATCCGTCACTGGCAATACTGCGACCGACTCGTCGGGCTGTACGAGGAACGCGGGGTGCGCATCAACCGCGAACCCTTCGGGCCGCTGTCCGGGACGCTGGTGCCGCCCTTCGTCTCGCACAGCGTGGCGATCATCGAGGGGCTGCTGGCGCTCGAGCAGGGCTGCAAGTGCCTGACGCTCGGTTACGGGCAGGCCGGCAATCTGGTGCAGGACATCGCCGCGATCCGCGCCTTGCGCGAACTGGGGCACGAGTTCTTCCGCGCCGCCGGTTACGAGGATTACGCGCTGTCGACGGTTTTCCACCAGTGGATGGGCGGGTTCCCCGAGAACGAATCGATGGCCTACGCGGTGATCAGCTGGGGCAGCGCGATGGCCGCGCTGGCCGGGGCGACCAAGGTGATCGTCAAGACCCCGCACGAAGCCAGCGGCATTCCGACCAAGGAGGCCAACCGGCAGGGATTGGATGCGACCAGGCAGATGCTCAACATGGTGCGCGAACAGGTGTTCCCGCAAAGCGCGGGGGTGGATCAGGAGGTCGATCTGATCAAGCGCGAAGTGCGCGCCGTGCTGGCCCGTGTGTTCGAACTCGGCAACGGCGATGTGGCCGTCGGCGCGGTGCGGGCGTTCGAAGCCGGCGTGCTCGACGTGCCCTTCGCCCCGGCCATGTGCAATGCCGGGAAGCTGCTGCCGGTGCGCGACAACGAAGGCGCCGTGCGGATCTTCGAGCCGGGACGCGTTCCCTTGCCGGAAGACGTTCTGGCCTACCACCGCGACAAGATCGCCGAGCGTGCGCGGGCCGAGCAACGCGCGCCGGCCTTCCAGATGGTGGTGGACGACATCTATGCAATTTCCAAGAGCAAACTGATCGGGAGACCACGATGAAAATCACACGCGCCCAATTTGTGGCGGGTTATTCGGCTTTTTACTTCGACGACCAGAAGGCGATCAAGACCGGCGCCGGACAGGACGGGTTCGTTTATGTCGGCGACGCCGTTACCGAAGGCTTTCGCGAGATCCGTCAGGCCGGCGAGTGCGTCTCCGTCCTGCTGTATCTGGAGAACGGCGCCGTCGCCGTCGGCGACTGCGCGGCGGTGCAGTATTCCGGAGCCGGCGGGCGCGATCCGCTGTTCCTGGCCCGGAATTTCGTGCCCTTCCTCGAACGCCATCTGGCTCCCCTGCTTGAAGGGCGAGATGTCGATGGCTTCCTCGATAATGCGCGCTTCTTCGATGCGCTGGAGATCGAAGGCCGGCGTCTGCATACAGCCATCCGCTACGGCCTGACGCAGGCGCTGCTTGATGCCACGGCGCTGGCTCGCCGGCTGACCAAGGCCGAAATCATTCTCGACGAATACCAATTGCCTCTCTTGGCCGAAGCGGTGCCGCTGTTCGGCCAGAGTGGCGACGACCGCTACGCCGCCGTCGACAAGATGCTGCTCAAGGGCGTCGATGTGTTGCCGCACGGGCTGATCAACAACGTGCCGGACAAGCTCGGTTACCGCGGCGAGAAACTGGAGGAGTACATCCGCTGGCTGGTGGCGCGTGTCGAAAAACTGCGCACGTCGCCCGCGTACAAACCGTGCCTGCACATCGACGTCTACGGCACCATCGGCCTGATTTTCGACCAGGACGCGGTGCGTGTCGCCGACTATATCGCCGGGCTGGAAAAGGCTGCAGGTCCGCTCGATCTGTACATCGAAGGCCCCGTCGATGCCGGCAGCAAGGACGCGCAGATCGAAGAACTGGGCAAGATCACCCGGCGCCTTGAGCAGCTTGGCTCGCCGGTGAAGCTGGTGGCCGATGAATGGTGCAATACGTATAAAGACGTCGTCGATTTCACCGATGCCCGGTGCTGCCATATGGCGCAGATCAAGACGCCCGATCTGGGCGGCATCCATAACATCGTCGAGTCGGTGTTGTACTGCAACCGCCACGGCATGGAAGCCTATCAGGGCGGCACCTGCAACGAGACCGACGTTTCCGCGCGCACCTGCGTCCATCTGGCGCTGGCCGCGCGGCCGATGCGCATGCTGGTGAAACCCGGCATGGGGTTCGACGAGGGCATGAACATCGTCCATAACGAAATGCACCGCACCCTGGCGCAGTTGAAAACCCGGAGAACCTGAGCATGAAACCCGAATTCAAGATTCTGTCCCCGACCGCCATCCTGGGCTACGGCTTCCCCGAGGCGAGCTTTCTGCGCGGCATGGCCGAAAAACCGGATCTGATCGCCGTCGACGGCGGCTCGACTGATCCCGGCCCGTACTATCTCGGCGCCGGCAAGGCCTTCACCGACCGCACCGGCGTCAAGCGCGACCTGCGCTACATGATCACGCACGGCGTCAAGGCCGGCATCCCGGTGGTCATCGGCACCGGTGGCGGCTCAGGTGCCGAGCCGCACCTCGAATGGTGCCGCCAGATCATCCTGGAAATCGCCCGGGAAGAAAAACTCAGCTTCAAGATGGCGGTGATCCCGACCGATGTCGACAAGGCCACGATCCACGCCGCGCTCGATG
>CAZCJW010000045.1:7523-16029 GCA_964499185.1 uncultured Propionivibrio sp. | reverse complement strand
GGTTGTCGATATCGAGGATGTCGATCGCGTCTTCCTTGGCCAGCTTGTACTTGTTGACGCCGACGATGACCTTCTTGCCCGAATCGATCAGCGCTTGCGTTTCGGCCGCGCAGGTTTCGATCTTCATCTTGGCCCAGCCGGATTCGACGGCCTTGACCATGCCACCCATCGCTTCGACTTCCTCGATGATCGCCCAAGCCTTGTCGGCCATGTCCTGGGTCAGCTTTTCCATCATGTAGGAACCGGCCCACGGATCGACGACGTTACAGATCTTGGTTTCTTCCTGGATGATGATCTGGGTGTTACGGGCGATACGGGCCGAGAATTCGGTCGGCAGCGCGATGGCTTCGTCGAGCGCGTTGGTGTGCAGCGACTGGGTGCCGCCGAAGACCGAGGCCATGGCTTCGATCGTGGTGCGGATCACGTTGTTGTACGGATCTTGCTCGGTCAGCGACCAGCCGGAGGTCTGGCTGTGCGTACGCAGCATCATCGACTTCGGGTTCTTGGCGCCGAGACTCGAGGTGATGCGTTGCCACAGCATGCGGGCAGCACGCATCTTGGCGATTTCGAGGTAGAAGTTCATGCCAACGGCCCAGAAGAACGACAGGCGGCCAGCGAATTCATCGACGTCCATGCCGGAAGCGATACCGGTACGTATGTACTCGGCGCCGTCAGCCAGCGTGAAGGCCATTTCGATCGCCTGGTTGGCGCCGGCTTCCTGCATGTGATAGCCGGAAATCGAGATCGAGTTGAACTTCGGCATGTTCTGCGCCGTATACCCGAAGATGTCGGCGATGATCTTCATCGACGGCTTCGGCGGGTAGATATAGGTGTTACGAACCATGAACTCCTTCAGAATGTCGTTCTGAATGGTTCCGGTCAGCTTGTCCTGCGAAACGCCTTGCTCTTCGGCGGCCACGACGTAACCGGCGAGAACCGGCAGCACGGCGCCGTTCATGGTCATCGAAACGGAGATCTTGTCGAGCGGGATGCCGTCGAACAGGATCTTCATGTCCTCGACGGAGTCGATCGCCACGCCGGCCTTGCCGACGTCACCAACGACGCGGGGATTGTCGGAGTCATAGCCGCGGTGGGTGGCCAGGTCGAAGGCGACGGAGACGCCCTGTCCGCCGGCGGCCAGCGCCTTGCGGTAGAACGCGTTGGATTCGGTGGCGGTGGAGAAGCCGGCGTACTGGCGGATCGTCCAGGGGCGCACGGCATACATGGTGGCTTGCGGGCCGCGGGTGTAGGGGGCGAAACCCGGCAGCGTATCGGTGCAGGGCAGATCGGCGATATCGGCCTTGGTGTAGAGGGGTTTGACGACGATGCCTTCGGACGTTGTCCAGTTCAGGTTTTCAACGTCGCCACCGGGGGCGGATTTGCTGGCAGCCTTCTTCCATGCATCCAGATTGGAAGAATCGGGGAATACAGGAGCGTTCTCGTTGGACATGACTATACCTTTCAGGAAGTAAAAACTTGCGGCGTTTTTCAACCGGAATACAGTCCGTCGAACGGATGCAGCAGGTACCGAAGTGCGGTTGAAACCTCGCCGTGAGCCCGCAATGCTACTCTCACGGGTAGGGCGAGGCAAGGCGAAACGGGGTCTCCGACACTGAAATGCGGAAATCCGAAATGCCCACAGCGTGAGGGATGGCGGGTTTCTTACTGCCTTGCGAAGCTGAGCTGCTACACGAGACTGCCCAATGACCATCGACTCAGGCAAATAGTTTCCAGAGCATGCGACCGGCCAGAACGATCAGTAGTGCCGCGAAGATGCGCTTGAGGGTCGCTACCGGCAGACGATGCGTTGCCCGGGCGCCGAGCGGCGCGGCGAGCATGCTGAAGGGAATCATCCACAGCAGCGCCGGAAGAAAAACATACCCCAGGCTTCCTGGCGGCAATGTGGCATGCCCCCATCCGTTATAGATATAGCCGATAGAGCCGCCCACGGCGATGGGGAAACCGACGGCCGCCGAGGTGCCAATAGCTTTCTGAACCTGGACGTTGCACCAGGTCAGGAAAGGGACGGTCATCGCTCCACCGCCGATAGCAACCAGCGAAGAGATTGCTCCAATCCCCACGCCGACACTGAACACACCCGGCGCACCGGGAAGTTCGCGCGCCGCCTTGGGTTTCAGGTTGAAGATCATCTGCAGGGCTACGAAGCAGACAAATACCGTAAAAAATACGGCCAAAGGCTTTGCCGGAACGTGGGACGCAAACAGCGTTCCGATCAACGTGCCGAGCAGGATGCCGGGAGCAATCTGGAAAACGACACGCCACAGCACGGCTCCATGCCGGTGATGGGCGTGCAGACTGGAAAGCGACGTAAACAGAATGGTGGCCATCGATGTGCCGAGCGCCATGTGTAAGGCATCGCCTGCGGGGAATCCGGGCTGCGCGGAAAACATCATGGTCAGCGCCGGCACCATCACGAGCCCCCCGCCGATCCCCAGCATGCCAGCCGAAAAGCCCGTAAACAAGCCAAGGCCAATGTAGGCCATCCACCAATCCATGTATTCCCCCTTGTTCGATACGCTTGATAGTGGCGTCATTCCTGCTGGCGGAATCCAGTCTTCCGGAATACGTGCCAGACCCCGGCTTGCGCCGGGATGACTGTATGGAGAGCCAGAATTGTAGCGCGTCAGAGGCGCGCTTCGAGGATTGCCTGCATTTGCTCTCGAACGAGGATAATCGGGCTGTTCTTGTTGTTCGACCTATCCAGGATGCGCGCGAAATCCGCGCGTGTAACGCCGTAAGTGGAGAGCCGGGCGATCCGGGTGGTTTCGATCCAGTGATCAAGCGTTTCGAGCAACTGTTCGCAACCCGCTTCTACCGTTGAAACCGGTTTGCCCGACAGTTGCGCTCCCGCCTTGGCGTACTTCTCCAACGAATCCCGGTATTGCGGCGGATCGAGACGCATTGCTCCGATGTTGGACCGCGTGGCGGCACCGATCAACGTACCGCAGACGACGCCGTGCGGCATCGGGAAGAATCCGCCGATCGGGCCGGCAAATCCATGCACCACCCCCAGTCCGGCGTTGGCCAGAACGATGCCGGAAAGCAAGGCGGCGTAGGCCATGTGGCCGCGCGCGGCGAGATCCTCCTGCCCGCTCTCGAACGCCGGGACGAAACCGGCGGCGATGTGCTCCAACCCGTTCAGCGCCAGCGCGTCGGTCATCGGGGACGATTTGTTCGACACGTAGGCTTCAAGCAATTGGGTCAGCGCGTCCAGGCCGCAGGCGGCGGTCACTTCCGGCGGACAAGTCAGTGTCAATTCGGGATCGACGAGCGCAATGTCGGGCACGAAATTGTCGTGGCGCAAGGAACTCTTGTAGCCCTGCTCGCCGATGCTGCTCAGCACGGCGTTCTTGGTCGCCTCGGCGCCGGTGCCGGATGAAGTCGGCACGGCGATGTACGGAACCTTGCGGCCGTCATGCTTCCTGGTATCCACACACTCCAGGAACGGGACAACCGATCCCTCCTGCAGGAGCATCGCTGAGACGGCCTTGCCCGCATCCAGCACGCTACCGCCGCCGATACCGACAACGCAGGCGATGCCCTCGTCGCGGTGACGCGCGACGGTAGCGTCGACGAACTCAGGTGAAGGCTCGCCCGATACGGAGCAGTGGAAAAGCCGGATGCCGGCCTTGGCAAGTCCGTCCATCAGGCGCTCGTAGTGATTCGAGTGCACAAAGGAGGCAGAACCGGTGACCAGCAGGACGGTTTTCCCGCGCTGGCTGATCAGGCCCGGTAGCAGCGCGAATTTCCCGGATCCAAAATGGATTTCCGGCATGCGGGCAAAACTGAAGTCGGCAATATCGATCATGGTGGCGGCGGCGAGAAATACGGCGAAAAACACGCAAAAAAAATCCCGGGGGAGCCCGGGATTCTAAGCCATGACACCGTATGTTGTTGCTATTTTGCCGCTTCGGCGACTCCCGGCCGGGAGAACCACTTCTTCAGAACAGCGGGCAGGCTGATGCCCTGGTTCATGATCAGGGCGACCAAGATGACGATACCGGTAGCGATCGGGTGGAGCGCCGATGGCATGTCCAGAAGGTTCAGTCCGTTGTTGATGAAACCGACCATCACGGCGCCGATCAGCGCGCCGATCACCGATCCGCTACCACCCATCAGGCTCGTGCCGCCGACGACGATGGCGGTGATCACGTCCAGCTCGTAGCCGGTTGCGTTCATGGCGTAGGCCTGCTGGGTCAGCGACGCCATGACGATGCCGGCGATGGTCGCCGTTACGGACGAGATGGTGTAGACGATGATGCGTGTCCGGTCGGGGTTGACGCCCGTGAGCTTGGCCGAAACTTCGTTGGCGCCGACGGCAATGGCGCGGCGGCCGAATACCGTCTTTTTCAGCAGGATGTGGCTGACGATGACCAGCGCGAACATGATGTAGATCGGGATTGGAATGCCGAGGAACTTGCCGATGCCGATTTGCAGGAACGGTGCCGGCTGCATGATGGTGATCTGGTCGCCGTTCGACACCAGCATGGCGACACCGAACAGGTAGGTCTTGGCGGCCATGGTGACGATAAAGGCCGGGACCAGGAACTTCGTGGTCACGATCCCGTTCAGCCAGCCGATCGCCGCTCCGATCAGCAAGGTAAGCGCGATGGCGACGATCCAGTTCATCCCGTACACGTTCATGAACACGTTGGCCAGAATCCCGGCCAGCGCAGCCATCGACGCCACGGATAGGTCAATCCCGCCGGTGATCGGTGCGTAGATGGCTCCGGTGGTCATGATGCCGATCAGGCACACCGACCACAGCACGTTGGTCAGGTTGTCCACCGTGAGAAATCGGTCCGAGATCAGCGACAGGACAACCATCAATACGAGCAATACTCCGAATAGGCGGAGTTCGACCAGATGTTCCTTGATAACGGGAGATTTCGCATTCATTTTGCACCACCTTCGACAATGCCCGACGCCGCGCGCAGGACTTCTTCCTCGGTTACGACCCCTTCGGTGAATTCCTTGATGATCCGCCCCTTGCGCAGCACGATGATGCGGTCGGACAGGCGCGTCAGTTCGGGCAGATCGGAAGAAACCACAAGGATCGCCACCCCTTCCTTGGACAGGCGGTCGATGGTCTGGTACATCTCTTCCTTCGCGCCGATATCCACCCCGACCGTCGGCTCATCGACGATCAGTAACTTGAGGTCGCGGATCAGCCACTTGCCAACGACCACTTTCTGCTGGTTGCCGCCAGACAGGTTGCCGACCAGATGATCCGGGTTGGGCGGTTTGATGTTGAGAATCGAGATTGCCTCCTGGGCCCGTTCCAATTCCTTGCTGCTGCTGACAAAACCAGCCGGGCTGGCGATCGAGTCGAGGTTGGCGATGCCGACGTTGCCGGTGATCGAGATGCCGCCCATGATGCCTTGCAGCCGGCGTTCCTCCGGCACGAACCCGTAACCGCTGGCGATGGATTTCTCGACGGTTGGTGAATACGGCTTGCCGAGATAATTGATTTCGCCGCTGTCAAAGGGATCGATGCCGTAGATGGCACGCATCAACTCGGTACGCCCCGACCCGACCAGCCCGCCGAAGCCGAGAACCTCTCCCTTGCGCACTTTGAACGACACATCGTTCAGCTTGCCTTCCGAGCACAGGTTCCTGACTTCGAGAACGACGTCGCCTTCCTTCTTGACCATTTTGTGATGCGATTCGTCCTCGGTCAGCTCGCGCCCGATCATCAGGCGAATGATCTCGGCCGGGGTGATTTCTTCGCCCTCGAGCACGGACACCAGCTTGCCGTCACGCAGCACGGTGACGCGGTCCGACAGGTCGTAAACTTCCTCCATGCGGTGCGAGATGTACACCACGGTGATGCCCTCGGCCTTGAGCATGCGGATGATCTTGAACAGCCGCTCGCTCTCGGTGGCCGTCAGCGAACTCGTCGGTTCATCCATGATCATCAGCGAGGCCTTGTTGGACAGGGCCTTGAGGATCTCCACGGTTTGCCGCTGGGCGATCGGTAGCCGGTCGATGATATCGGTCGCCCGAAGATCGAACCCGTACTTGTCGATCATCGCCTGCGCCATCTCGTTCATCTTCCTGATATCGATGAAAGGCAAACCAGCAAGCAACGGCTCCTTGGTCAGGAAGATATTCTGGGCCACGGTCATGCCGTGGATCAGGCTGAGTTCCTGGTAGATGACGGCGATGCCGAGCTTTTCGGAAGCGATCTTGCTGTGCTCGACCGGTATTTCATGCCCTTCGAAGACGATCGTGCCGCCGTTGCGATTGGTGATGCCGGTGACGATCTTGATCAGCGTCGACTTGCCGGCACCATTTTCACCGACCAACGCGTGGATTTCACCACGGCGCAACGAGAAATCGACGCCGTCGAGGACTTGCGGACCGTTGTAGTTCTTGTCGATGCCGCGGCATTCGAGCAGCAGATCGTTCTTGCTATTGGCGCTCATGCTGCCACCTCCTTCTGCATCGCCTTCCTGCGTGCCGCCAATGTGGCCTTCTTCTCGGCATGATGCTTGTACCAGACGTCGAGCACGACGGTCACGATGATGATGCCGCCAATGACGATGGGCTGGATGTAGGGAGACAGGCCCAGTTTCAGAATCCCGTTCTTGATCAGGGCAATGAACAAGGTACCGATGATCGTTCCCCAGATGTCGCCAACACCGCCGGTAAAGGGCGTGCCGCCGATTACCACCGAGGCAATGACGTCCAGCTCGGAACCGATGCCGAATTCAGGCATCGCCGTCATCATGCGAGCAGCGAGGAAGATGGATGCCAGCGCGGCACAGAAACCCGAGAACATGTACGTGCCGATCAGGGTGCGGTCGACATTGATGCCGGACAGGCGTGCTGCAGTCGGATTGGCACCGGCGGCATAGATATTGGTTCCGGCGCGCGTCCGCTTCATGAAAAACTGTGTTGCGATCGCCAGAACGATGAACACGATGGTCACGATATAGACCGGACCGACCGTTTCACCGAGGGACAGAAAAACCTCGTCTTCGATGAACACGTTCTGGACGAACCCTTGTTCGTCCTTGACCGCGATGATCAGCGCCAGGCCGGCCAGAATGCCGCGCGTGGCGAGTGTGACGATGAATTCCGGCAGCTTGAAATAGGTGATGAAGAAGCCGTTGATCGCGCCGATGGCACATCCGCCGGCGAGCGCGATGGGAATATAGATATAGGCCGGCAACTGCGTATGGGAGATGAAATTGACGCAGATCATCGAAGTGATGGCGATGACGGCACCGATCGACATGTCAATTCCGGCGGTGATCAGGATCAGCGTAAAGCCGATGGCCACGATTCCGGTGAGCGAGGCTTCCTGAAGCAACGTCATCAGGTTGTCCATCGTCAGGAACGTGGGGTTGGCAATCGACAGCGCGATGCCGATGGCAATCAGCAACCCTGTCAGGATTAGTCGTCGTATGGCACTAACCGACACAATGCGACCTCCAAGTCGTTTTGGTTCCGGGGCGTTCAGAAGCGTGGCGAGGCCGGGCGGCCCCGCCACTTGTTACCGCAATGAGGGCGAGCGCTTGCTTACCAGCGCTGCTCCGGCTTGATCTGCGCGACGGTGTCCTTCGTGGCGGCGAACGGCGGCACGGTGATGACTTCCGTCTTGCTGCCCTTTTTCTTCGCACCCGACAGCAGATCAAGCGCGACCTTGGCTGCCGTGGCGCCCTGGTCATAGGCGTTGGTGTAGGCCGTGCCGGTGATCTTGCCCTGCTCGATCAGTGCCAGCGTACTCTTCTGGCCGTTGAAGCCCCATATCTTGATTTGCCCCAGGCGGCCGGCCGACTCGGCGGCAATCATGGCGCCTTCCGCCATGTTGTCATTGACGGCAAACACGGCGTCGAGCTGCTTGTTGACCTGCAGGAAACTGTTCATGATCTCGATGGCCTTGTCCTTGTTCCATGCCGCATTCTGGGCGCCAACGATCTTGATGTCCGGGTACAGCTTGGCCATCGCGGCGCGGAATCCCTTCTCGCGCTCGACACCGGCCTGAGCTCCTGGGGGAGACTGGAGGATGGCCACGTTACCCTTGCCGTTCAGGGCCTTGCCGATTTCCTGGCCGACCATATAACCGGCACCCTCGTCATCCATGGTCACGACTGCAGCGTGCGGCAACTTGGTGTCCGTATTGAGGGTGATGACCGGAATGCCCTTGCCTTCGGCTTTCTTCACGCTGGCCGTCAGGGCCGCGGCGTCGATCGGCTGCAGGATGATCGCGTTGTAACCCTGGTTGATGAAATCGTCCATCATCGTGACCTGGATTTCGGCCTTCATCTGTGCGTCGAGCGCCTGGAAGCTTACATTTTGCTGCCCCTTGAGCGTGTTTTCGATCCCTGTTTTCCATGCCTGGGTCAGTGCCTGTCCCACGGTACTGGGCAGGTAGCCAATCTTGACCGTCTGGGCGCTTGCCGCGCCGCATGCCAGACCAAACAAGGCCGCCGCCGTTACCATCCACTTTGCTTTTGCCATTTTCCCTCCCATTGGG
>CAZCJW010000045.1:1444-7423 GCA_964499185.1 uncultured Propionivibrio sp. | reverse complement strand
AGTGCCGATCCGGCGATTCGAGCACAGGCCGAAGAATTCATGGTGAAAGCGATCCGTTTCGCCAGCGATACCGGCATACGGGTCATCCAGTTGGCCGGGTACGATGTGTATTACGAACCGACGACGCGCGAATCGCGCGAGCGATATTACGAGGGTATGGAGCGCGCGCTGGAGGAAGCCGCACGCTACCAGGTGACACTGGCGCTGGAGATCATGGATACGCCGTTCATGAACTCCATTTCCAAGTACCTGGTGCTCAAGGAGCGCCTGCCGTCGCCGTGGCTGCTGGTCTATCCCGACCTCGGCAACCTCACGGCCTGGGGCAATGACATGGAGCGGGAGCTTCGGCTGGGCATCAATCACATCGTCGGCATACACGTGAAAGAAACCAAACCGGTTGGTCCGAATTTTCCCGGAGCATTCCGCGATGTACCCTTCGGAGAAGGTACCGTGGATTTCGTGCATTGTTTCAAGACGCTGCACGATCTGCGCTATGCGGGTCCGTTCCTGATCGAGATGTGGACCGAAAAAGCGGCAGATCCCTTGAAGGAAATCGCCCTGGCGCGGCAGTGGGTCGGGGAACGACTGAAACTAGGAGGATATGCATAATGCTGGAGAATCTGAAAAAGGAAGTGCTGGAAGCCAACCTGGAATTGCCCAAGCTGGGCCTGGTGGACTTTACCTGGGGCAACGTCAGTGGCAAGGATGCCGAAACCGGGGCGATCGTCATCAAGCCGAGCGGCGTGCCTTACGAGACGATGAAGGTCGAGGACATGGTCGTCACCGATAACGACGGCAAGGTGATTGAAGGTAAGCTCAAGCCGTCGTCTGACCTGGCGACGCACGTAGAGTTGTATCGCCACTTCCCGACCCTCGGCGGCATCGTACATACGCATTCGTCGTGGGCAACGGTGTGGGCGCAAGCCTGCCGCGGCATCCCGGCGCTGGGGACGACGCACGCCGACTACTTCTACGGCGAGATTCCCTGCACACGCATCCTGACCGAGCAGCAGACCGCGGGCCACTACGAGGCCGACACTGGGCTGGCGATCGTCGAGCGTTTCCGCGAAGGCAAGATCGACCCGAAGAACATGCCCGTCGTGCTGGTGGCCAATCACGGCCCCTTTGCCTGGGGTGCCAACCCCCACGACGCGGTGCATAACGCCGCAGTGCTCGAACTCGTCGCGCGCATGGCCATGCTCAGCTTGCAGATCGACCCGAAGTTGCCGCCGATGCCGCAGCATTTGCTCGACAAGCATTTCTTCCGCAAGCACGGGCCGGGCGCCTATTACGGTCAGGCTTGATCGACGGTCAGGAACAAGACACCGCCCCGTGCACATCGCGCCGGGGCGGTTTTCTTTGGCGGTTCAGCCCTTGACCGCGCCGGCAGTCAGTCCGCTGATGACCTGCCGTGCCGCGAGGAAGGTGAACGCCAGCGGCGGCAGCGCGATGAGCGTCGCCAGGGCCATCAATTTGCCCCATTCGACCCCGATGTCGGTGACGAAGAGCGACGCGGCGACGGGTAGCGTACGCGTCGACCGGTCGGTCAACACCAGCGCCAGGATGAACTCATTCCACGCGATGCGGAAGGTGAAGATCGCCGCGGCGGCGAGTCCCGGGCGGATCAGCGGAAGCACGATGCGCAGGAAGATCTTCCACGGTCGGCAGCCGTCGATGGCAGCAGCCTCCTCCAGTTCGACCGGTACCTGCAGCACGAACCCGTATAGCAGCCAGATGGTGAACGGCAGGTTGACCGCGACGTAGAGAAGGATCAATCCGGTCAGAGAATTGGTCAGCTTCCAGTCGCTCCAGATCATGAACACCGGTACGGCAATGACCGCCAGCGGTACGGTGCGCAGCATCAGCGTCGTATAGGCGATGGTCTTGCGCCCAGAAAAGGAAAAGCGCGCCAGGCCGTAGGCGGCCATGCAACCAAGCAGCAGGGTAATCAGCGTGGCGACGATGCCGACGATCAACGAGTTGACCAGATAGCGCCCGAAGCTCGAGTCGAAGATCACGTCACGGTAGTTCTCCATCGTCGGCGCGAAGAAGAACGACAGGCCGGTGGTGAACGTCTGTGCCTGCGTCTTGAACGACGTCAGCGCCATCACCAGGATCGGCCCGACGCACAGGATCGCCAGTAGCGTCAGCGCGACGTAACGGAGGGCGAGCAATGCGCGCTGGTCGTTCACTGGACTACCCTCCTGTCGCTGCGCGACGTCCTCCCCGAGGGAGGGTGAGCGCGCTCTTCGGGCGGCCGGGCGAGGGCGCTCATTTGTCTTTCTCGCTGTCGGCAAGCGGATTGGACATGCGCAGCGCCAGCCAGGTGAGCACCATCACCACAACCAGTAGCAGCACCGAGATGGCCGAGGCGGCGCCGAGCTTCTGGCCGATGAAGGCCGTCTTGTAGATGTGCAGCGACAACACCTCGGTCGAGTCGCCGGGGCCGCCGAAGGTCAGCACGTAGATCACCTCGAGCACCCGGAAGGCGTCGATCAGCCGCATCACCAGCGTGATTGCCAGCACGTGGGCGATCATTGGCAGCTTGACGCGCGTTGTCAGCGTCCACCAGCGTGCGCCGTCGATGCGCGCCGCTTCGAGCACACTGTTATCGACGTTGGCGAGGCCGGCGATAACCATGATGAAGACGAACGGCGTCCATTGCCAGATGTCGGAAATGATGATCGCCGCGAAAGCCAGCGTCTCGTCGGCCAGCCAGCCCTTGGCGGCGACGCCTAACACGCCGAGCACGGCGTTGATCAAGCCGAACTGCGCGTCGAACAGGTAGCGCCACGTCAGTCCCACGGCGATCGGCGCCACCATCATCGGCAGGATGAACAGCGTGCGGAAAAAGGCCATGCCGCGGATGTTGCCCTCCAGCGCCAAGGCCAGCGCGATCCCCAGGAACATCTCGGCCGAAACGCTGACTGCCGCGAACTTGAGCGTGGTCAGCAGGCTGCGCCACATCGCGGGATCGGTGAAAACGATCTCGAACGACGTCCATCCCGCCCATTTCGCCTGAGCCCACGGCGTGCCCATGCTCCAGTCGAAGAAGCCGAGGCGCACCGCCGAGACCACCGGATACAGGCAGGCCGCGGCCATAATGATCACGGCCGGCAGGATGAAGAACCAGGCCGTACGGGTGTTGGAGCGAGAGTCAGTGGTCACGTCCAATCCTTTGCCACCCCGTCATTCCGACAAACGCCGGAATCCAGGAGGCACTCCCGAAGCTCCTGTTCTGGATTCCGGCTTGCAGCGGAATGACGGGATTGGTGGCGCATGGCGCGTCAATCAAGCCTTCAGGTAGCCACCGCGCCGCATGATGTCGGTCACCTTGGGCACGATGCCGTTCAGCGCTTCCTCCGGCGTCTTCTTTCCGGTCAGCGCCTCGGACACCGCGATGCCGAGCGCCTGGATATTGATCTCGTCCCATTCAGCGATGATCGGACGCCAGTCGGGTTCGACGTACTTCAACTGCTCCTTGAGGATCTCGAAGTCCGGGAACTGCTTGAGGATGTCCGGGTTGTTCAGTGTCGACATGCGCGTGGCGTTGCCGCCGACCTTGGTCACCTTGATGTCGGCCGCCTTCGAGGTCAGCCATTGCAGCAGCAGGAAAGCCGCGTCCTTGTTCTTGGCGTTCTTCGGGATGGCGAGGCCCAGGCCGCCCGACTGCGAGGCGTAGCGCACGCCTTTCGGGTGCAGCGCATAGCCGACGTTGCCGACGATCTTCGATTTGGCCGGATCGTTGACCTGCCCCATGATCAGGATCGAGTCGAGGTACATCGCCGCCTGTCCCTGCAGGAAGGCGTTGATCATCTCGCCCTGGCCGTAGCCGGGGATACCAGCCGGGCCGGTGTCGGAAATTTCCTTGAGCAGCCTCAATGCGTCGATGCCGGGCTTCTTGGTGAACGCCGGATTCCAGTTCTCATCAAACACCTCGCCGCCCAGCGGATTGAGGTGCAGCAACCAGGCATGTACGCACTGGTGGCCGGCCTGGCCACGCGAGGTCAATGCGCCGATGCCCGATTTGGCCTTGAGCGGCGCCAGGATTTTCTGCAACTCGTCGTAGGTCTGCGGCGCCTTGAAGCCGTGCTTCTCGAAAAGGTCCTTGCGGTAGGCCAGAACCGAGGTCTCGGCGCCGTAGGGCAGGCCGTAGAGCTTGGCCCCCGGGCCGGGCAGATAACCCTTCTTGCCGCCGACCAAGCCGAGGTTCTCGAGATAACCCTTGACGATGTCGTTCATGTCGTAGTTCGGGTCGGCCAACGCCGCGTTCTTGAAGTACGGTTCGAGTTCCTCGACGAGGTTTTTCTTCACGTACTCGCCCTTCCACATCACGATATAGCAGACGGCATCGTAGTCGCCCTGCGGCTTGGCCATTTCGAGAAGCTGTTTGTCTTTCATGCGGCCGATGGCGATCTTGTCGATCTCGACCTTGATGCCGGTCTCGGCGGTGAAATCGGGGAGGATCTTGGCCATGGCGTCGTAGTGCGGATGAGCGGGAACGTTCATCACCACGGTCTGACCGCGGTACTTGGCATAACGGTCCTGGGCAAAAACGCCCCTGATCAGCGGAAACTGCGCGGCTGCGAGAATCCCGGCGATGCCGCCAGCCTTCAATAGATCACGTCGCTTCATGGCTTGCCTCCTTGGTAAGTGTTCATCAGTGATTAAGATTGAGTCCGGTCCCGGCATCGAAAACATGCAGATGGAGCGGATCGATCGACAATCCGATTTCCCTGCCGGCGAGACCGCCGTGTTCTCCGGACAACGACGAGGTCACCAGCTCGCTGGAGCCCGCAAGCGTTCCGTTGAGCACTGTCTCGGTTCCCAGATATTCAGCCACCTTCACCTGCATGCGCAGCACCGCATCGGAGCCCTCTCCCATCAATAGCCCCTGCGGGCGGATGCCAAGCACAACCGGTTTGCCGACCTCGCCGGGGACCGGAGACGGCAGCCTGATCCTGGCTCCGGCATCGGACAACTCGACCAGGTTGTCCGTGACGAGACGTCCTTTGAACATGTTCATCACCGGAGAGCCGATGAATCCGGCAACGAACTGGTTGCGCGGCCGGTTGAAAACTTCGGTGGGGGTGCCGACCTGCTGAATCACGCCACGGTCGAGGATCACGATGCGGTCGGCCAGCGTCATGGCCTCCACCTGATCATGGGTTACATAGACCGTGGTCTTGCCGAGCCGCCGGTGCAACAGCGCCAACTCCACCCGCATCTGCGCACGCAACTTCGCATCGAGATTGGAGAGCGGTTCATCAAACAGGAACACCGAAGGCTCACGCACGATGGCACGACCCATGGCCACGCGCTGCCGCTGCCCGCCCGACAAGGCCTTGGGCTTGCGCTCAAGCAGGCTCTCGATACCCAGGATACGTGCCGCTTCGCCCACGCGACGGGCAATTTCGTCCTTTGGCGTATGGGTCAGTGTCAGCGCGAAACTCATGTTCTCCGCGACGGACATGTGCGGATAAAGCGCGTAGTTCTGAAAGACCATCGCGATGTCTCGCTCGTCTGGCCGCACCTGCGTCACATCGCGACCCTTGATCCTGATCTGGCCGCTGGTCACCGACTCAAGGCCGGCAATCATGCGCAGGATGGTAGATTTTCCACACCCGGAGGCGCCGACCAGGACGATGAATTCGCCAGCGTCGGCCGCGAGATCGATGCCTTCGACAATCGTGTTGTCGCCGAAGCGTTTGGTGACGTTGATAAGCTCGATGCCTGCGGTCATTGCGCAATCCCTGAGTGTCCGACGACTATCGGCTATTCCGCCGGGGCGTTGCCGATGCACAAAAAAACCTGCGTGGCCGCGACTCAAAGCGTTTCTTGGAGTGCGCTCAAGAACAAGCGGTGCAATCTTTTCGCGGCTAGTTCAATATAGTTTCCAGGACTACGGTTTTCAAATAGAAAATTTCTGGCGTTGAGTTGCGCTCATTTTGAGCGTTTCGAAGGTAGGGAGGAGAGACA
>CAZCJW010000045.1:0-1344 GCA_964499185.1 uncultured Propionivibrio sp. | reverse complement strand
GACGGCCACGAGATGCTCGACCCGATCCTGTCGCAATACCGGGAGACCATCGTCGTGCTGGAACTGGAGCGCCCCGACGGCACGCGCTGCATGTTCTGTCCGGCGATCTGGGTCGATCAGGACATCTCCCTGGTACGCGGGCTGTTGCAGGGCTGGCCGAAGAAGATGGGCAGCACCTGGCTGACCCGCAGCCTGCCGCTCGACCACCCGGCGGCCGCCCCGCTGCGCGCGGGAAGCATGCTTGGCGCCAGCCTGGCTGTAAAGGATCGGCGGGTGCTGGAAGCGCGGGCCACGATCACTGGCGAGACCGGCCGCCCGCTCGGTTTCCTGTCCATGCCGACGCTGGGCGCGGTGGGCTGGGCCGATCTGCGCCAGCCCGCCGTACTGCCCGAACCGCGGCTGGTACGGCCGGACATCCGCGACCGCGTGCAAACGGCTTGGCACGCGGCCAGCGCGATGCTCCAGCTGCATCCGCATCCGGAGGAAGACATCGGTTGCCTGGGCGAAATCACTGCTACCGAAGCCAGCGCCGGCTGGATAGGCATTACCGTCACCGGCGCACTCGATGCCTGAAGGCCAACCCACCGTAGCGTCAAAACGTTCGGAAGTCCGCCGCTGGCATGTACCCGAGCTTGAACAGGTGCATCACCGGCGCCATGGACAGGAATGGATTCCTCACTGGCATCCGGAGTGGTCGGTAGGGGCAATCGTGCGCGGTGAATGCCTGTGCAGCATCGCTGGCCAGCCGTTCCGCGCCCGCACTGGCGACGTGCTGGCCATTGCGCCGGAAAGCGTGCATACGGGAGCAATGGCGGCGCCGGACGGCACAGACGGGGTGCTGGCCGTAATACTGTACGTACCGCCAGAGTGGTTCGCGCAGGCCGGTCTGACGGCACCAGAAGCAAGTGGCCGTGTACATTCAGGCGATATTGCCGCTGCCGCTGCCGACTTGCGAACTCATGCCGATGCCGACCGCTGGCTACGGCAAGCCCTGGTCGTCCTCAATGCCGGATTGGCCGGAGCTACGGTGGAAAAGCATCCAACGCCCGCCGCACGGAGCCTGCTGACCCGCTTCCAGGAAGGCATCCTAGACGGCGAGGTTTCGGTATCCAGCCTGGCCGCGCGATGCGCCGTGAGCCGCGAGCAACTCCATCGCGTGGTCCGGCGCTGGACCGGCATGAGTCCTACTGACTACCTGCGGGCTCTGAGGATCAACCAGGCCCGCGAGATGCTGCTCAACGGCGAAACCCCGGCGGCCGTGGCGGTCGCCTGCGGATTCACCGACCAGGCGCACCTGACGCGCTCGTTCCGCCGTTCGTTCGGCTATACGCCGGGCGACTTGCT
>CAZCJW010000044.1:9417-16096 GCA_964499185.1 uncultured Propionivibrio sp. | reverse complement strand
AGCGCTAGCCTTACAAGCTGGATGTCGGCGGTTCGAGCCCGTCAGCACCCACCAAATAACGATCCAAAGTAATCCGAAAGCATCCATTAAACCCTTGCAGCTAATGGCTTCAAGGGTTTTTTGTTGCCTATAACGTCCGAAGTGATCCATTGACATCCGGCGGTAACTGGCGGTAGCTTTGGCGGTAATCAGTTACCGTCAATGGGAGTTACCGCCATGGCACTTACCGACACCGGGATCAGGAATAGCAAGCCGCAAGCGAAACCTGTCAAGCTGGCCGACGAAAAAGGACTTTTCCTGCTGCTGAACCCGAATGGTTCAAAGTGGTGGCGACTGAATTACCGTTTCGGCGGAAAACGCAAAACGTTATCAATGGGCGTCTATCCGTCCGTATCGCTAAAGGTGGCACGTGAAAGGCGTGATGAAGCTCGAACACTGTTGGCGTCCGGCGCTGATCCCGGGGCGCAACGGAAGGCGGAAAAGCGGGCGAATGCGGCGGCTGGTAGCAATACCTTAGAAGCCTTGGGCCGCGAATGGATGGCGACCAGAGGCAAAGAATGGACGGTTAGCTACGCGAGCAAGACTAGGTCTGCGCTGGAGCGCCATGTATTCCCATCTGTCGGCGCGAAGCCTATCACCGAAATTACAGCGCCTGATTTACTGGCGCTGTTGCGGGTAATCGAGACGAGGGGCACCGTCGATATGGCGCATCGGATTCAACAGCACTGTGGCGCGATTTTCCGCTTTGCCATTGCGACTGGTCGCGCAACAACCGATCCTGTGCCGAGCTTGCGTGGTGCATTGTCGACAGTGAAACAGGAGCATTATGCTGCGCTGACTGATCCGGCAGATTACGCTGAGCTACTACGCGCAATCGACAACTATCGCGGCGAAGCGACGACAAAAGCAGCAATGCAGTTGTTGGCACTGACGTTTCAGCGAACCAAGGAAGTCCGGTTTGCGGAGTGGTCGCAGTTCGATTTTGATAAGGCTCTATGGCGCATTCCCGCCGAGATTATGAAAATGCGCGAGGCTCATATCGTGCCGTTGTCGCGGCAGGCCATAGAGGTTCTTAAACGTCTTCAGACGCTGACAGGAAAGGGACGACTTGCGTTTCCCTCTTCGACAAGTCGAGATCGTCCCATAAGCGAAAACACCGTGGTCTATGCACTGGCGCGAATGGGCTACAAGGGGCGCATGACCGGGCATGGCTTTCGCTCCGTAGCTTCCACCTTACTAAACGAGCAGGGTTTTCGCGCCGATTTGATCGAGCGCCAGCTAGCGCACTCGGAAAAGAATGCCGTTCGAGCTGCTTACAACCGTGCCGAATATCTGCAGGAGCGGGTGAACATGATGCAGTTATGGGCAGACTATCTCGACAAGCTGAAGGCGGGCGCACAGATAATGCCGATTCGCAGCAGTGCGGCGTAACGTGTAAAAATTCAAACCCGACCTGACACATAGTGTCCGATTTGGGAGAGGCGTTTTGGTCTCTTTCGACCCACAGAAGTCATTTGTCAAAGTACAGGTTCAATGACTGGTTATTGAGTCGAGCAGTCGTCTGGCTCCTCTATTCACGGACAGCTTTTCGTTCAGATATTCGCGATTAAGTCACGGTTAAGAATTGGCATGCGCGATGATTTCCAGCGCAATATCGTAAACCCGCGGTCGCCCCGCCGACAGCCCGGAAGACTCGGAGGGAACCAACGGCAGGTTGGCCAGACGAGGAAGCTCCCGGCTGTAGCCTTTCGGCAAATGCCGCCTGGCCGTGCGAATCTGCTCGCCGATGAGATAGAAATTGTCGAGCAGCCATTCCCCGGCCGGCGTGATCCGGCGTTTGGCCGACACGGCAGCCGTCAACAGCGCACAAACCTTGACCAGCACCGCTTCGTTCGCCGCCAGCCGGGCCAGCAACTGATCCGGCGCGTGCTAGGGGGAAAGCGTATGCGATGCTGCAAGAGCCTTGCCATGCTGCTCCATCTGGTCCGCGCTGAACAACTCGGAACGCAACGGAGCCTCGTCTTCGACTGCAGCCTTTGACCAATCGGCGCCACGAAATGGTGTCGTTAACAGTTTCCAATATCCGGCCAGATTGGCGGAGAGGATCAATTCAAGCATTCCTTTCAACCCAACACCTCAATTCCAACCGCGGCGGTGACTTATCTTTCAAGGATGAGTTGCTGCCGGACAATCCGCCCGGCAAGAGCTCGCATTCATGCACCATTCATTTGACGCGCATGTCATTCTTGACGGATACCACCCCACCGACCGCGCGTGTCACCTGAACGGCCTTGTTGATCGCGGCTTGAGAGCTGACGAAGCCGCTCAACTGAACCACGCCCTTGAAGGTCTCGACGTTGATTTCAGCTGATTTCAGATCGGGCTCGTTGAAAATGGCCGCCTTCACTTTGGTGGTAATGACGCTGTCGTCCATGTACTGGCCGGTACTTTCCTGCTTCGACGTAGACGCGCAGCCCATGAATGACACCAGTGTGAAAGCCAGGAAGAGTGCGGAAAGATATTTGCCAAGTTGTTTCATGATCGATTCTCCTGAGATGATTGAAACGGGCTTCTTTTCCACGCGAGTGGTGAAACCTGCGTACAGCCTATCCATACGGAAAACGATCGTCGGTGCGGTAACGTACATAGGCAAACAACTGCTCCTTTTGTGGGCCAACGCACAGACCCGCCTCACTCCGCGAAGTAACATTTTCTGTTCGAAGCGAGCCTCGCACTGACTGCTTCGCCTTGAACCGTCGCCATTTCCGAGAGATGAACATGAACACCAAAAGAGAGTTTCGGCACCACCCAGAAAGCAAACACGCCCCGCGGCAAGACCACGACGATGGCGACGATTTCAACGCCAACCGGATGAGCAACAAACTGAAGATCAAGGCCCGGAGAGACTCGGGAAACCGGCCGCAAGGCAACTACGAGTACGAACAAATGATTGCCGAAGACGTCGGCTTCGGCGTCCATCACATGATTGAGGAAGCGGCATTCTTCATCGCCATGCGGCGCGGCTTCGCTCCCGGAAATGAGCTCGGCGACTGGCTGCAGGCCGAAATGGACATCGACTCCCTGTTGCATGGAACAACCATCGACCACGCCATAAAGGCCGCCGACGATCACGTCATGAAGCCCTTGCGTGCGGAAATCCGGGGCGGATAGTAACAACCGGCCTCATTGCCCGAACAATGGCGTGTCGCCCGACCGCGCCAGGGCGTAGATCCGCCACACAGCAATGAACAGAGCCGCAATCACCGGGCCAAGAACAAAACCGTTGATCCCCAGCACCGCCATCCCGCCCAGGGTCGTGATCATCACCACATAGTCGGGCATGCGCGTATCCTTGCCCACCAGGAGCGGCCGCAGCAGGTTGTCCACCAGGCCGATGACCAGCACGCCGTAAACGGTCAGCGCAATGCCCTGCCACAGATCGCCCGTTACAAGGAAGTAGATCGCCACGGGCAGCCATACCAGCGCGGAGCCGATCGCCGGCACCAGCGACAGGAAGGCCATCAGTACCGCCCACAACAAGGCACCGGAAATACCGAGGAACCAGAAGGCCAAGCCTCCCAGCGCCCCCTGGATGACTGCTACAACCAGATTGCCCTTGACCGTCGCCCGGACCACGGTGGCGAACGTCTCGAGCAACGCACGTTTGTGCAGTGTCGATAGCGGAATGCCACGCCGCACGGCATCCATGACCTCATCGCCGTCGCGAATCAGGAAGAACGTGAGGTAAAGGGTGACGAGAAGCTGAACGACGAAATCAAAGGTGATCTGACCGATACTCAGCGCCTGGGTCGCGAAGAATTGACTGGCCTGCGTCAGCACGACAGACAATCGCCGCTGCAGTATCGAGAAATTGACCAGCCCGAAACGGTCAAGCAATGCTGATATCCAGTCCGGCAGCGCATTGAACACCCCGCGGAAATAGCGTTCCGGCTTCAACGCACCCGATTCAAGCTGTTCGTAGATCAGGCCCGCTTCGTGTGCCAGCGACGCGGTGATGAGCGCAAACGGGAGGACGATAATGACCAGCACGATCAGCAGCGTCAACAGCGCCGCCAGCGTCCGGCGGTGATTCAGATGCGTCAGCAACCGGCGATTCAGCGGGCTGAAAAGCAAAGCAATGATCGCCCCCCACATGATCGCCCCGTAAAACGGCAACAGTATCCAGCCGAGAGCGACGGCGGCGACGACAAACAGGAGAAAAAGCGCACGGTTTTCCTGATTCGCGGAACCGTCTTCATCCGGGAATTTCATTTACTCGGCCAAGAGCATCAGATCACACACAGAAACCCTGGCTCTCCGACAGGGCGTGGGTTGCATTCCGGTTGCAATCATCGCGTACCGAAAGCACAGTCTCAAGTTCAGCGTACTTCTTCGCCCAAGCGTCACATGACTCGCAATGTCCCGGTCTGTCCGGATGCTCGTCGTCCGCAACTCCTTCAAGCAAATCCGGCTCAAGCCCGAAAGCGTCTGCTATCTCTTTGGTCATTTCATCTCTCTTTCACAGGCAACTGACACATTGAGGATCTAAGCGCATCCAGGGATTACTTTCCGTGCGGTAACGCACAATCCTCTGTGATTGCCTTGCGAATGGAGGACCAGCAAGCGACAACGCGGCTACGTCGATGGCGGACGCTTCACATCGTCGCCGCCGGAGAGCATTTCCCGAAATCCGACATAGGGTTTTTCCTCGACGGGTTCCCGCTCCGGCACCCCGGTGCTGTGCGCGAGCTGTGCCAATTCGGCGGCAAGCTCGTTGTTGCGGAGTTGCTGCTGGTCAAGTTTCTTCTCCAGTTCAGCGACCTGATGGCGGAGCCGCGAGGCGGTCCACTGTCCACGAATCACTGTGGGCGAGGACAGCAGCCCCGCTATGAGCACTCCCAGTCCAAGCGCCACGAGCAAGACCAGCGCCAGCGACCCCTCGAATTGCCACAGGGCAATGGAAACAACGACGGCCACATTGTTCTGCAGGGCGAAAACGACGGCGCCGATGGCGAAGACGATACCCAGAATCAGCATGAGATGCATTTTTCACTCCTTTGATGGCAAGCCATACCAGCGGATTCCGCAATCGAGTTAGCCCCAGGCACCTCCACTATAGTTCAGGTTTTCACACAACCCCGGAGCCGTCTGTACGATACCGAACAGAACGCCCGAGGCTGCTTGCATGTTGACCCGTCAGGCGATGTTTGAAGCCTGTTTGCCCTGAGCCTGTCGGGGAACGGACTGCAACAGGCTGCTCGCCACCAGGCGTCGCCACTGGCGTACTTTCCCGTCCGCGCGAACCGCGGCGATAGCCAGAGTTATCGCGACGATGAGCAACAACGCCAGAAGTGCAACGATAAGTCTTGATCTCTCGTGACTTGCGAAACAGACCACAAAAACCAATCCACCACCGAAAATCCAAGACCGATGACGGTCTGGCGATTATTGAAGTCGATCAGGCTTTCACCGTAACCGGAAAACAACTGCACATAGCCCTTGAGGTCGCCCGCAATCGGGAACGACCAGGCCGCTTGCGCCGAACCGCGCGAATTCTCGCCGCTGCGCAGGCTGTGGCGGGCCTGCAGGGCGAAAACATGGCCCTGCCACTTGCGCGCCACGGTGATTTCACCGCGCCCGATGTAGTTCTCGATCCCCGGGTTGTCGTCCGAGTTGTCGCTCTCGGGCAAACGCCACCAGGGGCGCAGAATCACCATCCAGTCGTCGCGCTCGAAGCCGACCTAGGCAACGATCCGGTTCCAGTTGCGCGATTGCGGCTGATCGTGCCCATTCGACTGGTGGTTCAACCCGATGCTGGCCATCACACCCTTGAAGCCGAGCAATTCGTAGTCGGAGTGAAACGCGAGCATGGCCTCCGGTTCGTAGTTGGTCTCACGGAACGGACGCGAAAGCTCTTCGTTATACGCCTGCCAGCGCGAGGACTGGGTATAGCCCAGCCACAAGTCGCCGTTATCGCCGATCAGGTTCTCGGCGATCTTGGTTTTCACGCTGAGCTGAAACCGGGCTTCGACCGAGTCCAGATCTCTCTGCGAAGCCGCGGTATGACCGGATGCCGAGGATGAGGGCGTCTTGTTGATGTGATCCGTGTGGCTGACGGGCAGGATATACATGGGTTTGTAGGGACGCAGCGTAAAGACGCCGCGCTTGCTGGCTGGGCTCAACTCCCAGCTATCGGTCAGGGCGGACCCCTGGCTGCGCTGCCGGTCGTTTTCATCGGATACGAATGTCGCCAGCTTGTCCTTCGGACTGCCGGAATCAGGAGCATCGGCTCCCGCTGGCATTGCACCCATGGGTGGCGCCATGCTGTCGTAGCAGGCCAGCCGCTCGGTGTTGCTGACGATGGACCGGCAATCCGATTGCTGCGCGATTGAAAACGTGGGCAGACAAACCATTGCCGACAGAGCCGCTCTGGACAGGTGGCATACGATGTTTCTTGGCATGATGATCTTTCATTACCGGCTCGTTGTCCCGACGCACTATTGGCAGGGGTCAAAGCCAATGCCCCGTTTGGCATGCGCACACTAACGCTGCAGCTTTCTGCCGCACGCGGCGGTAGACATACTGCCCAGCAGCCGTAGCGTCCGAGTCAGACCGACTCGGTGTTCCGAGTCGGTCGCCTGAGTCACTTGTTCCGTCCCTGGCCTCGATCTTCACCGGA
>CAZCJW010000044.1:0-9317 GCA_964499185.1 uncultured Propionivibrio sp. | reverse complement strand
TCCGAGTCGGTCGCCTGAGTCACTTGTTCCGTCCCTGGCCTCGATCTTCACCGGATTCGCGCTGTTTCTCCTGCCTCTGGCTTCGCTCCCGCGCTTGTGGCGGGCCCCCGCCCTGGCGGGTATTGTCCTGGCGAGCTACCGGGGCTTTCTGTTCACGCGGCGCTGCCCCTTGCCGTGGCTGTTGCTGGCGCTCCTGGGTTGGTGGCCCCGCCTGCCGATCAGGAAACTGGCGCTGCGGTGCCTGAATCATGCGCTGGCTATCCTGCGATCTCTGGGTTCGCTCCTGGTTGTACTGACGTACCTGCTCATCAAGCGGCCGGTAGCGGTATTGCAGACTGTGCATATCCTGCTGTCGTTCCGCCTGGGGATAGCGATCCCCGGTGTATTTGTTCTGGTACACAGGCAACGGTGCCGGTCGGGGTGCTGAACGGCGGTCCCACTTGTCCCATCCGCTGCGATGCTGCGCCCAGTCATTGCCCCAATGATCGCCCCAACGCGGTGGCGCATTCCGCTGCCAGCCGCGGAAGTGCTCTGGAGGATTCCGGTAGTAGCGTACCGGAATACGCAAGACAAACAGCGGCATCACCTGAGGCGCCACGAAATCCCACGGCCCGTTGTACCAGGAACTCGCGTACCAGTTGTCACGCTGGTAAATCCAGTACATGCCGTCGTAGAAGAAGAAATTCGCGTTCAGCCGCGGAGCGTAGTAGACCGGGTAGCCGGGAACCCGCGCCAGTTCAGGGTAGACGGGCACATTGACACCGACGGTCACGCTCACCTGGGCGACAGCCGAAGTGACCGACAAGAACACCATCCATAACGCAATGAATAAATAACGCATCTTCTGGTCCCCGTTTCTTTCACTGGAGATCGGGCTTCGGCCGCCGGTAAGCGGTACGGCCCGACAAAATCGATAAACCTGCCATGACCACGGTACGGAATCGGCGTGCGATGTTCTGTTCGATGGCGCACAGAGTGCGCCGTGAAGTTGCGGATAATCATTTTCTCCAACCGGGCTGGCCATACATGCCGGAACGGCTCGAACGAGCCAAAACTGCCTGCCCGATTGGCTGTCTACCCAACTATTTAGAAAGAGGTGCCCCATGAACATTCACCTGACTCTCGCCCCCTTGATATCGCTGATCGCCGGCATTCTCATTCTCGCCGTGCCGCGTTTGCTCAACTACATCGTCGCCATTTATCTGATCGTTATCGGGCTGGTCGGGATCTTCGGTGGCGGCAACTTTCGCTTTTGATGCATCCGGCACGACGCATCTGTCGGAAACGCCTGCGCCAGTCTCGTGATAGCGACAACGCGTTGCCCTGCCGTCAATGAACACGTTCTGCCCTCGCCAATGCTCAACAGGGCAACAGGTTCTTGCCGCGAACAAGCAAACGAGCGAAATCCTCGGCAAGTACGGGGCGGCTGAACTAGAAACCCTGTCCCTCGACGCATAGCTGCTTCTGAAGAAAGCAGAGTTGATCCTCTGTTTCAACGCCTTTGGCAACAACCCGCTGCTTGAGGCTTCTCCCAATGCCGATGATGGCGCTGACGATGGTGGCATCGTCATCATCGATAGCGCGATGTCACGCACGAAGGACTGACCGATTTTCAGCGCATCGATCGGGAAGCGCTTGAGATAGCTCAGGCTTGAATAGCCGGTCCCGAAGTTATCGATGGCCAGCTTGACCCCCATGCAGAAGGATACCGGCAACGTTTGCCGGCACCTGAACCAGATGAGGTTTTGTCATGAGTCATCTGGCGATTCGAATACGCAGATCTCCAGTCATTCTGATGATCGGAAATCATTTCGACGGTTTTACGGGTGGGGTGCCACGTCCCATCTGCGACGAACCGATGAGATGGTATTTGACGTTGCCATACGGCTCTCCTTCCCCGTGTCCGATGAGTACCGTCCCTTGACGCGAAAGTTTCCCTCCCAGTTGCATTTCATCGAGCGGCATCGGTAACGGCGGAGCGGAACAAAGACGCTGACCAGCCGATCAATGGGCCTTCGCGACACACGAAACACAGGGGTATTGCAGCGCGGACAAGTCCGCCCAGGTGAATGGCAGTCAGCCGCATCAGTGTTCATGCGAACGTTCACCAACACGGCAATCTGCCGCACTCACTCCGTCGTTCCACCAGTCGTCCTCGGGCGCCTTCATTTTTCCCCGATCAACGCTACGGATGCATGCATACATGAGCAGGGCAAACACGATCAAGGAAACCACGGCGCCCAATAACGGTACGAACGACATGATGGCTGAGGTATCGATAGACACGGTAATTCCTTTCGAGAAACTGCGTTCCGCACAAAAAAGCGGGCGCTGACTGGCAAGGCTTCATGTTTAGACTGCCGGACCAGAATCCAGCCATTCCGGGCTTGACCCGGAATGGTGGGGTGGTCCGTTGTGTCAACATGACTGCCCGCTAATTGCGTTTCTCGAAATCCTTGATCTGCTGTTCGGCTTCTTCTCGGGTGATCCCGTAGATCTCCTGGATCCTGCCGGCCAATGCGTCCCGCTTGCCGGCGATCACATCGAGATGATCGTCCGTCAGCTTGCCCCACTGGGCCTTCACATTACCCTTGAATTGCTTCCAGTTTCCTTCGACGATGTCCCAGTTCATATCAAACTCCTTTGGCTTCAATCCGTTTGAACGCGCGGATACGTTTCTGACTTCTCCCCGCAATTCCCCCGGAAGAAACCAAGCTTATCCACACCCGGCCAGATACGTTCCGTGCGGTAGCGAACATAACGCTATGCCCACGATCTCCGTTGGATCAGCGACGGCTGATCAGCAAGGCAACAATGATTCCCGCCACCGCGCCACAACTGATCGACTTCCACGGGTTATCCCTGACGTAGCCAGTGGCGGCATCGGCGGCTTTGCAGGCACTTCTCGCAGCGGACGTACGAAGGTCCTTGATCCGTGACCTGGCTTCCGCCAGCTTTTTTTCGATCCCGGCTCGTCTCGCGGCGAACTCCTCGGCGCTGGAACTGGCCACCTGCTTCACCAGATCGTCAGCGTCTCCGACAACGCGTTTGAGATCCCTCAGGAGTAGTTCCTTGCTGGCTTGCAGGCTTCCACGACTGGAAATGAGTTCAGTGGTCATGATGTTTCCTTGTGAAAATTGATGATTGACAGGACGAACGCGATGAGAATTCCCGACGCCTCCGCACCTCCTGGCAAGGAACACGTTTCGTGCCCGATCGACGAATCGTGTTCCTCTTGAGACGAGATGTCTGTACGGAACCGCACTTACTCCCGTCGTCGCCAAAGAACACACAAATATCCCGAAAACAATGTGCGCTGCCGCACAGACTCGAGCGCCACGCTGAGTAAGCTAAATCCAATGGGAATGATGGCAACTGCCGATTTGACGACGGCTGCCGTAGCGTTGTTTCGACGTACTGTAAGGAGACACCAAATGTCATTAGGGACAATTCTTCTGATTATCGTGGTCTTGATGCTCATCGGCGCGGTGCCAAGCTGGCCGCACAGCCGGGGATGGGGTTACGGTCCCAGCGGAGGTGTCGGGCTGATTTTTCTGATAATCGTCATCATGATGCTGATGGGCAAGATTTAGCCGGGTATGCGTATTGCGCCGCCACTGCGTTCCGGCAGGGCGGGATTTACGCACGGCCTTATCACAAAACGCTGCCTAACCTGGTTTTCATGGAAAGGAGACGCAATGCTTAACTACACAGTGATCTTCCTGGTCATTGCGCTGGTCGCCGGGCTATTCGGTTTTACCGGCATCGCCGCAGGCGCCGTCGAGATCGCAAAGATTCTGTTCTTTATATTCATCGTCCTGTTTGTCGCTTCGCTGATCACGGGACTGATGCGCCGAAAATAGGCACTACCGATTGGTCCCGGCCGCCGTGACGGCCGATTTCTCGTTGATAGCCGCCACCATCCCGATATGGACAAAGCCGACAGCCCGTAATTGCTCGGGCTGTGTCACCGGTATGGTTCATTTCTTGTCGCCCTTGGCGGCATCCTGAATGCTCTCTCCGGCCTTCTCGATCTGCTGCCCGACCTTCTCGACGCTCTGGTCGACCTGCTTGCCGGCACGTTCTGCCGGGCCTTCCTGTTTCTGGCAACCGGGAAGTGTCACGAACAGGACCCCGGTGACCAGGACCACAACGAGAGTCTTCGCGAGTGTGATCATGTTGGTCACTTGCATTTCCTCCAGACGCCATCCGCGTCTCTTTCAACAGACCTGAGGCCCGCAACGAGATAAAGCCTATAGGCGATAGGGACGCTCATTTCGGGATCAGGATGATACCGAAAGGCAATCATCATTTGCCGACTTCGTGGCCGATGACACCGCCGACGGCCGCGCCGCCGACTGTTCCAATCGCGCTACCACCCGTCAGGATGGCCCCGCCAACCGCACCGACTCCGGCACCAACTACCGTGTTCTGATCCTGTCTCGACATTCCGGAGCAAGCTCCCAGGCCAAGCAACAGGGCAGCGGCTACTGTCGTGATTGCATATCTCTTGATCATCGTTTTCATGGGTTTGCCTCGTTTATCTTCGCCAGCGCGCTGCTTTCAGACATCACGCGTTGCCATGGTGCAAACGTTGCACTTATCAGGCTCCGATGCATTGCAGTCTATGGACACGCCCTGCCGCCGTCTGTCTGCTGGCGCACATACGCTGAATTTGATGCATTTGGCACCGTCGTCCGCCCGGTGGCGGTATGGCTGGGGCTACTCGGCGCAACGGTATCGCGCGACCAGTGCATCCCGATCTCCTGGTTCGGTATCCGCGGAATCGGCTCGATCTATTACCTGATGTACGCGATCACCCACGGCCTGCCCGCCGAATTGGCATCGGAGATCACGGCCCTGACGCTCACCGTGGTGGCAGTCTCGATCGTCCTGCACGGCATGTCCGTTAGCCCGCTGATGAACCTCTACGCGCGCCGGGCGGCGCATCGCCGCTCTGAATGAGCGTGAAAACAAGACCTCAGATCCGACCAAGACGAACACGGCATACGTTGAATTCTGCGTGATGCCCGCCCGCTGGCCTGTGCGAATTCGTACATAGCGCCGCCGACTTCAAGCTCTGCCGTTCCGCCAAACATCCACCAAACCAACGGTTGCCTTTTGTACGCTGTGGGACATACTGTAGGCAGGTGAAAATCACCGCAACTGCGTCTCAACGCATTCGACCATTCCTTCGGTTGATCACCTGACAAAAGGAGGAAACCCATGCCACCCCTTCAGCCCCTCATTCATACCCCCCGCCAGAACCACCTTCTCGCCGCCTTGCCCGACGAAACCTACGACCGCCTGCTGCCGCATCTGGAACTGATTCCGATGCCGCTGGGCAAGGTGCTATACGAATCCGGAATCCAGATGCGCCATGTCTTCTTTCCGACGACGTCCATCGTCTCCCTGCTCTACGTCATGGAAGACGGTGCGTCGGCCGAGATCGCCATTGTCGGACACGAGGGAGTCGTCGGCATATCCCTGTTCATGGGCGGCGAAAGCACCCCCAGTCGGGCTGTGGTGCAAAGCGCCGGCGAGGCCTACCGCCTGCCCGGACAGATACTGAAAACCGAGTTCGAACGCGGCGGTCCGTTGCAGCACCTGTTGCTGCGCTATACCCAGGCGTTACTGACGCAGATGGCGCAAACCGCGGTGTGCAATCGTCATCACTCCCTCGATCAGCAATTCTGCCGCTGGCTGCTGCTAAGCATCGATCGCCTGCAATCGAATGAACTGGTAATGACACAGGAGCTGATCGCCAACATGCTCGGCGTGCGCCGCGAAGGCGTCACCGAGGCCGCAGGAAACGTGCAGAAGGCCGGCCTGATCAAATACCAGCGCGGCCATATAACCGTGCTTGACCGCCCGGGGTTGGAAGCACGCGTGTGCGAGTGCTACGGCGTCGTCAAGAAGGAATTCGACCGCCTCCTCCCGGACGCGATGGCGCGGTAGACTCCGGTCTGTGCGCTATCAGACAGTGTTTCCACACCATTACGCGTATTCTGCTGCTTTTGGCTAGTAGTCAGTCATGTAGAAGACAAAGGATAGCCACGTCATTCCGGAGAAAGCCGGAATGACGGATTCTGTAAGCTCGTTTTGATTCATCGTGACTGGTTTATTGGAGAAATCACATGCGTAAACTCTTGGCCATCCTGGCACTGCTGATCTCCGTCAGCCTGACCGGCTGCGGCTACAACACCTTGCAGAGTAACGACGAACAGATCAAGTCGAGCTGGTCGGAAGTCGTCAACCAGTACCAGCGCCGCGCCGACCTCATTCCCAACCTGGTGAACACCGTCAAAGGCTTCGCTGCCCAGGAAAAGGACGTGCTGCTTGGGGTCACCAACGCCCGCGCTAGGGTCGGCAGTATCCAGGTAACTCCGGAAGTCCTCGACAACCCCGAAACCTTCGCCAAATTCCAGGCAGCGCAGGGCGAATTGTCCGGCGCCCTTTCCCGGCTGCTGGTGGTTTCCGAGAACTATCCGCAGTTGAAATCCGACGCCAATTTCCGTGACCTGCAGGCGCAGCTCGAAGGCACCGAAAACCGCATTGCCGTCGCACGCAACCGCTATATCAAGGCAGTGCAGGAGTACAACGTGACGGTACGCTCCTTCCCCTCCAACCTGACGGCAATGGCCTTCGGCTACAAGACGAAGGCCAATTTCACGGTGGACAACGAGAAGGAAATTTCCTCGGCACCGAAAGTCGATTTCGGAACGGCGGCGCCCAAACCTCAATGAACGGCTTGGTAAGAATCGCCTTCCTGGCGCTCGCCTTTTGCTGGTCGTTCATGGCCGGCGCGCAAATCGCCATCCCGCCGCTGACCGGACACGTCACCGATCAGACCGCAACGCTCACGGTCGAGCAGAAGGCCAACCTGGAGCAGGCGCTGCAGGCTTTCGAAGCCAGGAAGGGCAGCCAGATCGTTGTGCATATCGTCCCCACCACGGCGCCCGAGACGATCGAGCAGTACTCCCTGCGTGTCGCCGAGCAATGGAAACCTGGTCGCAAGAAGATCGACGATGGCGTCATCCTGGTCGTCGCCAAGGACGACCGCGCGCTGCGCATCGAGGTCGGCTACGGCCTGGAGGGCGCGCTCACCGACGCGACCAGCAAACGCATCATCAGCGAGGTCATCGCGCCCCGCTTCAGGCAAGGCGATTTCAATGGCGGCATCCGCGCCGGGCTGGACCAGATCATGCGCGTCATCGACGGCGAACCGCTGCCGCCCCCGTCCGGAAAGCGATCCGGAGACGTTTCCGGCCTCGAGTCGTATGCGCCGATCATCTTCATGGTCGCGCTGGTGCTCGGTGGTGTACTGCGCGCCGTGCTCGGCCGGCTCCCCGGGGCGCTGGTCACCGGCGGTGCCGTGGCCGCCGTCGCCTGGTTTGTCGTGGGGGCGGTAGCGATCGCGCTGGGCGCCGGCGTCCTGGCGTTCGTGTTTACGCTGCTTGGCGGCGGCGTGGGCGGATACGGCATGGGTGGCCATCGCGGAGGATCGGGGGGATTCGGCACCGGAGGAGGCGGCTTCAGCGGCGGCGGAGGTGGTTTTGGCGGCGGCGGCGCATCGGGGAGGTGGTAAGAATGGATTTCAAACGCATCGCCAAGCATCTTCTGATGACTCGTTGGCACGTCAATCAGGTTTTTCCCCGGGATTCCCTGGCCGCCATTGAACAAGCCATCAAGGCCAGCGAAACCAGCCACACGGGCGAGATACGTTTCGCCATCGAAGGCGCCCTGGACATCGAGCCGCTCTTGCAGGGACAGACCGCGCGCGAACGCGCGATCGAAGTCTTTTCGCAGCAACGCGTTTGGGACACGGAAAACAACAACGGCGTGCTGATCTACCTGCTGCTCGCCGACCGGGACGTCGAGATCGTCGCCGATCGCCAGGTTCATGCGAAGGTCGGATCGCGGGAATGGGAGAGCATCTGCCGCGCCATGGAAACCGCCTTCAGGCAGGCCGAATTCCAATGTGGCGTGGTAGATGGCATACAGGCAGTAACACGCCATCTGGCGCAGCATTTCCCTGCGTCCGGCGCCAACCCGAATGAACTTCCGGACAAGCCGGTGCTTGTATAGCGCAACCAGCTGCTTCACCTTTTCAGCGCAGAACGCCGTGAGGCGCGCGCCCTGAAGCCCGCCCGCTAACGCCGGGCAATTCCATCGCCCGTGCTTCGTGCGGTAGCGCGCAGACAATACCCTTGTTGTCGCCTTACTCTGGCAAGGAATCATCCAGGGAAGTTGTTCTCCCCGGTAGCGCATCGGACATCGGGACCGCCAAGTCGCCGCTCCATGTGCCGCCTGCCCCGTTCCTCAACGCCAGGAGAATCCACGTGCCGCACGTCCTGCCCGCTCTCGCCAACAATCGTCTGCTTGCCGCCTTGCCTGACAAGGACAGTGGGCGATTCCAGAGAGGCTGCGAAACCGTTGACTTGCTGTTTGCCGAAATCCTCAGTCAACCCGGCGAACGCATTCGACACGTTTACTTTCCCACGGAAAGCTTCATTTCCCTGGTGGCGACGATCGACGGACGCCCCAGCCTGGAAGTGGGCCTGGTGGGCAATGAAGGCATGCTCGGTGCGTCGCTCGCGTTGGGTATCGATGTTTCGCCCCTGCACGCCATCGTGCAGGGCAAAGGCCCGGCATTGCGCATGGACGCGGAACTCTTTTGCCGGGAACTCGGACGCAGTCCGACGTTGCAGCAACAACTGAAGCGCTACCTCAATGTAATGATGGGGCAACTCGCGCAAACGGCTGCCTGCACGCGTTTCCATGTCGTGGAATCCCGCCTCGCCCGCTGGTTGCTGATGACCCACGACCGGGCGCACTCGAACGAATTTCACGTCACGCACGAATACCTGGCGTTCATGCTGGGAGTGCGCCGCGTCGGTGTCACCAAGGCCGCCAGCGCGCTGCAAAATCGCAAGCTGATCAGCTATCACCGCGGCGACGTACGGATCCTCGACCGCGGTGGCCTGGAAAAGGCGTCTTGCGGCTGTTACAGGGCCGACATCGCGATTTACTCCGGAACGATGGACGGCGAACAACAAAAACCAGGACTGGCAATCGCGGAAGTGATGAACAACGCCGAATCCGTCGTTCCGGTAAAGGCCGGCATCTCGAAAAAGCAACGCACTGCACCCCGCGTTTCGCCAGGGTGACGAATCGATCGACGTACCCCTAGTAGATCGGTCCATCGAGATGGCCGTTCAGCCTGATTGGCGCGTTCGGCCAACATGCCGCTTTCAGAGTGCAGCAGCCATTCATATGACCGCTTTCAGGAGGTACCGAACGGCAACTCATGGCCG
>CAZCJW010000043.1:0-16287 GCA_964499185.1 uncultured Propionivibrio sp. | reverse complement strand
CGGTGTCGACGGGGACGGCGAAGCCGATGCCGGCCGAGGCGCCGCTCGGGCTGTAAATCGCCGTGTTGATGCCGATCAGGCGGCCAGCCGAATCGAGTAGCGGCCCGCCGGAATTGCCTGGGTTGATTGCCGCGTCGGTCTGGATCAGGTGCTCGACGTTCCTGCCCCCGTCTCCACCGAGCGAACGGTCGAGTGCCGATACGATGCCGCTGGTCAGCGTCCAGTCGAGGCCGAAAGGGTTGCCGATGGCGAATACCTTCTGTCCGACGCGCAGGTCGTTGCTGGTCCCGAGCGGCACGGGCGGCGGGCGCTTGAAACCGACGCCGATGCGCAATACGGCGATGTCGTGGGCGGGGCTGGTGCCGACCAGAGCGGCCTGGTAATCGCGCCCGTCCGACAGTCGCACGATGGCCTCGCTGGCGTTGTCGATGACGTGGAAGTTGGTGATGACATGACCCGCATCGTCCCAGATGAATCCCGATCCGGTGCCGCGTGGCACGGTAAACACATTGCGCGTCCAGAAATCGCGTACTTGCGAGCGGGTGGTGATGAATACCACGGAGTCCTTGGCTTTTTCGAACAGTTCGATCGTTGCTTTTTCGTCGGCGGCCAGATCGCCACGTGCCGTGACCGTACGCGGCGCCGAGTCGGTCGGTGCGAACCACGCCTCGATACGCGGCAGGAAATGATTGAGCAGGATCAGCAGGACTCCGGCCAGGATGATCCATGGAACGCGTGACTGGAAGCGCGATGTGTCGCGGGAGTAGGGGGAATTCATGGTGGTGGAGTAGGCTTAACGAGGCGCGCGGACAGCTCGAATGATAGAGGATGTCTATCCTCGGGCGTGTGTTTTTTTGTGGCCACGCCTCTACCGATCCGGTAGAAATCACGCGCAGACGGACTGATTTCGTCCTTGCGCCTTGGCAGTGTAGAGTGCCTCGTCCGCCTGTCTTATTGCGCTTGATGGGCTGTCTGGTTCGACGTCAAATGTTTTTGATCCGATGCTGGCCGTGATGCCAAAGCCCGCGGCGTTCATTGACTCATTGATGTTGCTGATGATGTTCGCGCAAATGGCAGAACAGTCCTCCTGTGCGCTGTTTGGCAGCAAGATGGCGAATTCGTCGCCGCCGAAACGGGCCACGATATCCGAATCGCGAGTGCTGCATTTCAGCGCTTTTGCCACGAGGCGCAATGCCGTGTCTCCGGCGTCATGGCCTCGTTCGTCGTTGAGTTTCTTGAAGTGATCCAGATCAACCAACTGAAGCGAAAAGCGCGATCCATAGCGTCTTTGCCGCGCGATTTCCGCTTCAAGAAAACCATCGAAGCTGCGGCGGTTGTGTAGCCCCGTCAGCGAGTCGTGGGTTGCGTCATGGTGGGTGAGCATGAGCGTCGCTCTGAGGGAACGCGCAAGGCTTCCGGTAAGACAAATGATGCTCAACGAAACCAGTGTGGCGACGATCTTCGTGTGCGATGGAATCGGGTAGAAGTAGAGCACGATTCCTTGCAACGCAAAAGTCAGCGTCCCAGCGGAGACAGCTACGTGAATCCGGGTGCTATGGATCGCGATGTAGGCGAAGGGGAATAAATAAAGGCTATGCAGGCGGAAGTCTTCGCCCAGCGAGTAATCGATCGCGGCGAGTACGAGCAGCACAATAACCCCGATCATAAAGGCTTTGCGTTCGGACGTTCTGCCAGGTGTGAACGCTCTTGAAATTCTGCTGTTTCTCATGAATTCAAGATAGGCCAATTCCTCGATGCGGGCAGGCAGTTTTTCAAATTTTCGGGCGCCGGTTGATATTCGGTCGAATGCCCCGTGGGATACGGAGCAGCAAAGGTTGTCCCGGTAAAACGCTCATTGCCGGGCACTTCCGCAGAAAGATACTGTCTAGAGCAAACGATTCATCGTCGCGATCTTCGTTTTACGACAACTTCTCAAGGAGCCCAACCATGCGCGAAACGCAAGCCGAAGCCAAGACACTGAAGGGCATTACGCAGCAGGAAATCGATCAGCGTGTTTTTGATCTCTACGACGAGTATTGTCACGGACGTATCGGCCGGCGGGAGTTTCTCTCCCGGGCTGCGGCGATCACCGTGGTTGGTGGGTCCGGGCTGGCCATGGCCGAGGCGCTGCTGCCCCGCTATGCCCAGGCGCAAACCATCTCATTTGCCGACACGAGGCTCAAGGGATCCTACGTGACTTATCCCTCGCCCGGTGGCAATTCCGGCACCATGCGCGGCTACCTGGTGCAACCGAGTGGGACGGGGCCGTTTCCGGCCGTGCTCGTGATCCATGAAAACCGCGGGCTGAATCCGTATATCGAAGATGTGGCGAGGCGGCTGGCGGTGGATGGTTTCCTGGCGTTGGCGCCTGACGGACTGTATCCGCTCGGTGGTTATCCGGGTAACGATGACGACGGACGCGCCCTGCAAGCCAAACTGGATCAGGCAAAGCTGCGTACTGATCTGACAAACAGTGCGCTCTTTCTCAAGAACCACGCGTTGTCGACGAAGAAGCTGGGGGTTACGGGATTCTGCTACGGCGGCGGCATCGTCAATTACCTCGCGGCGACGCTTGGGGCGGAGATGCAGGCGGGAGTGCCTTACTACGGTGTGGCGGCGGACACGGCAAGCGTCGCCAATATCAAGGCGCCACTGGTGTGTCACCTGGCCGAACATGACGAACGGATCAATGCCACCTATCCGGCCTTCGAGGCAGCCCTGAAAGCGGCGGGGGTCGACTATCAGGTGCACACGTATCCCGGTACACAACACGGGTTCCACAACGACTCGACGCCGCGTTACAACGAAGCGGCAGCAAAACTCTCCTGGGAACGGACGCTGGCGCACTTCAAGAAACACCTGGCGTAAAAAAGGGAGCCCCTAGCGGGCTCCCGTCGGCAGTTTGGGCTTTCGGTGCTCAGAGTTGCCGTAGTTCCTGCTGGTAGCGCTGCCAGTTTTCTACATAGTGATGGGCGCCGCGGGCCATCCGGGCCAATTCCTCATCGGTGAGTTGACGCACGATACGCCCGGGAGCGCCAACGACCAGAGAGCGTTCGGGAATGACCTTGCCTTCCGGAATCAGCGCATTGGCGCCGATCAGGCAGTGCTTGCCGATCACCGACCGGTTGAGCAGGGTTGCCCCCATGCCGATCAGGCAACCATCGCCGATTACGCAGCCGTGAGCAATGACCCGGTGCCCGATCGTGACGTCACGTCCGATGTGCAATTCCAGGCCAGGGTCCGTATGCAACACTGAACCGTCCTGGATGTTGGTGTTTTCCCCTACAACGAGCAGATCGGTGTCTCCGCGCAACGTGCAGTTCCACCAGATGGAGGCGTTTCTTTCCAGATGAACCTGGCCGATCACGGCGGCGTTTGGCGCGATCCAACTCTGCGGGTGGATGTTTGGAGTATGAGATCCGAGGGCATAAACGGGCATGGGTGTTCCTGAGGACCGGTCAAGCGGCGAAATGAAAAGTCGCAATTAAACCACTTCCGAGGCTGCAGGGGCAGGGGGGAAAACCACAATCTTTGCGGACGTGGAGTACGGACGACCGTCAAGGGGGGCATTGATTTGTCGGTAAAATTCACTCCACCCGTTCCAGCCTCTATCGGTTAGCCTTGGATGCGTGTCAATCAGGTGTCAACGTCCAGGCTATTACGGAAATTTGTGCGTGCTTGTTCCGGTCTTGTTTCTTGACCAGGAAAGGATCCAGGATGAATAGGCGTCAATACGGCGGCATCGCTTTTTTGCTGGTTGCGACCGGACTGATTGCTTCGTGTGCCGGTAATGCTTCTATGTTCGGCCCCTCTGTTCCTTACCCGACGCTGAACGGCGCACAACCGCTGGTGATCGCCCACCGCGGTGCCAGCGGTTACCTGCCGGAACATACATTGGCGTCCTACCGGAAGGCCATCGAAATGGGGGCCGATTTCATCGAGCCGGACCTTGTCGTCACCAAGGACGGAGAGTTGGTGGCGCGCCATGAGCCGAACATTACCGCCACGACGGATGTTTCGACGCGTCCGGAGTTCGCCAGCCGAAAGAAAACACGGCAGGTCGATGGCGTGGCTGAAACCGGCTGGTTCGTTACCGATTTCACGCTTGCCGAGTTGCGCACGCTTCGCGCCAGGCAGGCCAATCCCCTGCGCGATCAGTCGTTCAATTCCCGGTTCCAGATACCTACCTTCCGGGAGGTCCTTGAATTGGCCAGGGCCGAGTCCGCCCGGATCGGACGAACGATTGGCGTCTATCCCGAAACCAAGCATCCCACCTACCACGTGGAAGCCGGACTGCCGATCGAACCCCGCCTGCTCCAGATCCTTGCCGAGTACGGCTATACCAGGAAGGACTCGCCTGTCATCATTCAATCGTTCGAAGTTTCGAACCTCAAGGCGCTTCGCAAGCGGACCGGCGTGCGGCTGGTGCAACTGATCGGCGGCTATCGACTGGATGCGGATGGCAAAGTCATACTTGCGGCACCGTTCGATAAGCCCTATGACTTTGCCGTGAACAATGATCCGCGCACCTTCCCGGATCTGCTTTCCCCCAAGGGGCTGGCTGATGTGAAGATATATGCCGATGGTATCGGTCCCGCGAAACACTATGTCCGCAGTGCCGCACTGGTTATCGGGCCGGACGGCAAGCCCCGGGATCTGAACGGTGATGGCAAAATCACGGTTGCCGATCGCGTCTTGCTGCCGCCGACCGACGTGGTGAAGAACGCCCATGCGGCGGGGTTGTTCGTGCATCCGTTCACCTTCCGCAACGAGGCGTCTCTCCTGGTTTCGGACTACAAGGGAGATCCCAGGGCGGAATACCGGACCTTTTACGAACTCGGGGTCGATGGGCTGTTCAGCGATTTTCCCGATACGGCCGTTGCCGCCCGCGCAGGTCGTTGAGGTTTTTCCGGGCGGGTTCCCTGATTCGGGGCATCCTACTGATACCGCAGCGCCTCGATCGGATCGAGCGCCGCCGCCTTGCGCGCCGGGTAGAAACCGAAGAACACGCCGACTCCCGCCGCCACGGCGAATGCCACGAGTACCGAGCCGCCGGAAATGACGATGACCATGTCGGTAATCGCGTTGACCAGCAACGCACTGCCGATGCCTAGCACGAGTCCGATCAGGCAGCCAGTGATCGAGATCATGATAGCCTCGAGCAGAAACTGCGCAAGGATGTCCTTCTGCCGCGCGCCGATGGCCATGCGAATGCCGATCTCACGGGTCCTTTCGGTGACCGAAACGAGCATGATGTTCATGATGCCGATGCCGCCGACGAGCAGCGAAACCGAGGCGATGGCGCCAAGCAGCATGGACATGACGCGCGTGGTTTCGGCAGCGGTGTCGGCCGCCGCCGCCAGATTGCGGATGTAGAAGTCGTTGTCCTGGTCCTCGCGCAGGCGATGGCGTTGGCGGAGCAGGGCGGTCACCGATTTTTCGACGAGCGGCATGGCTTCCGGTGACGCGGCCTTGACCAAGATCGAGCGCACCGATCCCGCGAAGGGGACACCGAAGACTTTGCGCTGGGCCGTTGAGAGCGGAATGATGATCGTGTCGTCCTGGTCGCGCCCGTCCAGATTCTGGCCTTTCGGCGCGAGAGTGCCGATGACTTCGAACGGTGTGTTCTGCACACGGATGATTTTGCCGACCGGATCTTCGCCGGGGTCGAACAAGTTCTCGATCACCGTCTTGCCGATCAGCGCCACGCGCGTGGCCGAGCGGACGTCGTCGTCATCGAAGCTGTAACCGCTGACGAGTGCCCAGGAACGCGCATCGAGATAGGAGGGCGTCGTGCCGACGACGACGGCGTTCCAGTTTTTCGATCCATAGATCAGCTGGCGCGTGCCTTGGTGCACCGGCGCGACGGAGACGACGTCGTCGAGTTCGGCAATCGCGTCCGCGTCGCCGACGCGCAGGGTGAAGCCGTAGCCGCCGCCGGTACGCACGCCGGCCGATTGTGTCCAGCCGGCAATGATGACGTACAGGTTGCTGCCCATGGTGCTGATCGTCTGGGCCACGGCGTATTGCGCACCCTGGCCGATGGCCATCATCAGCACCACCGAGCCGACGCCGATGACCATGCCGAGCATGGTCAGCGCCGTACGCAGCTTGTTCGAGCCCATGGCGTGCCAGGCTTCGCCGAGCATGGGTCCTAGCATGGCTGCGCCTCGCGTTTGTGAACCGGAATGTCGCTGACGATCAGGCCGTCGAGAAAACGGACCTGCCGCTTGGCGTGATCGGCGATGTCGTGTTCGTGCGTGACCAGGATGATGGTGATGCCTTCGTCGTTCAATTCCCGGAAAAGCGTCATGATTTCTTCGCTGGTGTGGCTGTCGAGGTTGCCTGTCGGCTCGTCGGCGAGGATCAGGCTCGGCGAATTGATCAGGGCACGGGCGATAGCCACGCGCTGCTGCTGCCCGCCGGAGATGCGCGCCGGCAGCGATTGCGCGTAGCCTTCCAGCCCGACCTTGGCCAGCATCGCGCGCGCTTTCTCCCGGCGCGGCTCGCGTTCGATACGCGAATAGACCAGCGGCAGGGCGACGTTGTCTTCCAGCGACATGCGCGGGAGCAGGTTGAAGCCCTGGAAAACGAAGCCGATGGTACGGTTGCGCAGGACGGCCAGTTCGTCGCTCTGCAGATGCGCGACATTGTGCCCGACCAGGAAATAGTCGCCCATGGTCGGCGTGTCGAGGCACCCGAGCAGGTTCATGAACGTCGACTTGCCGGATCCCGACGGTCCCATGACCGCTACATACTCACCGCTGCGGATCGTCAGGTCGACGCCTTTCAACGCGGGAAACGGCCCGGCTGCCGTGATGTACGACTTGCTAAGGCCAACGACGCGGATGATTTCGTCGGAAGCGTGCTCGGCCATCAGAACAGTCTCATGCCGACGCTGCTCGGCTTGGCGGCGGCGGTTGGGGCCTCGCCGACAACGATGGTGTCGCCTTCCTTGAGGTCGCCGCCGATGATTTCGGTGTTGCGGCTGTCGGTGATGCCGAGCTGGACCTGTACCGGCTTGATGGCTCGGCCTTCGACCACATAGACCCGGCCACTGGCGCCGTCGCGTTTCTTGCCGCGGCCCCTGGCTTCCCCGCCTCCGTTGCGGCTCCCCGGGGCGGCAGCAGGCTGTGCGGCCGCCCCGGCCGCCTGTTCATCGGCATCGGCAGGCTTGAAGCGGAGTGCGGCGTTGGGGGCCAGCAAAACATCCTTGCGCTGCGCCACGGCAATATTGACGTAGGCCGTCATCCCCGGCAGCAGGATGTGATCCGGGTTTTCCAGGGACACGCGCACGTTGTAGGTGACGACGTTCTGTGTCGTCGTGGCGTTCATGCGGATCTGCTGCACCTCACCGGTGAAGTTGCGATCGGGGAAGGCGTCGACCGTGAAACGCACTTTCTGGCCGACCTGTATCTTGCCGATGTCAGCCTCGGCAAAGCTTGAATCGATGCGCATCTCGGACAGGTCCTGCGCGATCTTGATCAGCGTTGGCGTCTGCAGGCTGGCGGCGACGGTCTGCCCAAGATCGACGACGCGGTCGACGACGATGCCGGAAACCGGCGAACGGATGATGGTGTAGTTGAGGTTGACCTTGTCCTTGTCGGCCGCCGCCTTGGCCTGCGCCAACTGCGCCTCGGCCGATCTGCGCGCCTGCACGGCCTGGTCGAGCTCCTGGCGCGAGACGTACTCCTGCTCGAACAGCGCCTTCATGCGCGCCTCGTTAGCACGGGCCAGGTCGAGCGTGGCCGAGATGTTGCCCACGTTGGCTGCCGACTGCCGGGCCTGCGCGGAGAGCAGCGACTGATCGAGTTCCAGCAGGGGCTGGCCTTTTTCCACCTTGTCGTTGAAGTCAACGTAGAGTTTGGTCACGGTGCCGGAGACCTGGGTGCCGACGTTGACCAGCACCACCGGGTTAAGCGTGCCGTTGGCCGAGACCGTTTGCGTCAAGTCACCCTTCTCGACAACTTGCAGGCGATAGCGTTTCTCGGGGGCCTGTGCCTGATGGCCGCGCCAGTAGGTGTAGCCGCCGGTGCCCAGGGCGAGGACGACTATCGCGAGCAGGGAATTTCTCAGGATCGGTTTCATGGGATCGGGGTTTCGGCAGCAGGGTTCAGCAGTCGGTTGTCGAGGGTGCCGACGGCCTTGGCCAGCGCGGCGCGGGAAACGTACCAGTCGAGGGCGGCCTGGATGCGCTGGACACGCGCGGAGGCCAGCGCGCTCTGGGCGTTGAGTACGTCGAGAATGGTGCCGACTCCGGCCTTGTAGCGGCCCAGCGCGACGCGTTCGGACTGCTCGGCGCTGGCCAGCAGGTCGGCGGTGGTGCGGATCGAGTGCGTGGCGGTAAGCAGGCTCTGGTAATTCGTCCACACGTCGAGCGCCACCTGCTGGCGCAGCGTTTCCCGTTGCGCGCTGGCGGTGTCGACGCGGGCCTCGGCAGCCCGCACCCGGTAGGTGGTCTCGAATCCGGAAAAGAGCGGCAGCGTCAGGGTCAGGCCGATCGAATTGCTGCTCGAGCTGATCGAGCCGGTGTCCTGCCAGCTTGGTCCGGTGTTTAGTGAAAGCGTCGGCCGCCCGGACGCGCGGGCGGCGTCGACATTGGCCTGCGCCGCACGCACCTGGGCTTCGGCCGCCTGCAGGTCGGGCCGGCGCCTGCGTGCCTCGGTGATCAGGGCTTCGATATCGCGCTCGAAGGTCGTGTTCGGCATGGCCCGGGGGATTTCGTCCAGGCGAATCGGCAGACTGGCATCGAAGCCCATCGCGTTGGCCAGCGTACCCAGTGCGGTCTTGACGGTGCCTTCGATCTTGATGCGGTTGAGCACGGCCTGCGACCATGCCGTCTGCGCTTGCAGGCGGTCGGCCGGCGTCGCCGTGCCAACGCGGTAGCGTGTCTCCGCGGCCGTCAGGCTCTCCCGGCTGGCTTTCTCCGATTCCTGCGCGGCGATCAGCGCGGCGCGCGCTGCCTGGGCGTTGTAGTAGGACTGCAGCGCGGTGAGAAAAACGGTCTGCACCGTGGCGTCGAGCGTCGAGGACGCAGCGCTCAGCAACTGGCGGGCGTATTCCAGGTTGGCGTCGCGCGCGCCGAAGTCGTAGAGCAACCAGGACAGGGTCAGCGAGCTGTTGCGCACATCGGAACTCTCGTTGTCCGTGCGTACATTGCTGGCGGCGACCTTGCCGTCCAGGTCGGGCAGGTAGTCCGAGCGGGCCACGCCCACCTGTGCCGCCTGCACGCGAGCATTGGCCCAGGCTTCATGGGTTTTCGGGTTGCGGCAAAGGGCCTGGTCGACGACCTCCAGGACCCCATAAAGCGCCTCGGCCGGCAAGGGCTGGCACGGCACGAAGCTGGTGCCGGAGGGGGCCGCCAGGAGGGGGTGCGGCGGGGTAATCGAATCGGTATCGAAAGGGTCCGGCGAGCCGAAGGCGCTGACGTTGGTTGACGCCACGGTGGCCAGCAAGGCGACGGACATCAGTGAGTGGAAGTTGCTGCGCGATCTCATGGAACCCGGGTCCAAAGCGTTTTTCCGCTAGTATAGCGGCCTTCATTCTTTACGATGCTCGACGGTGCATCTGTCTGTTATCAATTGTTTCAGTCTTGCGGCGACAGAAAAGGTTCAGCGTCGATCCCTGCTCATGGCACTCAAGGCAACCCTCTTCAAGGTCGAACTCTCGGTCGCTGACCTCGATCGCAACATCTACGAGGACTTCTCGCTGATGCTGGCGCAGCATCCGTCGGAAAACGACGCCCGGATGATGGTGCGTTTGCTGGCCTTCATGCTGTTCGCCGACGCGCGCCTGGAATTCGGAAAGGGACTGTCCACTGACGAGGAACCGGACCTGTGGCTCAAGGACCTGACCGGCGCCATCGACCTGTGGATATACGTCGGTCAGCTCGACGAGCGCTGGCTGCGCAAGGCTGCCGGCAGGGCAGCGCACGTTGTCGTCATCTGCTACGGCGATCGCGTGGCCGATGTCTGGTGGGAACAGAATCGCGCCAGATTGGAAAAGCTGACAAACCTCTCGGTGGTCCGGCTTTCGTCAGACTACACGCAGGCGCTGGCGGGCCTGGTCAGCCGTTCGATGAATCTGCAATGCACAATCCAGGAGGGCGAAGTGCTGATTACGGGCGCGGGAGAGCCGGTGCGGGTTGAGCCGGAGATCTTGTTCAAGGCCCTACGCGGCTGAATTTGTCAGCGTCTGAAGACGCTCCAGCAGATCGTTGCTCAAGGCATGAAGATCCTTGATTCTTGCCGTGTCGCCAGCAACCGCGGAACCCGCCCCGCCTTCGCACAGTTCCCCCGCTATACGGTGTATTTGCGAGTGCAGCAACTCGATGATCCTGAATGCCGGGTATCTCCCTTGCCGGGCCTTTCCTTCGTTGTCGAGCCATTGGCCAAAACGACACTGGTGCACGTCCAGTGGTGGCGGATTATCGCGTTCGGCGTTGAGGTACTGTTCCATGGCGACAACCCAGGCCCGGTGTTCGACGCCGGCAAAAAGGAGCGGCAAGTCCTCTCGTTCGATCGTCTGCACATGCTTCCAGCCCGAATCCGGCTGCCATGACCGAGCCCAGGACGGCAGGGCGTCAGCCGCCATCGGGCGCGCGATGCCATAACCCTGCGCCAGTTCACATCCCAGTTGCAACAGCATATTGCCGTGCTTGACGGTCTCCACGCCTTCGGCAATCACGTTGCGCCGGAATGTTGCGGCCAGACTGACCACCCCCTCGAGAATGGCCAGGTCGTCCGGGTCGTCGAGCATGTCGCGCACGAAGCTCTGGTCGATCTTGAGCACGGAAACCGGCAGGCGTTTGAGATAGGTCAGTGACGAATAACCGGTTCCAAAATCATCTAGGGCGAAAGTGATGCCGAGTTGGTTGCAACCGGTCATTACCTGGGATACACCGGGCAGGTCTTCAAGCGCGCTGGTTTCCAGCACCTCCAGCTCCAGGTCGCCCGGCCCGATGGCCGGGTGGCTGTCAAGGATATGGCGCAGGCGGGCGACGAAGTCGGGCCGTTGCAACTGGCGGGCGCCGACATTTACGCTGACCGGAATGTCCAGCCCCGCGGACAGCCAACGCTCCCGCTCGGTAAGGGCGGCATCGATTACCCATTCGCCGATGTCGATCGCCGTCACGTGGTTTTCGATGACCGGCAGGAAAACGGCGGGCGGCAGCAAACCCTTTTCGGGATGCTGCCAGCGGATCAACGCTTCGGCCCCGATGATTTTCCCCGAGCGCATATTTACCTTGGGCTGGAAAAACAGCACGAATTCGCGTGCGGCCAGCGCTTCCTGGATGCGCTGCAGGCTTTCGTGATGCCCGCGCACGCTGCGGTCCTGCTCGGTGTCAAAGATGTGGTAGCGATTCTTGCCCGCCAGCTTGGCCTGGTACATGGCCTGATCCGCCTGGCGCAACAACTGGTCCGCGTCCACGCCTTCAGCTTGCGGGTAGAAGGTGACGCCGAGACTGGCTGAAACTTGCAAAACATGTTCGCCGACGTTCGTCGGTTGAGCCGCGGCTGTGAGCAATCGGGTGATCATCGGGATGCTGGCCGCGGAATCGGGCAAGTCGAGCAGCACGGCAACGAACTCGTCCCCGCCGAGGCGGGCGAGCGTATCCCCTTCGCGCAACGTGCCCTTCATGCGCTGGGCCAGGGCGACCAGCAACTGATCGCCCGCTTCGTGGCCGTGGTTATCATTAATGGCCTTGAAGCCGTCCAGATCGAGATAGGCGACCGCGAGCAACTGCCTGTGCCGCTGCGCCTGGGGCATCGCCTGGTGCAGACGGTCGGCCAACAATACCCGGTTGGGCAAGGCGGTCAGCACATCGTAGTGCGCCATGTTTTCGAGCTGCTTTTCAGCCTTCTTGCGCACGTCGATGTCGGCAATTACCCCGACCAGTCCGAGGGTGTTGCCGTTGGCCTCGAGGAGCGGCCTTCCCGTCAGGTGGCCCCAGAACAGCGTATCGTCGGCGCGCCAGTAAAGCCGGTCCAGATCCACGGAAGGAAGTTCGCCGTTCAACAGGGCCCGCATTCTGAGCCTTGCCGGTTCGCGATCGGATGGATGGACTAGCGCGACGTATTCATCTCCGATCAGTGAGTCGAGCGGGCGTCCGAACATTTCCGCCATGCGCTGGTTGGCTTGCGTGATGCGTCCTTGCATGTCGACCAGGAAGATCGCCACGCTCGATGTGTCGAGAATCTGCTTGAGCAGCGTTTCCCTTTGTTCGATGGTTGTCAGCAACCGGTTGAACCCGGCGATGAGCCGGCCGATCTCGTCCTTGCGTACGATCGGCAAGGGGTGCAGGTTCTGATGGTCATCCGCCATTTCGGCGAGTGTGGCGGCGGTGTCGACGAGAGGCGACAGCTGGTGTTGCAAAATCCACCAGGTCAAGGTTCCGGCCAGCAGGCTCAACAGCAGGGTAGCGACGAGCATGCGCTGCTGCATGTCCCGGATCGGAGAAAATGCCTCGTCGGTGGGTAAGTTGGCTACAGCATGCCACCCTGATGCCGGTATCGCTTTAAACGAGGAAAGCACTTCGACGCCCTCCGGTGCCACAAAGACCGCCGTTCCTTCATTACCCGTGTTGAAGCTGTCGATCGTTTCATTCGCGCCGGGCGCGGGCAGCGGCGCCATGATCAGATTCTTGTCGGTGGCCGTGACGATCAACCGGTATTGAGGAGCGACGAGCAGATAGCCGCCATTCCTGCCGTAGCGGTTGCCCGCGATCTGGTCAAAAAAATTCGGCAGCCCCAGGTTGATGGCGCCACTCAGTGCGCCAACGATCTCTCCCCCGGTGTTACGTATCGGGACAGTCATGACGATGATCGGCGCCTTGAGCTTTCTGCCGATGACGGGTTTGCTGATCGATGCCTTGCCCTCCTTGAGCGCGGCGGCGACGAGTTCGTCGTCACCATAATTGACGCCGAGCCGACCGGCAGATAATGGGAAATCGGCAATGGCCGTGCCCTGCATGTCATGGATGACGATTCCGCCGTTGAACAGGGTCTGCAGGGCCGCTCGCTGATCCATGAACGTCTGCAGGAGCGAGGGGTCGTCGCGGAGGATCAGGGCGGCCATGTTGGCAGCGGTGTTTAGTGCTTGAAAGCGGGTCTCCAGTTCGCTGTTGATCTGGGCGGCAAGCATCGAGACCGTGGTGAATTGTTGCTCACCCAGCTGGCGCTCCATGTCCTCGCGCAGCATCCGGCTGGCGTACAGCGAGAGCGACCAGATGCTAAGCAGGAAGATAGCCAGGGTAGCGAGCGATACTTTGGTTTTCAGCGAGCGCCACTGAAAAAAACTGGATGGCATGATGAATCCTGTTGCGGGCTTGGCGATGTGCTGCGCGGTTCGATTCCAAGCTTACCTTTTTTTGGGTTTCCCCGCGCTGTGCGGCCGAAGCTTTCCCTTGCAACGACGGTGGATGGCTTCGTCCTCTTCAGCATGATGGTTCGAGCATGCGTATACTTCCGGATTGTCCACTTTCTGACTCTCCGCAAATGATCAAGATTCTTCCCCTTGAAGTTGTTGCCGACGAACTGGCGCGGTTGCGCGCGACCCACCCGCTTGTCCATCTGCTGACCAACGAGGTCGTGCAGGAGATTACCGCCAACGTGCTGCTGGCCGTCGGCGCGTCTCCGGCGATGATCGTGGCAGAGGAAGAGGTTGAGCCGTTCGCGGCCATTTCCAGCGCGTTGCTGGTCAATGTCGGCACGCTCTATCCGGCGCGCCTGGCGGCGATGAAACAGGCTGTGGCAGCGGCCAACCGGGCCGGTGTGCCGTGGACACTCGACCCGGTGGCGGCGGGCGTGCTCGAGTACCGGACGCTGGCATGCCGGGAGTTCATGCGCTGCAAGCCGGCCGCGATTCGCGGCAACGCGTCCGAAATTCTGGCGTTGGCGGGCTTCGAGGGCAGCGGTCGCGGCGTGGATACGACAGCGGATTCCGCGGCGGCGGTCCAGGCGGCCGGGCAACTTGCGCGGTCTACCGGGGCCATCGTCGCCGTCACCGGCGAAACGGACTTCATCACTGACGGCACGGTAACCTGGTCGACCCCGTGGGGGCATCCGATCATGACAAAGGTGGTTGGCACCGGCTGCGCGTTGTCAGCTTTAGTCGCGGCATTCACGGCGCATGCGTCGAACCGGTTGGCTGCCGTGGCAGCCGCCTGTGCAGTGGCCGGGTTGTGTGGCGAGCGGGCAGCGTCAACAAGTCGCGGTCCGGGCTCGTTCAAGGCCGAGTTCCTCGATGGGCTTTATCTGCTGACACCGGAAAAGTTGCGCGAGCAGGTCGCATGAGTCTGAATCCGATCGATCTCTCGCTCTATCTCGTGCTTGATCCGGACTTGTGCGGCGGTCCGGCGGAAATGGTACGAACTGCGCGGTTGGCGGCGGAGAACGGAGCGACAGTGGTGCAGTTGAGGGCGCCGGGATGGAAAAAGCGGCAGTGGCTGGAGACAGCGCGTGATCTCAAGGCGGTTCTGGCGCCGTTCGGCGTGCCGCTGATCATCAACGACCATGTCGATATCGCGCTGGCGATCGATGCGGATGGCGTGCATGTTGGTCAGGACGACCTGCCGGCAGCAGAAACGCGGCGGCTGATCGGGCCTGACAAAATTCTCGGCCTCTCCATTTCGAATGCCATCGAACTTGCCGCGGTGCCGCAAGGCGTGGACTATCTGGGCATCGGACCGGTTTACCCGACCGGCACCAAGCCTGATGCCGTGGCGGCTACAGGCGTATCGCGGTTCGCCCAACTGGTGGAGGCGACCCGCTTGCCGGTGGTGGCCATCGGCGGGATCAACGGCGGAAATTGCGCGCCGCTGTTCGCCGCCGGGGCGCAGGGGGTGGCGGTGGTGTCGGCCATTTGCGGCCAGGCTGATCCGGCGAGAGCGACGGCGGAACTGAGGGCGAACGTCGGGGATTTTCGGCGCACTTTCCAGGGCTGATTTTTTCTGCGCTCGATGGCGTTTACGGATGAGTTCACGCGCCCGAAACTGATAAAGTACACGGGCTTTTTCGCTGCCTTCTTTTTCGTTCCCTCCTAGGAGAAATCAAGCATGTTGCTTTCCCGACTCAAAACGCTGACGACGGTTGCGGTCATGGCTGTGTCCTGCCTGTCCGTTGCCCATGCCGCCGACCCGCTGAAAGCGGGTTTCGTCTATATCGGCCCGACCGGTGATCACGGCTGGACCTATTCCCACGACCAGGGCCGCAAGGCGCTCGAAGCCCAGTCCGGTGGCAAGGTGAAGACGAGCTTTGTCGAGAACGTGCCCGAAACGGCTGACGCTGAACGGGTTTTCCGCGACCTGGCGCAAAAGGGCCACAAGGTTGTCTTCGGAACCTCTTTTGGCTACATGAACCAGATGGTGAAGGTGGCCAAGGCCTTCCCGGGAACCATCTTCATGCACGCCACCGGCTACAAGACGGCGCCGAACCTTGGTGTCTATGACGTGCGGACGTATGAAGGCTCGTACATGCTTGGTGTCGTGGCCGGCAAGATGACCAAGGGCAACAAGATGGGCATCGTGGCGTCGATTCCGATCCCCGAAGTCATCCGCAACATCAATGCCTTTACCGTCGGCGCGCGTAGCGTGAATCCGAATGTGTCGACCAAGGTGATCTGGGTGAACTCATGGTTTGATCCGGGCAAGGAGCGCGAGGCCGCGCTGGCGCTGATCGCCCAAGGCTGCGACGTGCTGATGCAGAACACCGACTCCCCGGCCGTGGTCCAGACCGCGCAGGAAAAGGGCGTTTTGGCTTTCGGATGGGATTCGGACATGAGCAAGTTCGGCGGCAAGGCGCATCTTGCGGCGTCGATGCTCTACTGGGACGTGATCTACAAGAAAGTGGTCGCCGATGTGCAGGCCGGTACCTGGAAGAACGGTGAAATCTGGTGGGGCGTCAAGGAAGGCGCTGTGGATATCGACCACTTCGGCCCCGAGGTTCCTGCTGACGTTAAAAAACTGGCCCAGGAGCGCCGTGACGCGATCAAGGCCGGCAAGCTCCATCCTTTCTCCGGTCCGCTCAAGGATCAGTCGGGCAAGGAGTTCCTGGCCGCCGGCAAGTCCTACACGGACGCTGAGCTGAAGAAAATGAACTTCTACGTAGAAGGTGTCGAGGGCACCGTTCCGAAGTGAGTCAACGCACTTAAGAAAAACGCGGCCTCAGGGCCGCGTTTTCGCTTCATGAAGGTGTTCGCGAACGTCTATAATTCGACCCTTCAAATTTTTTTCACGCAAGGAATTCGGCATGGAATCTTCGTTCATCAGCCCGTACCGGGACGACATCG
>CAZCJW010000042.1:0-16585 GCA_964499185.1 uncultured Propionivibrio sp. | reverse complement strand
GCACTTCGCTGATTCCGGTCAAGTGTGCCCAGTGCGGAGCATCCGTGCCGAGCGTTGGCAAGTTTTGCGGCCAGTGCGGCAAGGCTTGCAATTAGCTGACCAGAATTCTCCTCGCGCCTGGCTGCGGAAACCCTTCACCTTTTGAAGGGTGGCCAGTGCGAGGGCGAGAACTCCATCCAGAACCTTATTGATTACGCCATGTTCGCCACCTTCTCTTCAAGGCATCTCGTAGGTATCTGGTACCTGTTTGCCGTATCGCTGGTTGGCCTTGACCAGGCCACCAAATACGCTATTCAGGTATTGATGCCATTCCACGCCAGCATCGAAGTCACCCCGTTTTTCAACCTGGTTCACGTGTTGAATCCGGGCGCTGCCTTTTCGTTTCTGGCCGATGCCGGCGGATGGCAACGCTACCTCTTCGTCGGTCTGGGAACGGCGGTCAGCGCGTTCCTGGCGTTCGCCTTGTGGCGTGGCGTGCGCAGCCGGATCGAAATGGCCGCGTATATCGGAATCATGGGTGGCGCGTTGGGTAATGTCATCGATCGCCTGCGCATTGGCGCGGTGGTGGACTACCTGGATTTCTATTGGCAGGGATGGCACTGGCCAGCGTTCAATCTGGCGGACATTTTTGTCGTCGGCGGCGCGGCACTTCTTGTTCTAGCCAGCGTGATGGAGCGGGCTGAACAACGACCAGTACAACTCGTCGAGATAAAACGACGACAGAATATTGAGGAAAAAAACAAGGGAGCAAAATCATGAGTTCGCGCCTGCTGCGCCTGGCTTTCCTTACCATCCTGACGGCGAGTGTAGTCGCCAAGGCCGATATACTGGATCGGCCTGTCTCGCTCAAAACGGAAGGCGATCTCATCCAGGCTGTTTCCATCACGCTGCAACACGCCGTCGCTACCTCAGAACAGTACCGCGGGACGAATCCCCGTCTACAACGCTTTGCTCGCAAGGAAATCAGTGCGCGCCGCAAACCCATCGAGCAACTGAACAAGGTGGGCCGTATTCAACCCACATCCGTGAAGCAACTGGCCATTGTGCCGAAGGATGATGCCAGTTACCTGCGCGCCATGTCGCGCAACCACGCCTGGCTTCTCGAACTGATCGAATACGGGGGCGGATTGCCGTTATCGTCGACCACCAAACGCCTGATGGAAACGCTGTCCCGTGACGCGGCTGCGGAATTTGACCTGCTCAGCAAACTGGAAAAATCATGACTTCAGACACAACCAAACCTGCGCTCTGGAACATGCTTTTCCTGTGCTGGCTGATTGCCTGTGTATCGACGCTGGGCAGTCTGTTTTTCAGCGAAGTGATGGACCGGGTGCCCTGCGTGCTGTGCTGGTACCAACGCATTTTCATGTTCCCGCTACTGTTCGTCTTTACCGTCGGTCTGTTCCCCTTCGATGCCCGCTGTGCCCGGTATGCCTTGCCGATCGCAGTCGCCGGCTGGGGTTTCGCGCTATACCACTGCCTGCTCTATCTGGGCTTCATTCCGAAGAGCATGCAGCCTTGCACACAAGGGGTTTCATGTGCCGACGTTAAGCTGGAACTGTTCAGTTTCGTCACCATCCCGCTGTTGTCACTCTTCGCATTCACCCTCATCGTTGCACTGCTGCTAGCGGTGCGGAAAGGTCTCAAGTCATGAAGAAACCCACCATCGTCATCGCATCCGCCCTCGTCGTTGCACTGGTTTTCGGCGGCGGCGCTTACTATTACAAGGCGCAACAGGCGCGGGAAATCAGTAAGTTGGCCGGCGCGGGAGAGTCGGTGTTTGTTCGCGCCGCTTCGCCCGCCTTGGGTTCGGAATCAGCGAAGGTTCAAATCGTCGAATTTTTCGATCCGGCCTGCGAGGCTTGCCGGATGATGTATCCCTACGTCAAGTCGCTGATGCGCGCCAACGATGGCAAGCTGCGCCTGACGTTGCGCTACGCAACTTTCCACGAGGGCTCCGATTACGTGGTCAAGGTACTGGAAGCCGCTCGCATGCAGGGGCAGGACCTGTACTGGAAAACGCTCGAAGCCATCCTGGCCAATCAGGCGACCTGGGCCGAACACGGTCGACCGAATCCCCAGTTGGTCTGGGATTACCTGGGTGGAACCGGGCTGGATATCCAAAAGGCCAGGCAGGATATGAATGATCCGCGGATCGCCGAATTGCTGAAACAGGATGCCAAAGATCTGGCGACATTGAAGGTCAACAAGACGCCCTCGTTTTTTATCAACGGTAAGCCTCTGACCGAATTTGGGCAAAATCAGCTAAGGGTACAGGTAGAAAACGAAATACGTATCGCATATCAATAATCAAGAACGCCGGATGTCCCCGATGCTTTCAAGAGAGTGACTCCTTAATTGGACTCTGTTACAAGCTGATGTAACAGCCAATTCTGAAGAGGATAAGGCTCTTCTCGCGCGCTTCAGGCTCTTCGGCCCGCCGGGTATTATATTTTTCGATAGCAAAGGTGATGAATTCGTCAATACACGCATCATCGGTTACCAGAATGCCGATGACTTCCTTAAAACACTGATGTTTGTTGATGAAGCGCTGAACAACAAGTCTTGATCGTGAAGCCACCATGGCCGGCTCGCGGTTTCATGGGCGCCTTTGAGGCGCTCTCAATCTCAAGCCACCGGCTTTGCCGGTGGTATCTGACTAATTGATATACATAGTAAAAGCTAGACTTCCTTGATTGACTACAGGGTCACCATTCCCAGGTCAAGACAACATGCCTTTGGCCAGATCGAAGAGTAGATACACGTTGAGTGCCGTGATGATCGCGCCGAAGAAGGTCAGCAGCCAGCGGGTTCCGGGCGGGTTGGCGTGGGTTCCCATCACTTCCGCCGAGGAGGTGAGGCGGACCTGCAGGTAGATGGTGAATGGCAACTGCATGGAGAGGATCACTTGCGATAGCACCAGCCCCTGCAGCGTATCTTCGATCAGGAGGATGACGGCGAGCGAAACAAGGAGGACGAGGCTGACCCCCAGACGTGAATGCTTGTCGTCGATGTCGTAAGGCTCGCCGAACAAGCCGGCAAAGATGCTTCCGCCGGCAATGCCCGCCGTAATCGACGAGGCGATCCCGGCGCACAGCAAGGCAACGGCGAACACCAGTGCTGCGCCCTTGCCGAGGATGGGTTCGAGCAGGACCGAAGCCTGCGAGAGTTCGACGACTTCGATCCCGGCAGTAAAAAAGGTGTAGGCGGCCACAATGATCATGGCGCTGTTGATGGCCCAGCCGATGCCCATGGATACGAGGGTGTCCAGAAATTCGTACTTGAGCTGACGATTTATGACCGCTTCGTTTTCCAGGTTCCATTGTCGGCTCTGGATGATTTCCGAATGCAGGAACAGGTTGTGCGGCATGACAACGGCGCCCAGCAGGCTCATGATCAGGACGATCGAGCCGTCCGGAAAGGTCGGGACAAGCCAGTGCTTGACGGTGACGCCCCAATCCACCGGAATCAGGTAAAGCTCGTATATGAACGAAATGCCGATGATGGATACGAAGCCGATGATGATCGTCTCGATGCGCCTGTAGCTGTTGGTGTAGAGGAAGACGCCGGTGAATATCATGACGCCCACGGCGGCGATCTTGATGGGAACACTGAAGAGCATGTTGAGGGCGATGGCTGCACCCAGAATTTCGGCCACTGCTGTCGAAATGGCGGCCAGTACCGCCGAACCGATCAACAGGCGGGCGCTGCGTACCGGCAGATAGCGGGTGGCCGCTTCGGAAATGCACAGTCCGGTGACAATGCCGAGGTGCGCCGCGTTGTGCTGCAGCACGATCAGCATCAGGGTCGATAACGTGATGACCCACAGCAGGACGCTGCCGAACTGCGCTCCGCTGGAGATGTTGGCTGCCCAGTTTCCGGGGTCGATGAAGCCGACCGTGACAAGCAGTCCGGGACCGACGTAGCGGAACAGGTCGAGCGCCGTCAGCGAGGGCGGACGGGCGTCCTTGCTCCATTCGACAAGACGGTCTTTCAACCGGGCGCGCAGGCTCATGACGATCGTGATTCCAGTATTTTCACAAACGTTTGTAACGTCTGGTTGACGCGGACGGGAACGCTGAGTTCCTCACCCTTGCGGACGATGCAGCCGTTAAGGTGGTCGATCTCGTTTTTGCGGCCACGCTTTAGATCCTGCGTGGTCGAGGAAGTCTGGTTGGCTATGATTCGCGGAATGCGCTGCACTCACTTCCAAACATCGCCGTGAGCTTTACGGCAATACGTTTTGCCATGACGGTGCCGAACGTGCCTACGCCACTCGACGCCGTTGCCTGATTGATTCGAGCGTTCTTCGCGCATCACTGACGCGGCCGTCCGCGACATCATTCAGTCCCTTTGCGGCTTCATCAATCAACAGCAGGTGACCGTTTGGCGATTTAGGCTACAGCCGGATCCGACCTGAAGCGGAAGTTCAGCTGTCAGACCTCGGAAAGTCCTTGAGACAACAACGTCCTGATGGATTGCTGGTATCGCAAGAGCACAATCCGGCTTTGGTTTGGGCAATAACAAAGTCCCTCGTCGCTGGATTGGCAGAAAAATCTGCCTTCGTGACGCCAAAGCAATAGCACAGGAGGCTGTTGTCAGTGAGTTCCTTCAAGCCGACGTGCGTTCGCAGCTGCGACTTGAGTATCGTCGAACCGTTATCGCTGAAATAGACAATCTCGCAGTCAGGATCGTCGCAGAAGAAATAGCGATGACCGCTTGATTGCCAAGCCCAAGCATCCTTGATGTGATGGGCGATGGTTCGCGCCGATACTTCCGAATACTCCTTCCCATTGCCAGGACAGCGCTGCTTTTTCGGATAGTTACTATCGCAACTAGAGGAAGAACAGCAATCGCTCATAGCCCGCTCCGCGAGAATTGACTTTGGGACGAATTATCGGCTATTTCGCTCAAACGACGAGAGGCCGCTTTCGTATAGCGTTGTTCGATGCCTTCCCGGCCGCGAGGACGTAAGCATATCAACTCACCGGCCTCTTTGTTTCCTGATTGCTACGGAGTATTGAACATGTACAACACCGACTTCCCGACACGTGCCGAACTGCCGAGCGCGCGTAAACTCCTTCGTTCGACGGCAGTCGCCCTGATTGTCGCCACCGGCCTGCTGATTACCACGGTTCTTCCAGCTGAATACGGGATCGATCCGACCGGAATCGGCCGGATGCTGGGACTGACCCAAATGGGCGAGATCAAGCAGTCTCTCGCCGCCGAAGCCAAAAATGAAAAAAGCGCGGTAGTGGCGAGCGTCCAACCGACGCCCGCCGTGTTGCCCATTGAGAAGAAACTCGCGCAACCCGCACCGGCCAACGAGCATACGATGACTGTCACGCTGAAACCCGATCAGGGGGCGGAAATCAAACTCGCCATGCGCGAGGATAGCCGCGTGAATTTCGAGTGGACGGCGGTCGGCGGCCCGGTCAATTTCGACGCCCATGGCGATCCGGTCAACGCCCCCAAAGGGTTCTATCACGGCTATGGCAAGGGCCGGAATGAAACGTCGAACAAGGGCACTTTACAGGCTGCTTTTGACGGAAAACACGGCTGGTTCTGGCGCAATCGTTCCGGCACCGAAGTGACAATCACCTTGAAGACGAGTGGCGAATACGAGAAGATCGAACGCGTTATCTAGTCGTCTTGTCCTCCCCGTGCTTAGCGCGAGGAGGCATTTCCAATATTTCAAATCCTCTCGCGGGTATTTCTTCTGATGGACCGAAGCGTCATTCATGCCTTGCTGGCGGCGGCCTTGTTCGGCGCCAGTACCCCGTTGGCCAAATTGCTGATCGGCGATGTCTCGCCGCTGCTGCTGGCCGGACTGCTCTATCTGGGCAGCGGACTCGGCCTCGCGTCAGTCCGATTGATTCGTGACCGGGGCTGGAAATCCTCTGAACTCACCCGCGCCGAATGGCCGTGGCTGCTCGGCGCCATTTTCTTTGGCGGCATGCTCGGCCCGGTGGCCTTGATGTTTGGCCTGACGCAGACCAGCGGTTCGACGGCCTCGCTCTTGCTCAATCTGGAGGCCGTTTTGACCGCCGGCATCGCCTGGGTCGTCTTCAAGGAAAACGCCGACCGGCGCATCGTGCTGGGCATGGCGGTGATCGTGGCCGGGGGCGTCGTACTGTCCTGGCCAACCGACGAAGGCAGCAGCTCAAGCTGGTTCGGCCCACTTGCCGTCGCCTTGGCCTGTCTGTGCTGGGCGATCGATAACAACCTGACGCGCAAGGTTTCGGCCTCGGATGCGTTTTTCATTGCCGCCACTAAAGGCGTGATCGCCGGTGCGGTCAATACCGGCCTGGCGCTATCGCTGGGGGCAATGCTGCCCGGCGTCGGAACGACGCTGGTCACCATGTCGGTCGGTGTCGCCGGTTATGGCTTCAGTCTCGTTTTCTTTGTCCTCGCCCTACGCGGATTGGGCACGGCCCGTACCGGAGCATACTTCTCCACCGCGCCGTTCATCGGCGCGGCCTTATCGCTGACCTTACTTGGCGAATCAACCTCACTGGCGTTCTGGCTGGCGACCGGGCTGATGGGCTGGGGCGTCTGGCTGCACCTGACCGAGCATCATGAGCACGTGCACCGGCATGATCCGCTCGAACATACCCATCCGCATGTCCATGACGAGCACCACCAGCATGTGCACAGCGCTGAATCGGAAACCAGTGAGCCGCATGAACACTGGCACAAACACCGGGTGCTGATGCACAAGCATCCACATTTTCCTGACATCCACCACCGGCATTCGCACTGAGGCAATGCTCCTGTCCGCGTATCTTGGCCTGTTTTTCGTGGCGTTCGGCGCGGCCACCCTATTGCCTTTGCAATCGGAGGCGGTACTCGTCGGATTGCTGGCGTACGGCGAGCATCCACCATGGGTATTGATTGCCGTCACAACTGCGGGAAACGTACTCGGCTCGGTGGTCAATTGGTTCCTCGGACGTTACATTGAGCGCTGGCGTGACAAGCGATGGTTTCCTGTCAGCAGAGAAAAGCTGGAGAACGCACAACGCGGTTACCATCGGTATGGTCGGTGGTCGCTTCTCCTGAGTTGGGTTCCCATTATTGGCGATCCGCTGACCGTGGTCGCCGGCATCATGCGCGAACCGCTTCGCAGCTTTCTGCCGATTGTCTTGATCGCGAAGCTCGGACGCTACGTGGTTCTGGCGGTTATCACACTCCAGATTTTTCAGCGGTAGGCGGCTAGCCATCGTGACGCTCACCGGATTAGCGGACAATTAGGGAAGCCGGTCGGTCACTCTGCTGATCGCAGAGCAGCGAGTTGAGTCCGTCGCGAAGAGTCTTCGATCTCCCGGCGTTCCGCGTGGCCGGATTCGCGCCTACCTGCCGTTCAGTTGCTGATGGTGGTCAATGACCGGTTCGCTGCTCGATGAACTCGAACTTTAGACCGAGGCTGTGTGGAAACGCAATCGGTATAAAAGCAAACATGCGCGGCTAGAACGATTGACATGGACGCTGCAGTTTTCCCCGCCGAAAGGACTTGAACAGCATCTGCGCGACACCGCAAGAGATATGGCGGTCGATAGATTGGGCCGTGCTACATCAAGCTGCTGCCCCCCGCAGCGCGCTCATTTCTCCTTCGGTGCCGTACAAGCTGATGATCCGGCGCAGGTTGTACGCCAACACATGCAGGCTCATTTCCGTCTGCACCCGTGGCTGGGTTTTCGTGAGGAAGTGTGTGGCGCCCATCCAGAACTTCAGCGTTCCGAACACATGCACTACCAGGATGCCGATGATTTCCTTAAAACACTGATGTTTGTTGATGAAGCGCTGAACAACAAGTCTTGATAGTTGTGGCTCGGAGGGTGTGGGGCATTGCCTAATCTGGACAGAATTGGACTCCCTCAGGAGCGACTAGATACGGGTTATTCGGAGGAGTTTCATTGAACAAAAGGCCTGCGTGTGAAAGCAGGTAGCCGTGCAGCCGCCTTGATTTGCGCGGCCCCTTTACTTCATAGTTCCAGATGTTCAGACCGTTGGATTGCTTACGGTGGACTTCTAGCTTCTCGAAGCGCTTTTGTATCCATTGCCAGTCAGAGACTTCTTTCTGCTTGGCAAGGATCGCGACTTGCGGATGCTCCTGGGCGTAGCGCTGAAATACGCCGGGGCTCACCAGGAACACCGTGTCGCTCACGGTATGAATGAGCGCCTTGGCATCATTGAGGATGAGCTTGCGGCTTTGGAGTCCATGTCGTAGCCAGTTCATGAAGTGCTCGCCCGAGACTTCGTTGGCATCGCTACTAGTCGCGGCGCTGGCACCTACGGCCACCGCTAAGGAAACTGTCGCAAGGCCTGCTTTGGGGGGCTCCTGATTCTGCAGTTCCACGTCGAGTGGCAGCGAAGCAGCGTCAGTTGTCCCCAGAATCGCGAACAGCGCATCGATACCGTCCGTCGCAGCGGGCTTAGCGACCGTGTCGGATTTTGGCTTGGACACAGCTATTGCTGGAGAGGATGGCGCATCTTGCTGGGAGCTTGCGGCGGGTGAGTTTTGCCCGTCCTCAATGGTATTGGACGACGCCGAAAGCGTGTCTTCTTCGACGCGTATCGTTCCCGCATACGGCGTAGGCAGTTCGCAAGATTCCCAGATCAGCGCGGGCGAGAGTTTTAGGAAAGTAAAGCTGTGTGACCAGCCTGTATCGCTCGTCACCGAGGCCTTCCAGATGGCTTTGCCATCTGGCGTTGCCAGGGCGATGCCGTGATCCTGAAGCACGTTGAAAACTGCTGTGTTATTGGATGGAATACCGTCGATGCCTTGCGAGAGCAGGTGTGCGCGGAGTTTGTCGGAGACGGTCTTGCTGACTAACCAGAGCGCGTCCTGGGTCAGCCAGCCATCCGATGCCTGAGGCTGGTTCAGCTTGAACTCTTCCTTGAGCAGGTAGCGCAAACCATCCAACAGTTTGCGTTGCAAGGCATGTCGCGGAGCAGTCAGGGCCTTGCTGGGATTCCCGCCAAGCTCCTGAGCTACTGAGGCCTGGTCGGCTTGTCTAACGAGATCGCCAAGTATCCCGGAATGTTCGTACTGGCCAGAAAGTACATACATCAGGGCTCTCCACAAATCGGGATTGACGCTGAGCCAGTCCAAAATCGTTCGATCAAGGATTCGGGTGTACAGGAGTCCGGTGGCAGCGCTGTGTAACCGGTATTCGCGCTCTTGGCGATAGCGAAAGCGATAGGGGCGCTGCAGGGGGCCATGCCAGGGATGCCAGACCGTGCCATCCGGATACTCAACATGCAGATCCACGGAGAGTTTGCCGATGTCATGGAGTAAGGCGGCGTAAGCTGCACCGGCAGTCCAGGCTTCGGCCTGTGCTGCTTGAGTTTCGGGGGAGACTCCCGCAGGGAGTAGATGTAGCTGCCGAAGTTTGAGCGCGTAGACGACGATCTCCAACCCATGGTCCAGCATGCCTCCCGGATAGGCATGATGATGCGATTCCGAGGCCGGGAATTGCTGGACGAGCTCGGCGTATCGTTCCAGGGGTGCGAGGTAGAGTGCGGAGAACTGCTTGCGTGACAGCGAGGTGCGTTGCCAAATGTGTTCCAGCAACTTTTGCCGGCGCGGCGTCGCCAGCAGCGACGCCGCAGACTCCGGTTGCATCAGTCCTTTGTGTATCTCTACTACGGGGATGAGCGGCGCGCCGGTGGTTGGCGGTACCCGTTTACGTTGGAACAGCGAGAGCATGGCAATCCCTCGGAGGTGGACTGATCAGGGGAGCCTTTAGCCTTTTCGGGTAGGGCCTTTCCCCTTGGCCCCGTTCCCTTGCCCCATTCCAGCCCTTTTGTCTTTACGGAAGCCTTTTTGTATAGGGCATCGATGCCGTCAGAGCCACAACCAATGCGGCATTGGCCCAATCGGATTTAGGCTGGAAGGCAACCTGTACCGAACCCACAATGGGCCCTCCGAAGACAGGAAGGCTGGACACCATGTTTAATTTTTACCATAATGACCATATTAATCGATATGGTAAGAGGCCAGCAATGATCACTGAAGTCAATGCCGTGAACTTTCGGCAGAACCTGGGCGAGATGCTCAATCAGGTGCAATATCGCAACGACAGTATCGTCATCAACAAGGATGGCAAGCCAGTCGCGGCCCTCGTGGATGCCGAGTTGTTCGCCCGCATCCGACGCATGCGCGACCGTTTCGATGCCCTAAGCGGCCGGGTTGCCGAGGCGTATGCCGAGGTGCCGGTCGAGGAAGGTATGGCCGAGATCGACGCTGCGGTGGCGGCTGAGCGGAAGCAGCGCTGATGCCGGGGTTGCGTATCGTGCTCGATACCAACGTGCTGGTGTCGGGGCTGGCCTATCCCGGCAGTGTGCCGGGGCGCATCGTTACCGCTTGGCGCCAGGGCGGCCTGGACGTCGTGCTGTCGCGATACATCCTGGACGAGATGGTCAGGGTGCTGCCGCGCCTGTCCAAGGTTCAGATGACGCACGCGGAAATCCGTGACTTGGCGGACAGCTTTATGTTCCTGGCGGATATCGTCGAACCGGAAGGCGAGCAGGATGCGAATCTGCGCGATCCCGACGACCAGCCCGTGCTTCTCACGTTGCTGGCTGCGAGGGCCGATTATCTGGTTACCGGCGACAAGGACTTGCTGGCACTGGCAGGCCAATACCCCGTTGTTACTCCCGCGGAGTTTTGGGGGAGACATGGGGGCTGAATAGGCGCTCTATGAAAATTCACGGATGACTATGAGGTAGCCACTATGAAGACCTCTGCACAGACCACTTTCGCGGAAAACGCAGGCCGGATCTTGGGCCGAATATGGCGGATCTGCATGCGCCTCGATCGGCGCGCGAATGGCTGGCTAATGGCGCAGGGCTTTGCCCCTGGCGTTGCCAAAGCGGTGCTGCTAGTCGTCAAGCTCATTGCTCTCGGTCTGTTGCTCTACACAGCTTTCTGGCTGGCGCTGCTACTCACGCTTGCCCTGGCAGCAGCCCGGGCTGGACGAAATGTTGACTGGGCTAGCGACGAAGCGACCCAGAACGAATGGCGACATGGCCCGGCTGGATATGGTCTGTACACCTTTGACGGGCATCGGATCGATCCGCATGATCCAGAAGACGAACACGATTGAATTGCGCTACTTTACAGCCTTCATGGCGGTGCCGGCTCCCTTGCTCCCAGCGGCTTGGGCATCCTTCGTTCCTGCAGCCAACCCTTGGATCGCCGTCCCGGCACGGACACCAACCCAACCAAGAGCCCCGCACCAGAAAGCGGGCAGCACGATGAACATTGTCGCCATGACGAAGTTCAACAGCATGTCCTCGAAGGAGTTGTTCAGGCCGACTAATGGATCGAAATTCGAGTGCGGCCGGCTCGCGCCGAACCCCCATCCGTAGAGCGCATCAAGGATCGTGCTGTCGAGCCAGCGCGCGAGCTGGAACCAGAAGTCCACGAAGAACAGCGCGAACTCCACGCAGCTCACCGCAACCAGGGCCTTCAGCTCATAGGTGCCGAAGAGCAGCACCAGCGGAATGCAAATGACGAGCGCCATCTTGAGCAACGACAACACCATCGGCAGTGCCTGACGAACCACATCCATGGCCGGGAAAAATCCCAGTGAGCCGACGGTCATTCCGAGGTCGCCGGCACCGCGGGTCACGATGTTGGGCAGCGTCTTCTCGATCTGGCCGCCGTAGTCGGTATAGACAGCACCTTGGTTCATCTTCTGCTGCCTGGGTGAGACTACCGCCCGGATCACCGAGTCGTTGACCTCGTCCTGAGACAGAAACCCTGCCCAACGGCCAATGCGCGTCAGAAGATCGGAATCGACCTGGGCCAGCAAGCGTGTGCGCAGCCCGCTGCTGCTGTCAGACCACCATTGCTGGCAGGTCGGGTAGCCTCCGCCACTGTCCACCTGAGCCAAGCCGGTGTCGCGCGCGGTGTCGTAGGGCCAGGCCGTGCGCGGCGTGCCCGAGTGGTAGATGTCGTAGAAGCCGGACGTGTTCTGGAAGTAGCTCGAACCGATCCAGGTCACGTCGTTCATTTGTTCGTCGGAGAGCGTTGGCCGGTTCATGAACAGCTTGGCGCGCGAGGGGGCGTAGCAATCGTGTACGAAATCACCGACCTCCTGTGCCAGCACCGGATCATTGATACGCGTAGCATCGACATCCATGCGCATCTGCCGCAGATCGGTTCCGCAAGGGATCGCCGCCACCGCGGCCCCGGTGACGGCTTTCGAGATGGCATGCATGATGAACCACCACACCGGCACCAGTGCGCTCTGGTAGTTGAGTGCCGTGTAGCTATTGGACCAGCCCGTGGCCGCCGGGAGCGGAACACTGACCTGGCATTGCGCAGACCGGCTCGTATCGAATTTAATCGTGCTCAGATCCACCGGAATGAATGGGATGCCGGCAAACATGATGACCACGATCGCTACCCAGACGCGGTTCTCGATGCGCATCGAGGACAAGACACCCTTGTTGCCCTCGTCTGCGCCCTCCGCCCGAGCCCGGAGCCATTCCTGGATGACGATGGTCACGAATGGCAAAGCAAACACGCCGCTGGCAACGAGGATGTTCCAGATGCCGTTGTTGATGACCCAGCCCACCAGGGTCAGGTAATACTCCAGGTAATCTGTCGCGAAGAGGGTCATGACTGCTTCCTTGTCTCAGCCACTACGCAGCAGTTGGCTGCCTTCGAGCAGCATGATGGTAGCCACGGCCGCGATCTCGACGCGCAGCAGGCGTTGATGCGTCTCGGTCCCCGGCTCACGTTGCCGCAGGCGCTGTCGCATCCTCCACCAGCCATAGGCTGTCGCCGTGTAGAGAAGTAGCCGCCAGACGAACAAATGGGCCGCGTGAGTATGCAGCCAGCGCTCCCACCCATCAATGCTGCCGACGACATGGACGCCGGCCACATTCACGGCCACCGCGATTCCTGCGACCAGCAGTCCCCATAGCAGCGCTAAACCCACGCGATACTTGAACAGCCAAGTAGGCCATCGTGGCCAGGTCCAGCCGGTCACGGCGTACTCCGGGGCTTCTGCACTTCCTTGAGCCGGTCGCGCGTGGTGTCGCCCTCGAAGATGCCGCGCGACCCGCTGGCACGGGTGCCGTGGCGCTGCACGATGGCCATCGCGGAGTTGCCCGCCAGCGTGCGCCGCAGTTCGAGTTCCGTCTTGAGGTTATTGATCTCCTGTTCCAGCGCGCCGTTCTCCTGATCGACCGCCTTCACAGCCAGTTCGTTGGCCGCGACGTTCGGCTCCTTCTTGCCAGTGAGCAGCGTGCGCTGCAACAGCAGCGCCTTCTCCAGCACGCTCGACAGTGCCGCTTCGGAGGCCAGGCGCTTGCCCAGCAGATCCTGGTCGGGCTCGTCCCGCAGAGACTCGATCACGCCGCGGGTGATCGGCAGCGAATTGCTGCCGGCTGCTTCCAGATTCGCCACCGTCGTCGACTTGGCGCCCGTTACCAGTTCCTGCAGCGCCTGCAGCTTGGTCTCGTACTCATCCTGAATCACCGGCGTGAGTCCGACGCCGGGAGTGGTCTGAGTCTTCGTACAGGTTTCACAGGTGCGCTGCTCGCGCTCGCCCAGCACACGGGTTGCCCAGTCTGCGGCAGCCTGGGGCGAAGACCACGTCTGGCAGGTCAGCCGGTTGCCGCAGGTGGCACGTGCGATCGACGAAGTGTCCGTGACGCCGCGTCCGTTCAGAAGGTTGTAGCCCGCGCGCGTCACGTCGCTGACCACCTTGATCGAACTCTGACCCGAGCCGCCCGCGTTGCTGCCGCCGACCCAGGGTACGCCGTTGTTGCCCTTGTTCGACTCCGCCTGCTCGATGGCCGAGACGGCATCCGTGCTGCTAACTGCATCCCGCAGTGCCATGCCTTCGGCGAGTTGGTCCCAGCCAGCCTGGCCGCCAGCCATGTCCGCCATCCGATTGGCGATGGCCCGGCAACTCATCTTCGAGCGGTCGAAGTCCAGACGGGCCTGCAGGACACCATTGGTGAGCAAGTTGTAGAGGCCCGGATCGGCGCGCTGGATGATCAGCGCCGGGAGCGAGGCCACGGCACTGGTGGCGTTCTGGATCACGGTACTCATGATCGCCTGGAAACCGTTGGTGATACCGTTGAGCTGGTTCTGCAGCGTCGTCGTGATGCTCATGTTCCCGCAGATCAGGTTGCTGTTCCAACCGACCCCGACGCCGATGCTCTGCATGTTTCCGGCGCCGCCCATGGACACGGCACGCCCGCCACCGATACTGTAAAGCACATCGTCGCCGATGACTCTGCCGCTCACGCTGACACTGCTGGGGTCGATGCGAGTCTGTGCCCATGCGACGCCTGCTGCTACGGTAATGGAGCAGGCAATCGCGATAGTCAGCGTGTGGGGTTTGGCGCGCCGAGAGAAGCGGGAAATGGATGTTTTCATGGAGGCACCTCACTGGAAATCAACGCTGCCGAGGAAGATCTGCCCCCGGCGCCGGCAGCAGGCATAGGGCCGCCACAGTGCCCAAGCGTAATCGCCCCGCTGGGCCTGCACACGCGTGTTGCCGTGCGGGAACACCGCGCAGGTGGTCGACAGAGTCGGCGTCAGCTCCTGCCATTTTCCGGTGGAGGCATCGCCTTCCATCAGAGCACCTGCCGGCCAGTAGCCATCGCGCGCACTAGCAAGCAGCGGCTGATAGACGTGGATCTGACCGCGGCGGGTGACGATGTCGCCGGAACGCTGCGCCACCACGGCGCCGCTCTTGTAGTCGTCGGTCTGGTGCAGGAAACCGCCGCGCGGATAGACGTTGCCCCACAAGTTCAGCGCACTACGAGCGCCGATCTCGCGCATGCCGGGAATCAACGCCTCCGGATAGACGAGTTCGGGCATGTTGTAGCGCCAGGCCAGCGTGTCGATCGTGCTCAGCAGGTAGGGCATGAAGGCGGTACCGGCCCCCTGGCAGGTGTAGCCGGAAGCGCTGGCGAACTCACTAAATACCGAGCCGCCAGGATGACCGATCACATCCGCGTTTTTGAACTTGGCCAGGGTGTTCTCGTTGTCGTGATTGGTTGTGCCATCACCGCCGGCCCCCGCTGTGGGGTTCGGCATACTCATCGCCCGCACTTCCACCCACGGATTCGCTCCGGTATTGGAGTAGCTCGACACCACGGCGTCGGGAACGTAGTGACGGACCTTGACCGAGGTGCGCACCTTGCAGCCGAACGGCGTGCAGAACAGCCAGTAGCAGATGCCGACGACCCGATACTCTAGGCAACTTGGCGAAAGGGCCGAGGAAACGATCGTTGTAGTCTCCAGGGCGAAGCTTGCAGTGGCTCCGCACAGTAGCAGAGAGGCCATGACTGTCCGAAGGCGCCGGGACAGCATGGTCGGCAGGCGGGTCATGGTCGTGCGTTCCGGTAGGCATCGATACGGGCGGTGGCGCGAGCCACATCGGGCTCGCCATAGATCACGTAGCGTCGATTGACCACCACTGCGGGAATCTTGGCGATGCCCAGGCCCCAGGCATCGGCGACATCCTGGTAGGCACGCCCAATCCGGCGCTGCAGCGCTTTTTTCCCATCGTGCAATCGCTGCTGCACGATTGTCTCGGCCTGGCCTGGGTCGGCCGATAGGCCGGCAGACAATTCCGCCTCGATTCGGTCCGGCAGGTCCAGTTCGATGACACGTTCGCCGCCCATGGTCTTGAGCGGATGACGACTGTCCGTGACGACCAACACGTCGGCCACTGCAAACCGGCTGAACAAGACCATGCACAACCCCGTAACCACTGCAGCAGCCGTGGATTGCCAGGAAGTAGAGTCAGGAAGAAAACCATGGGATGAGAACAGCATGCAGCGCCTCCGTGGTGTTGATGCAGGTCGTAGTCGAATCCAAGGACGCTCGTGGAGCGACAAACAATCCGAAGCCGGGATGTCCCGGTTTTGCGCATACGGAAGCGAAAGAAAGGGAGCCCGGGGGCTCCCGTGGGGACGAACGGCGCATGCCGGGGTAGCTCGGTGAACTGACGCTGCTATAACAGGCCGGCCTCAGCGAAGGAGAAGGGGTTGCCTTTGCCGACGATGAAGTGATCCACGACCCGGATATCGACCATGGCCAGGGCGGCTTTGAGCCGATCCGTGAGTGAGCGATCGGCGGTCGAGGGCTCGATCACCCCGGAAGGATGCTGGTGTGCCAAGATCAGCGCCGAGGCATTGAGTGCCAAGGCACGCTGGACGACAACCCGCGGGTACACCGAGGTCTGGTCGACCGAACCCTTGAACAACGGCTCGTAGGCGAGTACCTGGTGCTGGCTATCGAGGAACACGACGGCGAAGACTTCGTTGGGCTCCTCGATCAGTTTCAGACGCAGATAGTCGCGCACGGCGGTGGGACTACCCAGTGACGGACCGGCCTTGAAAATGCGTTTCTCCAGCAAGTTAATGGCCTGCTGGATGATCCAGTCCTCGTGCTGGGCGGCGATCAGGGTGAGCGACTCCGGGCGGGAGTCGGCGACGGTTAAAGACATGGCTAACCTCCAATGGATGAGATCGGAGGGCACCTGCCCCGGGAGGGCAAACCCTCCAAGGGACGACGGGGATGGAACGGTGGAAGAGCAGGCATCCA
>CAZCJW010000041.1:0-16608 GCA_964499185.1 uncultured Propionivibrio sp. | reverse complement strand
AGGAACCGGAAAAGGCCGACATCGTTTCCGCTTACCTGTCCACGGCGTCACTCGCTGAGTACCTGGATTATCCGATCTGCGCCAAGGACTACCAGAAATCCATCGGCAACTTCAGGACCGTCGCCAGCCGGGTACGCGAGGCCGACCACTACTATTCGGCGCATTTCCAGAGCAACATGCAGCAGATGGTGCAGCTCGGCGAGATCGTCAAGAAACAACTCGGGATTGCTTAGGATCAAGGCGCCCGTTAGCGCCTTATTCCATTTCCAAACCATCCGTGACTGCGTCGACTTCGCCTTGCCGTGCTGCTTGCACTGTCTGCGGCTCGTCTTCGTGTCACGAATGATCTGGGAATGGAATTACTTATGACTGCGCCAGTTCAGGCGTGCCGGAACCATTGCCGATGTGGGCGCTTTCTTGTTGATCATTCCGATCAGTCGCTCCAGGCTGGCGCTGGCCAGCGTTTGGCTGTCCTGCTGGATGGCGTCGATTTTCACAGGCAGGCAGTCGAGCAGATAATGATCGTCGAAGGTCATGATGCGCCGTGGCGCGATACCGAAGTGGCCGTGCTCGCTGATGAAGGCCAACGCCCCTTCGAGCAGCGTGATTGACCCGGTAAAGAGAATTCCGGGATAGCGCCCGAGGTCGCGAAAACATTCCTGCATCAAGGCATACCCGCTGCGCCGATGGTAGTCGCGGGCGCGAACCCAGCCGGTTTGTTCCTGCAGACCGGCACGCGCCAGCGCCGCACGAAACCCTTTCAGGCGATCGATACTGGGCGAGAGATGCGGCTGGCCGCCAAAATAGTAGGCTTCGTCGGCGCCCGACGACAAGGCGTCGAGTACCATGGTCGTCACCGCGCTTTCCGCATCCGTAACGACATAGGGCAGGGTGGTCTCGTCAATGCGCCGGTCAACCAGGAAGAGCGGCAAGCGCTTGCTCCACTTGAGGTAGGTCTCCGGATCCGGCGAACAGGGCACGACCAACAGACCGTCGACCTGTCGGGCAATCAGATGTTCGATGCCGGCCGTTTCCTGCCCGACCTCGTCGTTGCTCGATACGACCAGCAACTGGTAGCCCGCCTGGTGGCAGATGGGCTCCATCGCCTGCGCCAGGCTGGCGTGGGCGAAGTTGGTCAGCTCCGGAATGACCAGCCCGAGCGTGTTGCTGCAGCCGGAGCGCAAGGCACGTGCCGAATGCGAGGGCTGGAAGTTGTTGTCTCGCGCGGTGGCCAGCACCCGCTCCTGCGTCGCCGCCGAAATCCGGAACTGTTCCGCCCGGCCATTGAGCACCATGCTGGCCGTCGTTCGCGACACGCCCGCCATGCGGGCAATGTCGTCAATGGTCAAACGCTTGTAGGTGCTCGTCGGCATGATTCAGGAAGTTGGCTCCGGGTACGTTACATCGTGGCATAGCCCATCGACTGCGGCAGCCAGAGAACAAGTTGCGGGAACAGCGTCAGGAGGAGAAGGACGATCAACAAAGCGATGATGAATGGCACGCTTTCGCGAATCATCCCCCTCAGGGAAGTCCCAGTCAGCGCATTGAGCACGAAAAGCAGCATTCCGAACGGCGGCGTCACAAGACCGATCATCATATTAACAACCGCGACCACGCCAAAATGCACCAGATCGACCCCCATGATCTTGGCTGAAGGGATCAGTAGCGGGACCAGGACCAACAGCATGGTGGACGTATCGAGGAAGCACCCCAATACCAAAAACACGGCGTTGCACAGCAACAGGAACTCGATCTTCGTGAACTCGTGCTGGGTGAACCAATGCGCCACCAGGTCGGGAATCTGCTCCGCAGCAATCGCGTAATTCATGATGAATGCGCTGGCGACGATCAACGTTACCGAAGCACTCTGCCGCAACGAATCCTGCAAAACCTCCCACATGCGCTTCCAGGACAGCGTGCGGTAATACATCGACAGTACCAACGCATGCATCGCTGCCACGGCTGCCGCTTCAGTGGGCGTGAATACACCGGTGTAAATTCCACCCAACAAAACGATCGGAATTGTCAGCGGCAGAAACCCTTCCAGAACAACTTTCGGCATATCCCGAAGAGGAATGGCTTCCTCGCGCGGAAAATCGCGGAAGCGCGCAAGAATATAAATGCCAATCATCAGCGAAAACGCCATCATCACTCCGGGCACAACACCGCCGATAAACAGCGCACCGACCGAAGTACCCGAGACAAGCGCATAGATGACCATCGGAATCGAAGGCGGCACGATGGGGCCAATGGTGGCGGACGTTGCGGTGATCGCTCCTGCGAACTCTGGGGAAAAGCGATTCTTGTCCGTCATCATGCGCATGGAAACCAGACCGGGGCCTGCCGCATCAGCGATGGCACTGCCGCTCATGCCGGAGAAAATCACGCTGACCAGCACGTTCACGTACGCCAGACCACCCCGAAAATGTCCAACCAGCGCGATCGCCATGGAAAACATGCGCTCGCTGATCGAACCGGCATTCATGATGCTTGCGGCGAGGATGAACAACGGAACGGCCAGCAGCACGTAACTGCTGTATAAACCGTTCAATACCTGTTCGGCCATCAGGCCGACATCCTGGCCTTTGACGACAAGGTAAGCGACGCCCCCCGCCAGCATGCCGAATGAAATCGGCGCACGCAGCAACATGGTGCCGCCCATGACCAGCAGCATGACGATGATTGCGTTGCTCATTCGACCGACTCCGAGTTCTTGGGTTCATGCGGCACCAGCCCCACTTCGTCTCTCCAGCCGGAGCCGAACAGGACAGTCAGCTTTTTCAGATAAAACAATCCGATGGCAAACAAGAACAGAATAAAAGGCGCGAACACATAGGCAAAGGGAATTTCCAGCACCGGCGTATTCTCACGCATCATGAACTTGACATAGCTGAAAGAAGCGGGAATCGCCCAAAGGAAGAGCGCGCCAATGATCAGCGCGTAGGCGATGCACGAAACGCGCTTGCCCTGCGCGCCAAGATGCTCGTACACGATGTCGAGCATGACATGATCCTTCTCCTTAAGCATGAACGCTCCGGCCCAGAACATGCTGAACACGTACAGGATCACGATCAGCTCGTCGCTCCATGACAACGGCTTGTTGAATACAAAGCGCAAGATGACCTGAAAGATGAACGTCACAAACAAGACGCCGTAACTCAACGTGCCAATGAAATTGGCCACATTCTTCAACTGCTTAAGCATGATGCCCTCACCGGAAACCTGGGGAACCCGTACGTATTGATGCGCGAAAATACAGGCGGCCCGCCCGAGGAACCGAACGGGACGCCTGAAAAGGCAGGATTACTTGACGGCGTTGATCTTTTCCAGCAAGCCCTTCGGCCAGGCCTTGGCCATCTCGGACTTCATATACTTTTCTTGAACCGTCTTGCGGAACAGTGCGACATCAGGGGTGACGACCTTCAGACCCTGGGCCTTGAAAAAGTCGATCAGCTCCGCCTCATCCTTGATCCGGTTGGCATTGTTGTAACGTGCTGCCGCTTCGGCCGCAAGCCTGATCTTCTGCTGCTGCTCCGGCTTGAGCGCATTGAATGCCTTGCTTCCGTAGGAGAGGAATATGGCGTCGACCAGGTGGCTGGTCAGGACAATCGTCTTGCTCACCTCAAAAAACTTGGCGGCACGAACCGTCGGCAGCGGATTGTCTTGTCCATCAATGGTTCCGGTCTTGAGGGCCAGATAGACTTCGCCGAAAGCCAGCGGAGTCGGAGTCGCGCCAAGCGCTTCACCGAGGAACAGCCATTCCTTGCTGCCCGGCATGCGCAGTTTCACGCCTTTCAGGTCAGCCGGGGTCTTCACGTTCTTGTCGTCGCGCAGCGTAACCTGGCGAGTGCCAAGGTAGGCCGTGGCCAGCGGAGTCACCTCCATTTTCTGGATGACGGGCTTGAAAACTTCAGTCCCGACCGGACCGTTGAACACCTTCTGCTGATGATCCGGGTCGCGGATGATGTAGCCGGCGGTGAAGATCGAGAACTCCGGGACGATTTTGGAAATATCCTGCGCCGAGATGGCCGACATTTCCAGGTTGCCGCGCGCCATGGCAGCTGGCTCGGTGCCTTGCTTGAACAGCGCGGCGTTCAGGTGAATCTGGACATCGAACTCGCCGGGGGCCGATTTGTCGAGCGATTCCTTGAAGATGGTCCACATCTTGGCGTGCCAGTCGTCCGGCACGGCTGGCGTCGAGATGCGAATCACCGTCTTGGTTTGGGCCATCGCCTGGGGCGCGGCGAATCCGAATCCGAGAGCGGCAACCACTGCCAGCGCCTTGATACCGGTTTTCGTCCATGTCTGTTTCAACGTAAATTGATTCATGATTTCTCCTTCCTGAGTGTTGCAATAAAAAGTCCGATCCGCGCCTCGTGTCCGGAATCCGCCGGCTTGTGCCCGCGTTCTTTAGCGCGGGCCGCTGCACTTGAAATACCTGACGTGCGCCGCTCTTCACCTACCCGACAACTTTCTTGCTGCCTTCTTCTTGCTCTTGCTGCCTACCGGTCTATTGCCGACTTTACCGATCCATTAATGTTCGTTACCTCGAACCGAGAAATGCGTCCAACTCTTCCCGGGTAGGCATGCCTCCCTGCGCCCCGGCCCGCGTTACGGAAAGCGCGCTCGCCGCGCAGGCCAGCCGCGACAATTCGCCAAGGTCCCTGCCCCAGAATGCCGCCAGCGCACCGTTGAAGGTATCGCCGGCACCCGTCGTGTCGACGGCCGTTACCTTGAATGCGGGCTGATGATGCAACTCCCCGTCGCTAGCGGCAAACCAGGCGCCTTCAGCCCCGCGGGTCATCAAGATGCGCCCCGGATGCAGCGCCAGTTGCTGCTGCCACTGAGTGTCAGGAACCGAAGACAGGATTGCCAATTCATGTTCGTTGGGCGTCACCAGCGCGGCACGTGCGCGCAACGCTTCGGGTAAGGGCATAGCCGGCGCCGGATTCAAAATGAACGGCTTGCCATGGCGCTCGGCCAACATCGCGGCGGCTTCCACGGCTTCCAGGAGAATTTCCAGCTGGCAGAGCACCAGGTCGGCCTCCGCGAACGCACGTTCGGCGGCGTGGATGTCGGCAGGGGAAAGCGCGTGATTGGCGCCGGGAACGACCACGATGGAATTCTCCGCCTGGCTGACCGTTATGGCGGCCACTCCCGTCGAAACATCCTCTGCGATGCGAACGTGGCGGGTGTCGATACCTTCCTTTTCGAGCAGGCCGAGCAATTCCTTGCCGAACGCATCGCTGCCGACGCAGCCGATCATGGCCACTTGGGCGCCGAGTCGCCGTGCGGCGACCGCCTGGTTGGCCCCCTTGCCGCCGGGGAACGTGCTGAAACGCTGTCCAAGCAGCGTCTCGCCGGGCGCGGGAAACTTCCCGGTCTCGACAACCAGATCCATGTTGATGCTGCCCACCACGAGAACCTTGCTCATGCCCCTGCCCTGTCTATTATTGCTGCGCTGTTACTAAATCGTAATCAGCACCGCGCTAATTTATATCAGCAACCGGGCGTTGTCTACTGATGTGTCTTGATGGTTCACGTGCAGTGGCGATGGAAAACCACCCAGCTACTTCGACTTAGCTGCTTATTTACAGGCCATCAAGGTTGCGGCAGACGAGTTCCGTTCCCACGACGGCAGACGAAACATCAAGGTTTCTCTCGCCCGGCGGATCGACCAGTCGCTCTACGATTTTCTGCGCCAGGATTTTTTCGTTCTGTCGAATCGAAAGCACTGGGTTGGGCAACAAGTCGAGCATGGTGTGATCGTCGAACGTTCCGATCAGAATGCAGGGATCGATGGTGCCGAGTTGCGATTTGATCTGCTGGAGTGCACCCTCCAGCACCAGCAGCGAGGAGCACATGAACGCCGGCGGGGCGTGCCGGGCGTTTTCAATCAGGGATTGCATCATTCGCCCCCCGGCGTCGATGCTGTCTTCCGCCTCCAGCAGGACCATGCTCTGTGCGTCGACATTGCCCGCTTCCCCATAGGCCGCGGAGAACCCCCGGATGCGATCCTGGATGCTCGGCGATTCAGCATGACCGCACAGGAAAGGGAACGGCGTGCCGGCGGTCTCTCGCAACATGCGGCGAGACATCGCCAGTCCGCCCTGAAAATTGTCGCTGACGACTGTTGGGAAGAGCCCCGAGTTGTAGTCACGATCGATCATCACGATGGACGAACGGGCTCGGCTCTTGGTCAATTGAGGCAAAACAGTCGCCTGGCAGGGCGCGATCACGAGTCCATCGACCCCGCGCGCGAGCAGATTGCTGACCGCTCTGTTTTCCAACACCGGATCCTCGTGCGAAGCCACCGTCAGCAAGAGGAGATTGCGTTTGCGGCACAGCACTTCGAGGGCAGCCATCAGGCGCGCAAAAAACGCATTGGACAGGTCGGGCACGACAAAGCCGATCGTATCGCTGCGGTTCAGCTTGAGACTGCGTGCCGCGTGGTTGATCGAGTACCCGTGCAACGCCACATAGTCTTCGATGACCTTGCGGGTTGCGGCGCTGATGCGATACCTCTCCGACTGCCCGTTGATGACCAGGCGGACGGTGGTGACCGAAAATCCGGTTTCGCGGGAAATCTCTTCAACCGTCTTGGGCATGTTCGTTGAGAATCTGGTGCGCTATTGCAGCAAAGCGTTCAGCCGCTCGATCTGCTCCTCGATCTTGGCCGATTCTTCCAGGCGGACGATGCGGCGAACGATCGGCTCAATCTCCGAAATATCGCTTTGCTTGATGCGCTGCTTGACCGCCGGGATCTGCGCCGGGAACATCGAAAAATGCCGCAAGCCCATGCCGAGAAGCAGCCGGGTAAACATCGGATCGCCAGCCATTTCACCGCACATCGATACCGGGACATTGGCCTTCTCGGCGCTGCTGATGATGTGCGACAGCAGCATCATCACAGCCGGGTGCAACGGATCGTAGAGGTTGGCCACCTGCTCGTCGGTACGGTCGATGGCCAGCGTGTACTGGATCAGGTCGTTGGTGCCGATGGAGATGAAATCCAGGCGGCGCAGGAACACGCCGATAGCCAGCGCTGCGGCCGGCACCTCAATCATGCCGCCGACCTCAATACTCTCGTCGAAAGGGATCTTGCCCGCGCGCAGGGTTGCCTTTGCCTGTTCGACGGCGGCCAGGGTCTGATCCACTTGGAACGCGTGCGAGAGCATCGGCACCATGATCTTCACCTTGCCGAACTTCGACGCGCGCAATATCGCCCTGAGCTGGGCCTGGAACACCTTTGGCTCGGCCAGAGACAGGCGTATCGAACGCAAGCCGAGCGCCGGGTTATCACGCCGGCGGTCCTCAAACGAGTCATCCGCGTGCAGTTGCTTGTCGTTGCCCAGGTCGAACGTCCGGATGGTGATCGGCCGGCCCTCCATCCCCTTGACCGCCTTGCGATAGGCCTCGAATTGTTCTTCCTCGCTCGGCATGTCACCACGCCCGAGGAAGATGAACTCGGTGCGGAACAGGCCGACGCCATCGGCACCGCTTTCAAGCACCGCATCGACGTCCTCCGGCTCCTCGATGTTCCCCAGCAAGTCGATCTTGACCTTGTCGAGGGTCGTGGCGCGGGCCGTCTTGAGCAGCTTGAGCTTCGATTTCTCGATTTCGAACTGGCTCTTGCGCAGCTCGTATTCTTCGAGGATGCGCCGGTCGGGATTGACGATGACGACACCGCGTGTGCCGTCGACAATCAGCGTTTCCTTGTCGCGGATCAGCGCCCTCGCGTTGTGCAGGCCGAGCACGGCCGGAATGCCCATGCCGCGCGCGAGAATCGCGGTGTGCGATGTGGCACCGCCGACGTCGGTAACGAAGGAGGCGAAGTTCTGGGCCTTGAAAGCCATCACGTCGGCCGGCGAGAGGTCATGGCCAACCACGATGAGGTTTTCACCCTTGATCGCCTTGATCCGGGCGGGTGCGTGGTCCGGGTGCTCACTGAGTTCGCGCACCACCCGTTCGACGGCTTGCCGCACGTCGTAGCTGCGTTCGCGCAGATAGATGTCTTCAACCTGTTCGAACTGTTCGACGAGCAACTCCATCTGTTGCACGATGGCCCATTCGGCGTTGCAGCGCCGCTCGCGAATGATCTGCTTGGGCACCTCCGACAGCTCCGGGTCGTCCAAGATCATGCGATGCAGATCGATGAACGCGCGCATGTCGGCCGGCGATTTTTCCAGGTTGCTCGTCATGGCGTCGAATTCGGCGCGTACCCGCGCCAGTGCCGCCTCGAGGCGAGCCACTTCCTTTTCCACCATGCGCGGAGCAATGACCAGGTGCGAGACTTCCAGCGTGGCTTGCGAGATAAGATGCGCCTGGCCGATAGCGATGCCACCGGAAACCGGGAGTCCATGCAGGGCGAAACTCATGGTGTGTTTATTCTCCTTCACCGAACTTGTCCGCGATCAGCTTGAGAATGGCGTCCAGCGCCTCCTGTTCATCATCCCCGGTGGTTTCGATCGCCACTTTGGATCCCTTGCCGGCGGCGAGCATCATGACGCCCATGATGCTCTTTGCGTTGATCCGGCGTGATCCTTTTTCCATCCATATCTCGCAATCGAAACTGCCGGCCAGTTGGGTCAGCTTTGCCGATGCCCGTGCATGCAGGCCAAGTTTGTTGACGATCTCTGTTTCTGCGCGTGCCATTTGGAAGTCCTGTCGATCGGTGTATCAGTGCAGAGTCATGCGTTCTCGTTTCGGGCTCTTTTGCAGTGGAATCCACGACCCGGGACGCTCGAGCAGTGCTCATTCTAAGGGATTCCACGCGATTCGGAAGGGATGCGGGGTCTATTTGGGGGACGGCAGGGTGATTTCCCGGAGGTTCAGCGGGCTTCCGATGAATTCCAGACGTTCGCGCAACCCGGAGCTAACCTCGATGCGGCCTTGCGCGTCGATCCTGAGCGCCTGATGCACTCCCAGCTTGCCGGCCATCTCGGGCCAGCGCTCTCCGGCGATGAACAAGGGCTTCGACGCCATGTCGGAGAGCGTTCCGGCCGCTGGCCGGGGTGAAATCAGCACGGTCAGCGCCTGGGTATGCATGACCGGTTCGCCGCTGCGCGGATCGAGCAGATGACAATAGCGCTTGCCGTCAACTTCAAAATAGCGCTGATAGTCACCAGATGTTCCGATCGCTTCGCCGTCACGCAGTTTCAGGGTGGCGAGCGGCCCCGGCTGGCGCGGGTGCTGGATGCCGACAGTCCACGCTTTGCCGTTCTTGCTGCCCAGGGCCATCACGTTTCCACCTATGTTTATCAGCGCGTTGGCGGCGCCGTGCTCATGCAGAATCGCGGCGGCACGGTCGAGGGCGTACCCCTTGAGATATCCGCCCAGATCAATGGCGACGTTGCGGGAGCGGCTGCTGATGCGCTGACCGTCGATCTGCAGGTCGGCGATCCCGGCGCGGTTGCGCAGCCATTCCTTGATGGCGCCAGGTTCCGGCAGCACGGCCTTGAAATCGCTGGATTGGAATCCCCAGGCCTGAATCAGGCGCCCGATGCCCGGATCGAACAGGCCATCTCCCTGCATTGAGCGGCGTTGCGCATCGCCAAGCAGCCCCGCCAATTCGCTACTGACGGCATGCGATTTGCCGTCAGCCAGGTCAGTGTTGAGTTCGCTCAGTTCGGACGGTTGCCAGGCGTGGTAGGTACTGTGCAGCCGGTCGAATTCGCGCAGCACGGCCGAGGCCGCAGGCCGCGCCCGGGCTTCCTCCTGGCCGGCGATAAGTATCTCGACGCGGGTCCCGAAGACAAACGACTCCTGGTGATGCAAGGGCGCCTTGCCGCAGGCGGAAAGCAGAAAAATGGCCAGGCACAGCAGGACCGAGTTCAGTCGGAGTCTGCTCATGATTCGCCGCTATCGTTCCCGGCGGCACCGCAGGCGGCTTCCACCGCCTTGATGAACATGGCTGCGGCGTCGAAGCCCGTCTGCTGGCAGATTTCGACCATGCAGGTCGGGCTGGTGACGTTGATTTCGGTCAGCCAGTCGCCGATCACGTCGATGCCGACGAAGAGCATGCCACGCTCGGCGAGCACGGGAGCCAGTGTTTCGGCGATCTCGCGGTCGCGTTCTGAGAGCGGCCGCGCTTCACCTCTGCCGCCGGCCGCCAGATTGCCGCGGGTCTCGCCCGCCATCGGGATGCGCGCCAGGCAGTACGGGACGACTTCACCGCCGACAATCAGGATGCGCTTGTCGCCCTTGTCGATTTCCGGAATGAAACGCTGGGCCATGATCGTACGTTGTTCGTCATGCGTGAGCGTTTCGATAATCACGTTGCGATTCGGATCGTCATCGCGCACGCGGAACACTTGGCTGCCGCCCATTCCATCGAGCGGTTTGAGCACCGTATCGCGATGCGTGCCGATAAATTCCTTTACCAGCCGAGCGTCTCGGGTGACCAGCGTGGGGACGGAGAATTGAGCGAATTCGGCGATCGCGAGCTTCTCCGAGTGGTCGCGCAAGGCGCGGGGGCGGTTGAAAATACGCGCCCCTTCTGCTTCAGCGCGCTCCAGCAACCAGGTGGACGTCACGTACTCCATGTCGAATGGCGGATCCTTGCGCATGATCACTGCATCGAAGCCGCGCAAGGGCCCGATCATGCTCTCGCTTTCGACATACCACTCTGAGTCCGATTCGAGGACGACAATACTCGTAGCTTCGGCGCATACCCCGTGCTGCGTAGTCCAGTGGATCGATGACTGCTGGATGGTGCAGACCGAGTGTCCGGCTGCCTGCGCCGCGCGCATCATGGCAACGCTTGAATCCTTGTACGGCTTGAGTACGTCGAGCGGGTCGACAATGAAAGCGATGCGCATGGTTTATTCCTCTCTCGGTTCGGTACGCTCGAGTTCCAACGACGCCGCGAGCAGCGCCAGCCGTGCGACGACGCCATAGGCGTAGAAACGGTTCGGTGCCGCATCCGGTGTCTGGCAGCGATCCGGCAGGCTGCAACTGGTTTCGAAGGCCAGCGGCTCGAAGTGCATGCCCGGCGCGTTGAGGTTCTCATCCTTGCCGCGCCCGCCATGGACACGGTAAAAGCCGCCAACGACATAACGGTCGATCATGTAAACCACCGGTTCGGCAACGCCGTCGGCGACATGTTCCCGCGTATGCACACCTTCCTGGATGATCACCTGGGAGACACTCATGCCTTCCTTGATGACCGACATCTTGTTACGCTGCTTGCGGTTCAGGCCAACCACTTCGTCGGCATCCTTGACGGTCATCACGCCCATGCCGTAGGTCCCGGCATCGGCCTTGACCACCACGTAGGGAGTCTCGTCGATGCCGTACTCCTTGTATTTCTCCCGGATCAGGTCGAGCACCGCGCTGACGTTGGCCGCCAGGCAATCCTCGCCCTGGCGTTCGTGAAAGTTGATGCTGTCGCAGACGGAAAAATACGGGTTGATCTGCCATGGGTCAATGCCGACCAGTCTGGCGAACTCATCCGCCACCTCGTCGTAAGCGGCAAAGTGGTTTGACTTGCGGCGCACCGCCCAGCCTGCATGCAGCGGCGGCAGGATGAACTGCTCGTTGAGGTTCTGCAGGATGTCCGGGACGCCGGCCGTCAGGTCGTTGTTGAGCAGGACTGCACAGGGGTCGAAGTCGGCCAGGCCAACCCGGTATTTGGTACGCACCAGCGGTTCGAGCAGCAGCGACGTACCGTTGGGCAATTCGACCGGCGTGGGTTTGTCGATCTCGGGCAGCAACGAACCGACGCGCACGTTGAGCCCGGTCATGCGCAGGATGGCCACCAGTTGCGCCACGTTCTGCAGATAGAACAAATTGCGCGTGTGGTTCTCCGGAATCAGCAGCAGACTCTTGGCCATCGGGCAGATCTTGTCAATGGCGGTCATCGCGGCTTGCACGCACAACGGCAGGAAGGCCGAATTGAGGTTGTTGAACCCGCCGGGGAACAGGTTCATGTCCACGGGCGCCAGCTTGAATCCGGCATTGCGCAGATCGACCGAACCGTAGAAGGGCGGGGTATGCTCCTGCCATTTGCCGCGCAACCAGCGCTCGATATCCGGCGTGGCGTCGAGAAATTTCCGTTCGAGTTCAAGCAGCGGGCCGGTCAGGGCCGTGGTCAGACGAGGAACCATCATCGATCTCCATTCAGTCGGGAGCAGGCGATTGCCTTCCTCCCGTATTCCGATCGCGCGAGGGCGTTCAGATCAGTCTTTTCAGTTTATCCCACCAGCTTCTTTCGCTTTCCGGAAGAAAGGAACGAAAGACCTTGGGCAGGGGAGTTTGTTCAAGGCTGCGCTGCGTGAACAGGAAACGGCCGTCGCAGATGAAACCGAGATCGGCCCAATCCACCGCATTGAGCGCGGCGGCCAGCGCAACACTATCTACGGTGGGGTCCTTCGGGAAAATTGCAAGCACCGACCCGTCGTAGTTCGGACAGTCATGGACAAAAAACGGGTTCTGCCGCCGCGTCTTGTTGTTCACATAGACACGCGGCAGGTCGGACTGATAGTACCCGCGCCCCCATTGCCACCAGTTCGATTCGTCGTATTTCCGGATGCGGCGGGAGATCAGGCGATCCTTATGCGGAAGAAGCGAGCGCGGTGCCGAATCGCCCGGCTCGCACCAGATCATGCGCCGGGTTTTCCCATCGGCCGCCGTGGTTGAACAGACAAAGTCGCGGTTTCCGTAGTAATCGCTCGTGTAGACCTCGTCGGCACCGGAAACCGCGCCCACTTTGACGAAGGCGATATCCGACAGAAGCAACGGATAGTCGCGACGGGTGAACAGCAGATGTCCGCCGCTTTCCACAAAAATCCGCGACTCCCAGCGCGGCGCCTGCAATCCTGCGGCACCATCGCCCTGCTCCAGCGCCGCGTAGCGGGTGCGCCGGGACATGTCACCCCGCTGGAAACGCCAGATCGCACAATTCGGCGTCGCGTCGTCGAACAGATGCGTGTCGCCCAAATCAATGAAATCGGTGATGGTCCCTGCCGCATGCAACAGCTGGTTGAGCGGCACGGCCGAGGTGGCCTTGAGCAGGTCGCGTGGCGTGATGAAGATCAGTTCGCCATCCGGCTCCAGGTGGCGCAGGCATTTTTCGATGAAGAAGAGGTACAGGTTGGCGCGTCCGTCGAGCACGGAGTCCCGTGCCAACCGCCGGGTCCCCGGCGAGATGTCCTGATAGCGCACATAGGGAGGATTGCCGATGATCGTGGCGAAACGTTCGTCTTCCGCGAGTTCGAAGAAGTTCATCACTTCGGCACCGGGCGGCGCATGGCGGGGATCGATCTCGATGCCCAACGCGCCAGGAAAGTGTTTGAGAAAAGCGCCGTCCCCGCATGCGGGTTCGAGCACGCGCCCACGGTTGCGCACCAGCTTCAGCATGCAGTCGACAATCGCCGGCGGGGTGAATATCTGGCCGAGGGCAGCAACTTCGTACTCGCCGGATTCGACAGAGGGGGCTCGAGACATGGGCTTGAAGGGACGGATTCTCAAGCGGGCGAGTATACCCTCTTCCCAGGCTTTCCCGGATTCACCCAATCGCCGAGAAGCGGGTGGTCGTGGCTGCGGTACGTGGCAGGAGACAGCGGCGGAACATTGATGTAAATTACGCGCCGGTCAGGTGGCCTGATCAATTTACTGATGGAATCCTGTGTTCCGAGCGAGTCGGGCACGACGGGGAAGGACTATGCGGATACTGGTACTTGGCGCGGGCGGAATCGGTGGCTATTTCGGGGCGAGAATCGCAGCTGCCGGCGGCGACGTCACGTTTCTCGTACGGCCGGGGCGGGCGCGCGTGCTTCGTGAGGACGGACTGAAAATTTTCAGTCCGCGCGGCGATCTGCACATCACGCCGAAGTTGCTGACCAAAGAGCAAGTGCATGCACCTTTCGATGCGGTGATTCTTTCCTGCAAGGCCTATGACCTAGATTCGGCGATCGAAGACATTGGCCCGGCGGTGGGCCCGGAAACCTTGCTTCTGCCGCTGCTCAACGGGGTCTCGCATATCGATCGCCTGGCCACACGCTTTGGCCGGGAACGAGTGCTCGGCGGCGTGGCGCAAGCCGCTCTCCTGGTGACGCCAGGAGGAGAAATCCGACACTTCAACACAACGCACCGGTTGATCATCGGGGCGCACGGCGCAATGCCGAACCGGTTGCGCAACTTGGCCAGCCTTATCGCAGGCTCCGGTGTGGAGTTCATTCTGTCCGACGATATCGAGCAGGCGATGTGGAACAAATTCGTCTTCTGGGCAGCTCTGGCCGGCGCAACCTGCACCTTGCGTGCGAACATCGGAGTCATCCTGCAAACAGTGGGAGGAGAGGAATTCGTCACCAGCCTGATTGGCGAGTGCGCACGCATTGCGGAATCGGAGGGTCATGCCCTGACCGTGTCGCAACTGGCAACGTGCCGCTCCCTGCTGACCGAAAGCGGTTCCGTGCTTGCCGCGTCGATGCTGCGCGATATCGAGCGGGGCAACCCGACAGAAGCCGAGTTCACGATCGGCGACCTGGTGACCCGTGCCCGCACCCTGAACATCGACACGCACTGCTTGCGTCTGGTGTATTCGCACATGCAAGCCTACGAAATCCGCCGCAACACAACCTGAAACCTTCGCGTCTCATGCGGGATAACGGTAGAGTATTGGTGCGGACCGTTCCAGGGCAGAGCGTATTCAAGCCAGGTTCACCCCCCCGGGGAACGGTCGTGATTCAATCCGGGAGATAGAAATGAGAATACTAGTATTGGGCGCCGGGGGCATCGGTGGATATTACGGCGCCAGGATGCACGCGGCGGGCGGCGATGTGACGTTTCTGGTTCGTCCGGCACGGGCGGACCAGTTGCGCGAGAAAGGGCTGGAGGTGTTCAGCCCTTTTGGCGACCTGAAGATCACGCCGAAACTCGTCACCAAGGAAACGCTTGCAGAAACCTTCGACGTCATCATCCTGACCTGCAAGGCGTTCGACCTCGATTCGGCGATGGAGGCGATTGCCCCGGCGATGGGCGAACAGAGCGTGATCGTGCCGTTACTGAATGGCGTCCGCCACATTGATCGACTGGTCGCGCGCTTCGGCGCTGCCCGGGTTCTGGGCGGTGTGGCGTTGATATCGGTGACGCTCGCGCCAACCGGAGAAATCCGCCACCTGAACAAGCTGCACCGATTTACCGTGGGTTCTTTGGGCTGGCGGCCGTCGCCCTGGCTGGAACCACTGTCCAGACTGATGGAATCATCCGGCGTCGATTTCCTGCTGGCCGACAATATCGGCCAGGCAATGTGGGACAAGATTGTCTTTCTGGCCACCCTGGCGGGGGCGACCTGCCTGATGCGGGCCAGTATCGGGATCATCATGGGAACGCTCGCCGGCGAGAAGTTCGTCAATGGATTGCTCGACGAATGCGCGGCCGTGGCCGAAGCGAATGGCCGCAGGCTGGGCGATACCCAGCTGACTGTTTTCCGCAACATGTTGACCGACCGCAATTCGGCGCTCGTGGCGTCGATGCTGCGCGACCTGGAGGCGGGCAAGCAGACCGAAGCCGATCACATACTCGGCGACATGGTCGCCTGGGCGGAAAACAAGACGCTTGCGGTCCCGCTGCTGCGGCTGGCCTATTCACACCTACAAGCCTACGAACGGCGGCGTCAAGGCTGACAAAGAAAAAACACCGGGCACGACGGATCTTTCGATTCCGTCGTGCCCGTTGCGATTTCTGCTTTCCTCGTTTTTCTCCGGCGTCACTCCGGCGCCGAAGAGCGGATCAGGTAGTCGAAAGCGGACAATGAGGCCTTCGCGCCTTCGCCCATGGCGATGATGATCTGCTTGTACGGTACGGTCGTGCAGTCGCCGGCGGCAAACACGCCGGCCATCGACGTCTGCCCACGATTGTCCACCTCGATCTCGCCGCGCGGCGAGAGGTTCAGCGTGCCTTTCAGCCAGTCGGTATTCGGCAGCAATCCTATCTGCACGAAGATCCCTTCAAGTTCGATCGAATGCTTCTCACCGCTGACGCGATCCTTGTAGACCAGCCCGTTGACCTTTTCACCGTCACCGGTCACCTCGGTCGTTTGAGCCTGCGTGATGATTCGAACGTTGGGCAGGCTGCGTAGCTTGTTCTGCAGCACCGCGTCGGCGCGCAGGCCCGGGTCGAATTCGAGCAACGTGACATGAGCGACGATGCCGGCCAGATCGATTGCCGCCTCGACGCCAGAATTGCCGCCGCCGATTACCGCCACGCGCTTGCCCTTGAACAGCGGACCGTCGCAGTGCGGGCAGTAGGCGACGCCGCGGGCCTTGTATTCCTGCTCGCCCGGTACGTTCATGTTGCGCCAGCGCGCCCCGGTCGAGAGGATCACGGTCTTGCTCTTCAGCGACGCGCCGCTCGCCAGCCTCACTTCGGTCAAACCATCCGGACAACTGGCCAGCCCTTCGGCACGTTGCAGGTTCATGATATCCACCTCGTAGTCGCGGACGTGCTGCTCGAGGCCAGAAGCCAGCCGCGGGCCGTCAGTTTCCTTGACCGAGATGAAGTTCTCGATGGCCAGTGTATCGAGCACCTGACCGCCGAATCGCTCGGCCACGACGCCGGTGCGCACACCCTTGCGCGCCGCGTAGATGGCTGCCGCGGCGCCAGCCG
>CAZCJW010000040.1:0-16757 GCA_964499185.1 uncultured Propionivibrio sp. | reverse complement strand
TCATGGACATGCTGCACTTCCAGGACAAGCGCACAACCTGGCTGAAAAATGCCATTACCCGCCGCCACGTCCTCTGTTTCAGTGACGCCGCGTGCTTCGCCGAACTCGAACGCGTCGCCGCCTATCCGGAGTTCCAACTCGACAACGCTCGGCAGGACGCGCTGCTGGCGCACTACGCCGGTTTTATCGTGAAATGCGATGTCGGTACCGGCCAAGCTCCCATACTGCCGCGTTGCCGTGATGCGGACGACCAGAAATTCCTGGAATTGGCGGCGCGCTGCAAGGCCGAAATGCTGGTGACACGCGACAAGCAATTGCTCCGGCTGGCGAGGTATCGGCACAATCCGCCACCCTTCGCCATCGTCACCGCCGAGGAAGCGGAAAAGTTAGTCCAGCTTTCTGCGGAATACCCAGCGAGCACCGTCTGACGCGGACTCGTCAAAGACATACCCTTCTTCGGCGAAGGATTTCAGTTCCGACGGTTCAACGATGCGCCGGCAGACCGCGAAGCGCGCCATCAACCCCCGCGCGCGCTTGGCATAAAAACTCACCACCTTGTACCGCCCCGCGCTCCAGTCCTCGAAAACCGGCTGAATCACCGGTACGGACAACCGCTTGGCCTTGACCGACTTGAAGTACTCCGCAGACGCCAGATTGACCACTGCCGAAGATTTTGTCTTGCGCAGCGCGATACCGAGCGCCTCGGTGATCCGCTCACCCCAGAAGGCGTAGAGATCCTTGCCGCGCGGATTGTCCAGGCGGATCCCCATCTCCAGCCGGTACGGAAGAATCATGTCGAGAGGACGCAATATCCCGTACAGACCGGAGAGAATGCGCAGGTGATCCTGGGCAAAAATCAGATCGTCGGCCGAAAGCGATCTGGCATCGAGTCCTTCATAGACATCACCGTTGAAGGCCAGCACGGCCTGCTTGCCTTTTCCTCGAGGATAGGGATTCCGCCACTCGGCGTAACGGCCCACGTTCAACGCCGCCAGCGGGTCGCTGATTTCCATCAGTGAAGCCAGTTCGGCGGGAGAAAACTCGCGTAGCCGTTCGACCAGAATCTCTGACTGATCGAGAAAATCCGGCCGGGTAGCCTTGGCAAGGGTTGTCGGAGAATCGAAATCCAGGGATTTAGCAGGTGAAAGCAGGATGATCATGAGGAAAGCTGTGCGTTTGAATTGTTGATTGAGCCGGCCAGATGGACACGCAGAGAACATTGTTGTTCCTGTGACATCCGATTCCGCGCAGGTTGCGCGGCAACGATCCTGCAAACGGTTTTCCACAAACTCGGGGAGCCGTCTGCGCTTGGTACAATAATAGATTATCCGACCTACGGAAAATCCACCATGAAACGCAACCGCCTCTCCTCGCGCAAACGCATGTCCTCCGACGCCACCGAACTGGGAAGGCTGGCCATTGGACTCGCCGAATCGGGAGGGCGACTGGAGCGCGATTTCTGGGAAAACCAGCTTGTCGAACTCATCGACCGAATTCTCCAGGAAGGCGCGGAAGAGGATCTTAACGCCTCACTCGACCGCCTCTTCGATTCTCATGCCGAAGCGCACGACTGCCTGGCGGATGCCATCGAGGCACGCGCCGAATCCTGCGTAATGACGCACCAGGGACAAGACTACGACATCCTGCTGTTCAACGCCCCGCTGTTGGCCTGGTCCCGTTTCTCGATCCCGGCGGGAACGATACCCACGGCGATCCTGCAGACGCTCAAGGTACAACTCGGCGCGCATGTCTTCTCGGGAGCATCGCAGATCTCGCTTGTCGACTATCTCTACAGCCCCGACCAGCTGCCGCGCAGCTTCGTGGACACCTGGCAGCTGATGCGCGATCTCGGAGGCGCGGCGCTGTGCGGCAAGGCCCCGAAACTGGACATCTCGGCGATGCCGGAAACCAACCAGTTCCTCTCCGACACGCGCTACCTGATCGGCGCCGTCGCCGTGCCGCGCGGCATGCCGATCTTCCGCTGGAACGAGGCTGACGATGCAAACCGTGAATCGTCGCTCAAGGAATGGGTCAAGCAGGGCGGTCCTTCGCTCGAACCCCTGCTGGCCGGATGCGCCTTCCAGCCGCTGCTCGCCGATGCTTACCACGCCGCCTGCCGGCTGGCCGACATGGCCTCTCGCCCCTACTCGCTGCGCGCCTCGGTGTCTTTCCTGCAGACCACTCTCGGCAAGCCGGCTGAATCGCTGCGCGCCGTCGTTGGCGGGTTCCACGACAAGCGCCTGGAGGAATACCGGATCGCATTCGGTCCGCGCAACGACGAGGCCATTTACCACGGCATCGTCTGGCCGCTGCTCGGCGCCGAAGATGAGACGACCGACGTGATCGGCGAAGTCGAAAACATCCTGCGCGAGTCGGGCATCAAGGAAGTCATCGTCCACAACCAGCAATTCCCGTTCGAGTTCTGTGACGATTGTGGCGCCCCGCTCTACCCCAACGCCGAAGGCGAAACCGTGCATGCCGAAATGCCCGATCTCGGCAACGCGACTTCACAGACATTGCACTGATCTCATGAATAACAACGACCTGTTGCAGCGAAGCCTGGCTGCCGTCTGGCATCCCTGTACGCAAATGAAGCAGCATGCCGAAGGCGGGAAACTGCCGATGATCCCGATCGCCCGCGGCCAAGGCGTCTGGCTTCACGACTTCGACGGCAAGCGCTATCTCGACGGCATCAGCTCGTGGTGGGTCAATCTTTTCGGTCACGCCAACCCGCGCATCAATGCCGCGCTGCGCGCCCAACTGGACGAACTGGAGCATGTCATCCTCGCCGGTTTCACGCACCGGCCGGTCGTCGAACTCTCCGAGCGTCTCTCGGCGCTGACCGGCAATGCCCTTGGGCATTGCTTCTACGCCTCTGACGGCGCCTCGGCCACCGAGATCGCGCTCAAGATGTCGTTCCACAGCTGGCGCAATCGCGGCATGGACAAGAAGCGCGACTTTCTTTGCCTGGAAGGGAGCTACCACGGCGAGACCGTCGGCGCGCTGGCCGTCACCGACGTGGCGATCTTCAAGGACGCCTACGCCCCACTGGTACGCGTCGCCGCGACGGTGCCAACGCCCGATGCGCGCAAGGCGTTGGACGGCGAGACGGCAATTGACGTGGCCCGCCGCGCCGCCGCCGCGCTCGAACGTCATCTTGAGGCGTATCACGAGAGCATCGCCGCCTTTATCGTCGAACCGCTGATCCAGTGCGCCAGCGGCATGGTCATGTACGACCCGGAGTACCTGCGCCTCGCCCGCGCCCTGTGCGACCGCTATAACGTCCATCTCATCTGCGACGAGATCGCCGTCGGCTGCGGCCGCACCGGCACCTTCTTCGCCCATGAGCAAGCGCACATCAAGCCGGATTTCCTGTGCGTATCCAAAGGCATCTCCGGCGGCTATCTGCCGCTGTCGATCGTCCTCACCACTGACGCCGTGTATCAGGCGTTCTACGACGACGCCACGGTGCGCGGCTTCCTGCATTCGCACTCCTACACCGGCAACGCGCTGGCCTGCCGCGCGGCACTGGCCACGCTCGACATCTTCGAGGAAGACAAGGTGCTGGAAGCCAACGCCGTCCGCGCGCAGAAGCTGGCGGCCGCGCTCGCCCCTCTCGCCGACCACCCACGGGTTCGCCACATGCGTCAGCGCGGCATGATCATCGCCTTCGACGTCGACACGCCGGATTCGAAGTTCTCGCACCGCTTCTACCGCGCCGCCCTGGACAGGGAAGCCCTCACCCGCCCGATCGGCCATACGGTTTACCTGATGCCGCCGTACACCGTCAGCGACGAGGAAATCAGCCACCTCGGCCGCGCCGTTGCCGGCGCCCTCGAAGCCGCGCTTCAGCCATGATCTGGAACGAACTCGAAAGCGGACTGGCCGACCTCGAACGCGACGGTCTCAAGCGCCTGCGCCGCACCCTCGAAGCCCCGTGCGGCCCGCTGGCCCGCGTCGACGGACGCGAGCTGATCAGTTTTTGCAGCAACGACTACCTGGGCCTGGCCAACGACCCCAAGCTGATCGAGGCCGCCTGCGCCGGGGCCAGAAAATGGGGTGTCGGCAGCGGCGCCTCGCACCTGGTCAGCGGCCACCTCTCGCCGCATGAGGAACTCGAACGGGAACTCGCCGAGTTTACGGGTTTTCCCCGAGCGCTCCTGTTTTCGACTGGTTACATGGCCAACCTGGGCATCATCGTGGCGCTGGTCGGCCGCGGCGACGCCGTCTTTGCGGACAAGCTCAACCACGCCTCGCTGATCGACGCCGTCCAGCTTTCCCGCGCCGACCACGAACGCTATCCGCACGGCGACCTAAGCGCGCTGGAACGCCTGCTCGCCGCCAGCAAGGCCAAACGCAAACTGATTCTCACCGATGCCGTATTCAGCATGGACGGCGACCTGGCGCCGCTGCCAGAACTCCTGCAACTGGCGGAGCGCTTCGATGCCTGGCTGGTCATCGACGACGCCCACGGATTCGGCGTCCTCGGTGAACACGGCTGCGGCAGCCTCAGTCATTTCGGCATTCCCGCCCATCCGCGCGTCCTGTACATGGGCACGCTCGGCAAGGCGGCCGGCGCAGCAGGTGCCTTCATTGCCGCCTCGAACACGGTCATTGAATGGCTGCTGCAGCGCGCACGCACCTACATCTTCACCACCGGATCGAGCCCGGTCATTTCCTGCGCACTACTGGCCAGCCTGGATCTAATCCGGGAGGGCGACGAACGGCGTCGTCACCTGCACCGGCTGACGCTGCGTCTGCAGAAGGGCCTGACCGGCACGCGCTGGCAGCTGATGCGCTCGCCGACCGCCATCCAGCCGGTCATCATCGGCGACAACCACGAGACGCTACAGGTTGCCCTGACCCTTTTCGAACGCGGCCTGTGGGTGCCGGCCATCCGCCCGCCTACCGTTCCGAAAGGCACGTCCCGCCTGCGCGTCTCGCTCAGCGCGGCGCACAGCGAAGCGCACGTGCAATTGCTCGTCGAAGCCCTGCAGGAACTGGCATGACCCAGCCTGATCTGGCCCTGATCCACGGCTGGGGGCTGGGCCCCGGCGTCTGGGAACCTTGCGCGGAAACACTGGGCAGAATCGCCCGGATTCACCGCATCGCCCTTCCCGGCTACGGAGCCATGCCCGATTGTGGCGAGACCTTCGTCGATACCGCCCGCGGGATGCTCCAGACCGTGCCTGCCGGCGTAACGCTGTGCGGCTGGTCGCTTGGCAGCCTGCTCGCCATGCAGGCCGCGCTGCTGGCACCCGAACGCATCGACGGGCTGATTCTCATCGGCAGCACCCCGAGTTTTACGCGGCGTGACGACTGGATACCCGCGCAGCCCCAATCCGTGCTTGCCGGCTTCGCCGAAGCGGTGGCCGCCGACGCCCGTGCCACACTGCAGCGCTTCGTGGCCCATTTCAACCAGGGCGACACGAAGGCGCGGGCGATTGGCCGCGGCATCAACCAGGACGTCCTGTCGTCGTCGCTTGCGCCAGTGGCGACACTGCTCAAGGGGCTGGACTGGCTGCGCGATATCGACCTGCGCGAGCAGGTTTCCGCCCTGCGCTGCCCGGTACTGCTGATCCACGGGGAAAACGACCCCCTGATGCCCGTGCCTGCCTCTGGCTGGCTGGCGGAACGCATCCCGCGATCGCAACTCCAAATCTTCACCGGCGCGGCTCACGCTCCTTTCCTCAACGATCCGCAACACTTTGCATCACTCGTCAGCGATTTCCTCAATGCACCCAGTCTCGATTAAGCAACGCGTCCGCGAGTCCTTCGACAAGGCGGCCGTTACCTACGACGGCGCCGCTGTCGTGCAGCGCCGCGTGTGCGACCGCCTCCTGCAGGAACTCGCCGAGCCCGAACACTTGCCGGCGCACATTCTCGATGCCGGCTGCGGAACCGGCTACGGCTCCGGGCAATTACGCAAGCGCTGGCCCGCATCGCACATCACAGGTATCGACTTCGCCCCGGCCATGCTCGCGCTAGCCAGCAAGGAGACCGACTGCTGCCACGCCGCCGACATCGAAAAGCTACCATTCGCCGAAAAATCTTTCGACCTCTGGTGGTCCAGCCTGTCCATTCAGTGGTGTCATGCCGCCACGGTGTTCAGCGAGGCTGGCCGGGTTCTCCGCCCCGGCGGGCAGATCGCCTTCAGCACGCTGTGCCCCGACACCTTTGCCGAGCTCCGCGCGGCGTTTGCCGATGTCGACCAGCATCGCCACACGCTTCCGTTCGACGAACCAGACGCCATCCAGGCCGCGTTGGCCGGCGCCGGACTCCATGACATCCGCCTGATTCGCGAGCGACACACCATCTACTACCCTGAGCTGAAATCGCTATTGCGCTCGATCAAGGCCATCGGCGCGCAAAACGTCGGCGAAGGCGGACGCAGCGGCATGATGGGCCGCAGGGCCTGGCAAAAAGTCGAGGCCGCCTACGAACGATTCCGCACCCCGGCCGGCCTGCCGGCAAGCTACGACGTTCTCTTGGGATATGCCAAAAAATGAATGCCAACGATCATTCCAAACACCCTGACCGAGCCTGGTTCATTACCGGTACCGACACCGAGGTTGGCAAGACCTTCGCCACGTGCGCGCTGTTGCTGGCTTTGCGCAACCGGGGGCTTCGCGCAATCGGCATGAAGCCGATCGCGGCCGGAACGGACGAGAACGGCAGCAACGATGATGTTGAGCGCCTGATCGCCGCGTCCGGCACTGATGCGCCGCGCGAGTTGATCAATCCCTACTTATTCCAACCGGCAATTGCACCGCACATTGCGGCGGCAGAGACCGGTCGGACCATCGACATCGGGCAAATCATCGCCGCCTTTGAAACCTTGCGCGGCATGGCTGACACCGTTCTGGTGGAAGGAGTCGGAGGATTCTGCGTGCCGCTCGGTCGCGATACGGACACGGCCGATCTCGCCGAGAGACTGGGCTTGCCGATCATCCTGGTCGTCGGCATGCGGCTCGGCTGCATCAACCATGCGCTGCTGACCTGCCAGGCCATCGCCGCGCGCGGTTTGAAGCTGGACGGGTGGATCGCCAATCGTATCGACCCGGCAATGTCGCGATTCGAGGAGAACCTGGCCGCGCTGCGCGAACGGATCGCCGCCCCGCTGCTCGGAATCATCCCGCACGCCAGCACGCCGGAAGCGGCTGCCGCTGGGCTGCATCTGCCGGAGTGAGAAGCAGGCAGCCCGTCAATGCACAAAGCAACTTTCCGGAATCCGCCGTCCCGGGCTTGACCCGGGACCACCTGGCACGCTGCTGTATTTTGGCCGTCGCCGGAATGACGCGAGGATTCTGCAGGGTGGGTCACGCCCCCACGACTGACTCGTCCTGATAGCGGGCATGAATATCCAGCACCTCGTCACGGGCCGCAAAGAAGGCATCGAGACAAGCCGGATCAAAATGCGTCCCACGACTCTCGCGCAGATAGGCTTCCGCTTTTTCCAGAGGCCAGGCGTCTTTGTACGGCCGCACTGAAGTCAAGGCGTCGAACACGTCCGCCACGGCGACTATCCGCCCGAGCAACGGAATATCTTCTCCATAGAGGCCATACGGGTAACCCGAACCGTCGAACTTCTCGTGGTGCGCGACGGCAATGACTGACGCCGTCTGGAACACCTTGAATTCGCTGCCGCTCAGCAACTCATGCCCGATCACCGTATGGCGCTTCATCGCATCATACTCTTCGGGCGTCAGCCTTCCCGGCTTGAGCAGGATGTAATCAGGGATGCCGATCTTGCCCACGTCGTGCATCGGAGCCGCCTGCAGGATCAGATCCTGTTCGTCGGAGGAGAAACCCAATCGCCTGGCAATCAACCGTGAATAGTGCGCCATGCGCTGAATATGCGCCCCGGTTTCCGGATCACGGAATTCCGCTGCACGCGACATGCGAAACAGCAGTTCCTGCTCCCGCGCATGCGTCGCCGCAGTAGCCTTTCGTACCTCGTCGGCCAGCCACGCCGCCTTGTCGGCGAGTTTCTTGCGGCTGGCTCCCAGCGCCAGCATATTGCGCACCCGGGCCGAGAACTCCACCCGATCCACCGGTTTGTTCAGGAAATCGGTCGCGCCCTTTTGCAGGGACTCGTAGCGCACCTCCTTGTCATCGTTGGCCGTGATCATCAGGATCGGCACATCCTCGCGCCCTTCCATCCGCCGCAGGCGCGACACGAACTCGATACCGTCGAGGTCGGGCATCATGTAATCCACGACGATCAGGTCAGGCAGATTTTCCGCGCACCACGCCAGGCCCTTCGGCGACTCCTGAAACAGCAGCGGCTCGCAATCACCAAGCCGTCTAACCAGGGCACTCAGCAACGTCAGGTTGATGTCGCTATCATCGACGATGACGATTCGGTTCATACCCTCTCCTTATGAGCAAGTACGGCAACGGCAAACACAGGTTCCGGATCCCGCCTTATCCATGACCGGCCATGGATGCCAAAACGGCGGAGAGCTTTTCAAGTTCACCGGACAGCCTCTCGATCAATGCATCCATCCCCGAATCATCGCCGCGCGCGGCCTGACGCTCGAGTCGCTGCGCCAATTGCATGGCCGGCTGTGCGCAAAACATGACGAGCGTTCCACGCAACGCATGCGCCACGAACAGCACCGATTTCAGGTCGCCGCATGCATGTCCTGCACGCAGTTTTTCCAGATCCTCCGGATAGTGCCTCAAAAATGCCCCGGCGATGATCTCGACCGATTCCCGGTCGGCCCTGCGCAGCGCTGCGGCATAGTCGAAAGCTGCCGCCGTTGCTGCCTCGGCGGACGGCTCTCCACTTTCTTGTTCACGGCGTTCCGTCTTGCCGAGATTCCGCAACAGGCGTTGCAATTCCTGCCGCCTGACAGGCTTGGCGATGTACTCATCCATTCCCGCGAGCAAACAGGCCTCGCGGTCGCCATCCATGGCGTTGGCCGTCATGGCGATGACGGGCAGACGCGGCAGGCCGTCGCTTGCTTCACGGGCACGAATTTGCCGGGTGGTTTCCAGGCCATCCATTGTCGGCATCATCATGTCCATCAGCACGACGTCGAAATCCTTCTCGGCAATCGCGGCGATGGCCGCTGCCCCGCTTTCCGCAAGCGTCACGTCATGTCCCCAGCGCGCCAGCAGGCTGGACACAAACTTGCGGTTGATCTCGTGATCCTCTACCAACAGGACCTGCAACGCCGGGTTGTCGTCGTCACGCAGGACATGCCGGGTCAACAATAGCCGACGGTCCTGCAAGGCCGTATCGCCAAGCAGGCGCGTCAACACCTGCAGCAATTCGTCTCCGATGATCGGCTTGGGCAGGTAGGCCGCAAAACCGATCTCCCGGCACCGCTGCCCGTCGCCCCGCACCCCGCCCGCAGAGAGCATGACCAGCCGCAAGCGGTCGCACCCCGGCATGGCCAGGATACGCTTGCCCACGGCGAATCCGTCCATGCCAGGCATCGAGGAATCGAGCAGCACGAGGTCGAAGCCTTGGCCCGCTTCGCATTCGCGCACCCGCCTCAGCGCACTCGCGCCCGAATCCGCCTCGCAGACCAGGACAGCGGCATCCTCCAGCGTGCGCGCGATGACCTGGCGGCTCTGCGCATGGTCATCGACCACCAGGATCCGCGCACCGGAAAGATTCGATGAATCCGCCTGCGCATCGCCCGACTCAGCATCGACACCCAGACACACGGTGAAATGGAATGTGCTGCCGCGACCGTGGACGCTTTCCGCCCAAAGGCGCCCATCGAGTGCCTCTGCCAGACGCCGGCAAATCGCCAATCCGAGTCCCGTTCCTCCGTATCGCCGCGTGATCGAACTGTCTTCCTGGGCAAACGCTTCGAAAATGGCACTGAGCTTGTCGGACTGGATGCCGATCCCGCTATCAGTTATCGAGAAATGGATGCACGCGCTCTGTTGGCCGCATCGCTCGTGCGCGACGCGTACGACGACTTCGCCCTTTTCGGTGAATTTGATGGCGTTGCCGACCAGATTGACCAGGATCTGCCTCAGCCGCCCCGGGTCGCCCATCACGTTCACCGGCACATCCCGGGCGATGTCGCAGACCAGTTCAAGTCGCTTTTCGTGCGCTTCGAGCGACATTGCCCTGAGCGCGTCGCCAATCGTGCGCGAGAGACTGAACGGAATGCGCTCGATCAGCAGCTTTCCGGCCTCGATCTTGGAGAAATCGAGTACGTCATTGAGCACGGCAAGCAATGATTCGGACGATGACTTGACGATTTGCAGGTATTCGCGCTGTTCGTCGTCGAGGTCGCTGTCGAGGACAAGATCGGTCATGCCGATGATGCCGTTCATTGGCGTGCGAATTTCGTGGCTCATGTTGGCCAGGAATTCCGATTTCGCGCGATTGGCTGCCTCGGCGCCCTCCTTTGCCAGTCTCAAGTCTTCGGAGGCGCGCTTGGCTTCGGTGATGTCCGTGAAATAGCCGTTCCATCGCATGCTACCGTCCGGCAGGCGCTTCGGTTGCGCCTCCCCATGCACCCAGACGACAGCGCCTGTTTGTCGGTGCAGGAACCGGCAATCCAGGGACCAAAGCGACTCATGCGCCATTGATACGGCAAGCGAGTCCAGAAGACGTTGCCGGTCATCCGCGTGAACCAGCGCGCGCAGCTGATCGGCATCGGCCATGAGCGACTCGGCGGAGACACCGCAAATCCGTTCGACACCCCGGCTGAAAAAGGAGAAATGCGGTACGCCTGAAACCGGCTGAACGAACTGGAAAACGGCCACCGGGATATTGTCGGTCACCTCCCGCAAGCGGGCATCGGATTCCTTGAGTTGCGTCACATCCTGCCAGATACCGGTATAAACCGCGTCACCGTTGGCAGTGCGCTCGCGCTCCGGATTGATCTCGCCCCGAATCCAGCGGATTGATCCATCCGGCATGTTAATCCGGTATTCGTCCCTCCATGCCTCCAGATTCTTGGCGGCAGACATGAATCGCCGTCTGACCCGATCGCGTTCTTCATCGACAATCTGCCGGACGGCGAGCGTGGCATCGGCCAGCAAGGCCTCACGATCCAGTCCGCGGATTTCCCTTAACCGCTCGCTGATGAAGGTGTAGCGAACCTGCCCGCCCCCTACTTCCGCCCTGAACACCACGCCTGGCACTGTATCGGTGATGTGCCGCAAACGCGCCTCGGCCGCCTCAATCGCGGCCTGTTGCGCCCGGCTCTCCGTCACATCGACGATCGTTCCGACCACCCCGGCCACGCTTCCATCGGCCTTGACCAGGGTGGCCTTGCGGAGAACGGCGTCGCGCACATCGCCGCTATACGTGGTGACTCGCTGTTCGTAGTTCTTTTCCCCGGGACACTCAAGAAGCTTGCGATCCGTGGCATCGTGGACAAGCGCCTGGTCGGCGGACAGCAGATCGAAAACTGTCTTGCCGATCCATGCATCGCGTTCGATGCCGTGAAACTCGGCAAACGCCTTGTTGTACTGCATGTATCGACAGGACGTATCCTTGAGATTGATCGGAATCGGTATCACTTCGATCACTGTCCGCAGGAATTGCAGCTGATCGTGAAGCTGCTGCAGCGTCTCCCGTCGGCTTGTCACGTCGGTGAGCGTCCCGGTCGTACCGACAACGCCCCCCGCGGCATTTCGCTCGGTGCGTGTGATAACTTCGACCCAGCGGACCGATTCATCTGCCGTGACGACGCGTAATTCTTCCCGGCAGGAATCCAGGTCACCGCTCAACATCCTCGCAAGCGTCCCCCTCTGGGTCTCATGGTCGTCCGGATGAACGAAATCCAGGCACAAGCGCCCCAGGCTGCCATCAACGGAAAAGCCCGTGATCTCGTGCCAGGCAGAATTGAGGAACGACCATCTTCCCGACGCATCGGTACGAAAAACCACCTCGTTGAGACTATCGACCAGCGTCCGGTAACGCTCTTCGCTGCCCGAAAGCTGCGCCTCGACACGCTTGAGCGCGGTAATGTCGGTGCGGATGGAAATGTACTGTCCCGGCTCGCCATCCTTGCCGAAAAATGGAACGATGGTGGCATCGACCCAATACAACTGTCCGCTCTTGGACCGATTGCACATCTCCCCGTGCCAGACTCCGCCGGCCGCGATCGTCTGCCACATCGTTGCGTAGAACTGGAAGGGGTGTACTCCCGACTTGACGATGCGGTGATTCCTCCCCAGCAGTTCCTCGCGAGAATAGCCGCTGATGCTGCAAAAACGATCGTTGGCGTAGGTGATATTGCCGTACACGTCGGTCATGCTGACGATCGCATGCTGGTCGAGGGCGAACTTCTGGTTGGCGAGGTCGATCAGTGCGTCCTGCAATTCGCGTTGGCTGATCTCGCGTTCACGTACCAGTTGCGAGAGCAGTACCGAGAGGGATTCCAGGCTGTCCACTTCGGGCAAGCTGTGCCTACTTTCGCTCGAACGGATCAGGCCGTTGGCCGTCTCACGCAGGGAATCCATGGCACGCCATCTGCGCGCCAGTTCTTCGCGCAGGCGGTCGTTGGTCTGCAGCAACTCCTGCGAACTGAGATCGAGACCCCGCGTCAATAGCTCCATATCGCGGTCGCTCTGTGCGTAGGCGGCGCCAACCCGGTCGAGGAATTCTCCTGCCCCGGCCAAAAAGCGTGCGGCTTCGCGAGACAGTCCGGCATTCCCCGACAGGGCCCGCAACTCATCGAGAACCGCAGCCACGCCCGTCTCGTCCACTCCCAGAGCACGTCGTATCTGGCGGGAAAGCAGTTTGTGCATGATCACACGACGGCCATGCGGTGAAAGACGGACGGAGACATCTCAATCAACCTTTGTCAAAAATCTCATCAATATAGGCCACCATCACTGTCTGGTTATGCAGTTTGCACGCAGCGTCTTCTCCGGTAGGACTGATCTCCCCGAAGGAATAAAAGCCGGCGATGGGAACCTCGCCACCAAAAACTTCGGCGGCAACCTCGATTTCTTCCTCGACACGCTCGCCCATGACCAGTTCACGGCCTACGCAGCTGACCATGAAAATCAGCCCGTGATACGAATCCCCGCCGCCGATCATTCGCCTGGCGGCCTCGGCGGCCGTCTCGACACCGCCAACGAGTTTGTCGGTATTGGCATGCATCATCCGCAAATAGCTGTCGGGAATGACCTCATCACCAAACCGCAGGCCACCAGTCTTCTCGTCAACAGCCAGCATGGAACGAATGAGCCCGATCTCTTCATGGTTGCCATCCAGCATGGCGAACGGGAAGAAATGCCCGACCGTCGGAAGATCGCGGGCATAGTCGCCAAGATAGCGCCGGTAAACGTCGAGGGCTGGCTCGCCGTCGAGTTCGTACAACACGTTTCCCTCGCAACGCGTCACCTTGCGTGCCGGGCCAAAAGGCGACCAGCCGCCATGCACGCCGAAGCCGAAACGCAGAGAGTTACCGTACAGCCCGAGCGCAACGATGGTCTCGCTCCCGCAGCCCGATTCATCGAGAACCCAGGTCTGGTAGTAGCCTTCCTTTCTGCTCGCCAATCCCCCGACAACCGGTACGACAGTTTCGAGAGCCTCGTTGATTCCGGCCAGAAGCGCACTGCCGCGGATCTTCACCCCCTGGCCCAGCAGTAGCACGGCACGCAGGCCATCCCTGGGCAGCGAGGCGCCCAGACGCTTGCCGGCATCAAACGACCCTTCCTTGCTTGCCAGCCGCACCGAGGCCTCAATGATTGACGAAGCGTCAAAACGCACGGCCGTGACCACGCAGTTTGATTGCTCCAACCCGGCCGAGGAGATGGCGAAGGCCGACGAACACCCGATCCGGCGGATACCGGGAAAGTATTCGGTCAAGGCCGGCGCCAGGTTGCACAAGGACTCCGACGGGCCAAAGGCGAAAACGAGGTCCGGCTTCATGGCAATCAGCGGCGCAAACGTGACCCCGGCATCTGCCGCATCACCAAGGATCGCCTGAACAGTCTGCATAGTCACCCCCTTGTCCATGTCCTGACATAGACAGTGCCGACTCAAATCGGCAATAATTTCAGGCCATTCTAGCCGGTTTCACCATGAAATTTCTCTTCGACCTGTTCCCCGTCATCCTGTTTTTCGCCGCCTTCAAGCTCGGTGACATCTTCATCGCCACCGGCGTCGCCATCGCCGCCACCTTCGGGCAGATAGCCTGGGTGTGGATGCGGCACCGCAAGGTCGACACCATGCTCTGGGTCAGCCTGGGCATCATCACCGTCTTCGGCGGCATGACCCTGGTCTTCCACGACGAGACATTCATCAAATGGAAACCAACGGTACTCTACTGGGCCTTCGCGGCCGGACTTGCCGGCAGCACGTTGTTCTTCCGCAAAAACCTGATCCGCACGCTGCTCTCCGAACAGGTCGAAGCCCCCGATTTCGTGTGGACGCGGCTCAACTGGGCCTGGATCGGCTTCTTTGCTTTCATGGGTGCTATCAACCTGATCGTGGCCTTCGCCTTGAACTTGTCGACCGAAATCTGGGTCAATTTCAAACTGTTTGGCGGCATCGGGCTCATGCTCGTATTTGCTGTGATCCAGGGACTGATGCTTTCGAAATACATTGAGGAAAAAAAATAATGCTCTATGCAATCATCTGGGAAGATGTTCCCGGCACGCTCGACCTGCGTCTTGCCTCTCGTCCGGCCCACGTCGAACGCCTCAAGACACTGCAGGACGAAGGGCGCCTGATCGTCGCTGGCCCCTGCCCGGCTATCGACAGCCCCGACCCCGGCCCGGCCGGTTTCACCGGCAGCGTCATCATCGCCGAATTTCCTTCACTCGCAGATGCAAAGTCCTGGGCCGATGCCGATCCCTACCTCGCGGCCGGCGTCTACGCCAGGGCCACGATCAAGCCGTTCAAGAAGGCTTTTCCCGCATGAGCGAGATCGAATCGCTGTTGCGGCAACGACTCGCTTTTCTTTCCCCACTGCAACTGGAACTGATCGACGACTCCGCAAAGCATGCCGGCCACGCCGGCGCGCGCGAGGGCGGCCACTACCGACTGCTGATCGTCTCGAACGAATTCGCCGGCAAATCGACCCTGCAGCGGCATCGACTCATCTACGACGCTTTGGGCGAACTGATGCGTAGTAGAATACATGCGCTAAGCATCCGTTCAATGACGCCCGATGAAACAGCACCTTGAACGACCCATTTGCTTTTATCCGGCAGCAGAACTATAAGCCTGCTCCACCACAAACTCACCAGGATTACGTTACATGCAAAAACTTACGCAAATCGCCGCCGCCCTGGCCATCGGCGCATCGATCTCCGTTTCTGCCATCGCCGCCGACAAGGCATTCGTCAAGGTTAACGGCGCGTCCGTTTCGCAGCACCTCGCGGACGCCTTCATCGCTGAACAAACGGCCAAGGGAGCCCCGGATTCGCCCGAATTGCGCAACGCCGTGCGTGAAGAACTGATCCGTCGTGAACTCCTTCTGCAGGAAGCCAAGAAAACCGGCTTGGACAAGAAGCCGGAAATCGCCGCCCAAGCCGAAGCTGCCAGACAGGCCATCCTGATCCGCAACTACGTGCAGGAATACATCAAGAAGAACCCGATCCAGGAAGCACAACTCCGGGCCGAGTACGCGAAGATCAAGGAACAGGTCGGCAGTACCGAATACAAGGCCCGCCATATCCTGGTCAAGGAAGAGGCCGAAGCCAAGACCATCATCGAAAATCTCAAGAAAGGCGCCAAGTTCGAGGAACTGGCCAAGCAATCGATCGACCCGGGCTCCAAGGATAACGGCGGCGAACTGGACTGGGCTGCGGCCAGCAACTACGTCAAGCCCTTCGCCGATGCCATGACGGGTCTGGCCAAAGGCAAATACACCGAGGCCCCGGTTAAATCCGATTTTGGCTACCACGTCATTCTGCTCGACGACAGCCGGCCGACATCTTTCCCGGAGTTCGACGAAGTCAAGCCGCGCCTCATGCAGCAGGCGCAGGCGCAGCAGATCACGAAAATGGTCGACGGGCTGCGCGCCAAGGCCAAGGTCGAGTAAGCCGTAGATCGCACTTACGACAGCGCCGGGACGGCCACGCCTCCCGGCGCTTTTTCATGGCCACCCCGCAAACAGCACCAAGTACTCAAGGGCTCTTGCTGATCCCTTTCGTGCGTGCCGTGACGTCCAGCCCCGTGTTGTTGTCCAGCAGGCTCTGCGTCGCCACCTGGATGAACGCGTCCAGCTTCTTCCTCAAATCGCTTTCCTGCGCATCGTTTTTCAGTTCTTTGGCGCGGGGATCAGTCCAGAGCTGGTACGCATAGGTCTTCACGGCTTTCGACCGGGATTGGACAACGATCTTGTCGTCGCTGATGATGGCCACCGTCTGGTCACTTCCCGACGGCTTGATGACGCCAAAGCCACGGTCGCCCTCGGGGAGATTCAGCAGGTCGCGGCCCCAGCACTGATGCCTGACAGTGCCGCCCAGCCGCCCCATGATCGTGGGGACGACATCGACCTGCGTTCCAACCGTATCGCGTGTTGAACCAAACTTCTGCTGAATGCCCGGAGAAATCAGCAAAAGCGGGACATTGAAACGCGCGAGGTTCATTTCCGTCAGTTGCTCCCCGCCGCCAAAACCATGGTCGCCCACCAGGACGAAAAGCGTTTCCTTGAAGTAGGGCGCATTCCGTATTTTTTCGAAAAACTGTCCGAGCGCCCAGTCGGAATAGCGCATCGCGGTGAGGTGGGGGTCGAGCGCACCCTGCCCGGCAACCGGCTCAACCGGCAATTTTGCTGGCAGCGCATAAGGCGAGTGGTTCGACAGGGTCT
>CAZCJW010000039.1:0-17174 GCA_964499185.1 uncultured Propionivibrio sp. | reverse complement strand
ACGGCCATGTCGCCAGTCGTTCCTCGATGGGTGGACGGGAACATAGACGAGCGGCGGTCGGACGGCGCGGACCGGCGGGGCGTAATAAACCGGTGCGGATGAATACACCGGCACCGGAGCATAAATCGGAGCCGGGGTATAGACCCGGACCGGGGGTGGCGCGTAGCCGTAACCTGTGCGGCGGTAGCGATGGTCGTCTTCCGAAGCGATGACGACACCCGCCGCAGCGCCGACGGCACCGCCGATGACGGCGCCGTCGCGGCCGCCGACGTGGTTGCCGACAACCGCTCCCAGACCTCCACCGACGATCGCTCCGAAAACCGCGTCATTGGCCATGGCGGCGTTGGCTGACAGAAGGCCGAGCGATACGGAAAGGGCGATTCCAAAGTGGGTTTTCATCGTGAACTCCTTGTTTCGTGACGCTTGCAGCATAGCGTTATCGCTCCCGGCAGGTGTGGCTCGGGCGTAAGGATCTGTAAAGGATTGTTTCTGGCCGCCGGCGGCGATCACCGCCATGTGCCTCGTTCGATGGGCCGCAAGGGGTAAAATAGCGTGATGCCAGATCCCCGCTTCGTCCATCTCCGCCTGCACAGCGAATACTCCGTCAGTGACGGCATCGTGCGCATCGACGATGCCGTGTCGCGTGCTGCCGCGTGCGGTATGCCGGCACTGGCGCTGACCGATCTCGCCAACCTGTTCGGCCTCGTCAAGTTCTACCTCGCGGCGCGCGGCAAAGGGGTCAAACCGGTGCTCGGTTGTGACATCCACCTGGCCAACGAGTCCGATCCCGACCGGCCGTACCGGATGCTGCTGCTGTGTCGTTCGCGGCACGGGTATCTGCAGTTGTGCGAACTGCTCACGCGCGCCTACCTGGCGCCGCGCGTGCGAGGACGCGCCGAGGTCACCCGTGCCATGTTGCGCGAGGTCGGTGCGGACGGGTTGATTGCCCTGTCAGGCGCGGCCTTGGGCGACGTCGGCGAGGCGCTGCAGCAGGGAAATATCGGGCAGGCAGCCAGCCGCGCCATCTACTGGGCCGAACTATTTCCGCAAGCCTTCTATCTCGAAGTCCAGCGTCCGCATTCGCGGGGGCATTCGCAGCAGGAAACGCTGGTGGCGGCAACTGCGCATCTGGCGGCAGACCTCGGGTTGCCGCTGGTGGCCACGCACCCGATCCAGTTTCTTGAGCGCGACGATTTCAAGGCGCACGAAGCGCGCGTCTGCATCGCCGAAGGCTACATGCTGGGTGATACCCGTCGTCCGCGGTTGTATACCGAGGAGCAGTATTTCAAGTCGCCGGATGAAATGGTCGATCTGTTTTCGGACCATCCCGAGGCGCTGGAAAACTCGGTCGAAATCGCCAAGCGCTGCAATCTGCAGATTGGCCTCTACAAGAACTACCTGCCGAATTTTCCGACGCCCGAGGGTATGACCCTTGACGACTTCCTGTGCCAGGAAGCCGAGCGTGGCCTGGAGCGTCGCCTGCTGCAGCTTTATCCGGATGCGGCCGAGCGCGAGAAGCAGCGTCCGAGCTACGATGCGCGTCTGAAAATCGAGACGCAGACCATTATCCAGATGGGCTTCCCGGGTTACTTCCTGATCGTTGCGGACTTCATCAACTGGGCCAAACACAACGACGTACCGGTCGGGCCGGGGCGGGGGTCCGGCGCGGGTTCTCTGGTCGCATTCTCGCTCGGCATTACTGATCTCGATCCGCTACGTTATGCCCTGCTGTTCGAACGTTTTCTGAACCCCGAACGGGTGTCGATGCCCGACTTCGACATCGACTTCTGCCAGGACAACCGCTGGCGGGTCATCGAGTACGTGCGCGACAAGTACGGACACGACGCGGTGTCGCAGATTGCCACTTTCGGCACCATGTCGTCGAAGGCGGTCATCCGCGACGTCGGTCGCGTGCTCGACATGCCGTACAACTTCTGCGACCAGCTCTCCAAGCTGATTCCGCTCGAGCAGAACAAGCCACTGTCGCTGAAGAAGGCTATCGAGGCCGAGCCGCAGCTGAAGCAGCGCATCGAAGAGGAAGAGGAGGTTCAGGAGCTGTTCGATCTGGCTGGCCGCCTCGAAGACCTGACGCGTAACGTCGGGATGCACGCCGGCGGCGTCTTGATTGCGCCGGGAAAACTGACGGACTTTTGTCCGCTTTATTCGGCCGACGCCGGAGGGTCGGTCGTTTCGCAGTACGACAAAGACGATGTGGAAAAGGTCGGTCTGGTCAAGTTTGACTTCCTCGGCCTGCGCAACCTGACCATCATCAAGCTGGCCGTCGACTATGTCGAGAAGCTGAGCGGGACGCGCCCGGACCTCGACGCGCTGACCTTTGATGACCCCAGGGCCTACCAGATTCTCAAGGACGCCAATACCACGGCGATCTTCCAGGTGGAATCCGAGGGCATGAAGAAGCTGCTGAAGAAACTTCAGCCCGACCGCTTCGAGGACATCATCGCCGTGCTTGCGCTTTACCGTCCCGGGCCGCTTGGTTCGGGGATGGTGGATGACTTCATCCTGCGCAAGAAGGGTCAGCAGAAGATCGACTACTTCCATAACGACCTGAAGGGGTGTCTGGAGCCGACCTATGGCGTGATCGTGTATCAGGAGCAGGTGATGCAGATCTCGCAGATCATCGGCGGCTACACGCTCGGTGGCGCCGATATGCTGCGCCGGGCGATGGGCAAGAAGAAGGCCGACGAAATGGCCAAACACCGCGCGACCATCGCCGAGGGCGCGGCGAAGAAGGGTTACGATCCGGCGCTGGCCGAGCAGCTGTTCGACCTGATGACCAAGTTTGCCGAGTACGGCTTCAACAAATCGCATACGGCGGCCTATGCGGTCGTCACCTACCAGACGGCCTGGCTCAAGGCGCACCATTGCGCGGCGTTCATGGCGGCCACGCTGTCGTCGGACATGGACAACACCGACACGGTGAAGATCTTCTACGACGACGCCATCGCCAACAAGCTCACCGTGCTCGGCCCGGACGTGAATGCATCCGAATACCGCTTCGTCCCCGTCGACCGGAAAACCATCCGTTATGGACTGGGAGCCGTGAAGGGCACCGGCGAGCAGGCGGTCAACGTCATTCTCAAGGCGCGCGAGACGGGCGGCCTGTTCAAGGATTTGTTCGATTTTTGCGAGCGGGTGGACAAGCGCATGGTGAACCGCCGCACCATCGAGGCGCTGATCCGTGCCGGCGCCTTCGATTCAATCGACGACCACCGCGCCAAATTGATGGCCTCGGTCGGCGTGGCCATCGAGGCGGCCGAACAGGCCGAGCGCAACGCCATGCAGGTCAGCCTGTTCGACGTATTCAGCGAAGGGCCGGAGGACACGCACCGGCCGCAATACCGCGAGGTGCCGCGCTGGAAGGAGCGCGACAAGCTGCGCGAGGAGAAACTGGCGCTCGGCTTCTTCTTCTCCGGACATCCGTTCAACGAGGTCAAGCAGGAAGTGACGCGTTTCGCCCGCAAGCCGCTGGCCTCGCTGGAACCGAGAAAGGAACCTCAGTTGCTGGCCGGGCTGGTGGTCGGCGTGCGCACAAAGATCACCTCGCGCGGCAAGATGGCGTTCGTACAGATCGACGATGGCACGACGTCGATGGAAGTCTCGGTATTCAACGAAACCTTCGAGGCCGAACGCGACAAGATCCGCGATGACGAAGTCCTGGTTATTGAAGGCAAGGTTCAGCGCGACGATTTTGCCGGCGAAGGCAAGGTCCGCGTGGTGGCCGAACGCCTGCTGACGCTGGCCGAGGCGCGCGGGCGTTTTGCCCGGCATCTGCGCATTTCGCTGAACGGGCAGGCCAGCGGCGCCAATGCGCCGGCAGCAGCGCAGCGTCTGCGTGCCCTGCTGACGCCCTACACGCCAGGCAACTGCCCGGTAGTATTGTCGTACCGCAATGCCGATGCACTGTGCGAGTTGGCACTTGGCGACGGCTGCCGTGTGCGGCTGGAAGACGATCTGCTGTCAGCGCTGGGTGACTGGTTGAGCAGCGAAAACGTGCGGATCGATTACAGTTGAGCAATTCTTGGCAGAGGTGTCACATGCTTGGATCGGGTGTTTGGCGGTGCGCGACGATTGTCCTGGCACTTTTCGTACTGGCCGCCTGCAGCAGCAAGGTCAGTCTTGAGAACTACGGCAAATTGCGCACCGGCCAGTCCTACGACGAAGTGAAGCAGATCCTCGGCGATCCGGCGCGCTGCGACGAAGCGCTGGGAATTCGTACCTGTGTATGGGGTGACGAACAGCGCGGCATCAGCGTCAATTTCGTTGCCGGCCAGGTGATGTTGCTGTCGGCCCGAAATCTGAAATAGCCTGCTTAGTTCTTCGCCGGAGCCGGTGGTGCGTCGAGGACTAGTTTCCCGTCCTTGACCGGAATCTGTGTCCCGGGGTTGTAGGACATGCGGATGACATCCTCCTTGCCGTTCAGACGGTATCTCACGTCATAGCCAAGATTCTTGACCGAGGTGTCGTAGACCGTCTTGCAGCGTCGTTCGGTTGTCGTGACCACGTCCTTTTCCTGCATGTTTTTCTGCACCGTATTGCCGGCATAGCCTCCGGCCGCCGCGCCGGCCACCGTGGCTACCTTCTTGCCCGTGCCGCCGCCGATGGTGCTGCCGAGCAGACCCCCGACCACAGCCCCGACGGCCGTTCCGGCGATACGATGCTCGTCCTTGACCGGCGCCTGTTTCTGGACGGCGACGTCCTCACATTCCTCGCGCGGGGTCTTGATCGTTTCCTTGATCTCCTTGGCGGATACGACCTCGGCGAACACCGGCTTGGTCATTGCCTTGTAACCCACGCCTCCAGCCGCCAGTGCCGTCACCGCAATGGCGCCGATGACCATACCCTTGATCGTTGATTTGTCCATGAAACTCTCCTTTTTCTCAAAAACGCTTGTTGGCTGCGCCGGTTACCGAATGGTCTCAGTCTAGTCCTTTCCGGACTGATGTGGAGATGGAATCACGTAAACGAACATGGCCACGGGGCTGCCCGCGGCCATGCTTGTTCTACTGAAACAGACTGGGTCGCTCAGAGCTCCTTGGCGTGGGCGGCGAGATACTCGGCCACGCCGGCGGTCGATGCTTTCATGCCCGCCTTGCCCTTGTTCCAGCCAGCCGGACAGACTTCGCCGTGCTCTTCGGTGAACTGCAGGGCGTCCACCATGCGCAGCATCTCGTCGACATTGCGACCGAGAGGCAGGTCATTGACGACCTGATGCCGCACCGTGCCGTTCTTGTCGATCAGGAAGGAGCCGCGGAAGGCGACACCGGCTGGACTGAACTCGACGTCGAAGGCGCGGCAGATTTCGTGTTTGACATCGGCGATCAGCGGGTACTGTACCTGGCCGATGCCACCGTTGTTAACCGGCGTGTTCTTCCACGCGAGGTGGGTGAACTGCGAGTCGATCGACACGCCGATGACTTCCACGTCACGCTTCTTGAATTCGTCCAGGCGGTGGTCGAAGGCGATCAGTTCGGACGGGCAGACGAACGTGAAGTCGAGCGGGTAAAAGAAGATCACGACATACTTGCCCTGAGTTTCCTTGGACAGCGTATAGCTGCGAATCGTGTTGTCACCCATGACGGCGTTGGCGGTGAAATCGGGAGCGGGTTTTCCAACGAGAACGGCCATTGTTTTCTCCTTGAGTTTTGTTGTTAAAAGGGAACAGATAGAAAAGGATGGAATGCAATCAAGCACCGATTAGTCCGCGTCGATGTCATCCTGGTTCCCTGAACTGCCGACGCGAGATCGGCGCTGATGTGGCGAACTAAGGCGGCGAGGTCGCCTGCTCCGCAATAACCGGTTGTTCGGCAAAGAATCGGATCATGTTGCGACCGGCGTCCTTGGCCGCATACATGGCGTTGTCGGCTTCCTTGAGGATGTCGCCCTGGCTGGATTCATGGTTGATGAACAGCGTGACGCCGATGCTCGCGGAGCAATGGTGTTCCACGGTATTGACGGACTGGTCGTCTGTCTCAATCGTGAGCACGTAAGGGCGGGCCAGCGCAACGCGGATCTTTTCCGCAACGGCACCCGCCTGCTCGGCGGATTCGGCCTTGTCGGTGTCCAGTTCGCAGATCATGATGACGAACTCGTCGCCGCCGAAACGGGCCACCGTGTCCATTTCGCGGACGCAGTTTTTCAATCGCCCGGCAACTTCGATCAACAACAAGTCTCCGACTTCGTGTCCATGCAGGTCGTTGAGCGGCTTGAAGTTGTCGAGGTCGGCGAACATCAATGCGCAGTAGCGTCCGCTGCGTTTGCTGGTGGCCATTGCATGGCTCAGGCGGTCGTTGAGCAGGCGGCGATTGGGCAGCCGGGTGAGTGGGTCGAAGAACGCCAGTTGCCGGATCTGGTCCTCCATTTCCTTGCGCTCCGTGATGTCGGTGTGGATGCCGATCATGCGCGTGGCCTTTTGGCCGGCATCCCAATCCACGATCTTTCCGACGGAGCGAATCCAGCGCCAATTTCCGGACTTGGTGCGGCGCCGGTACTCCATGGTGCACGGTCCTCCGTCTTCCACGCATGACTGCAAGGCAGCAGAGACTGCTTCCCGGTCGTCCGGGTGGATATTGGCCAGCCAAGTCTGGAGATTGGACTGGAACTCGTCCGGGTTGTAGCCGATCATGTGCGTGTATTCGGAGCTGACCTTGATGCTGCCGGTGGCCATGTCGAGGTCGAACCATCCCTGGCTGGACGCATTCATGGCGAGACGGAGGCGTTCCTCGCTTTCGCGCAACGATTGCTCGGCGTACTTGCGTTGCGTGATGTCGTGGACGATGGACAGCAGCAGTGAGCGTCCTTCCCGCTGGATCGCCGTTGTATGCACTTCCACATCGCGAATTTCGCCCGAGGCCAGGCGGTGGGGAAAATAAAAAATTTGACGCTCGCCGCGCGCGGCCTTTTGCCGATCCTGGGCGATCTGTTCCGGCGGCAACGCATTGATCTCGCTGATGCACATGTGTTCCAGGCGATCCTTGGGGTAGCCGTAGAACTGGGCTGCCGCTGCGTTTGCTTCAATGATCTTGCCCGTTGCTTGATCCATGAGCAGCATCACCGAGGTATTGTCCTCGAACAGCTTGCGCAGAATTGCTTCACTCTTGCGCACGCGTTCCTCCGCATGCTTGCGTTCGGTGATGTCGCGGGCGATTCCGAAAACACCGATGATCTGACCGTTCTCTTCGCGCAAAGGACCCTTGGTGGTCAGGAACACGCGTTCGCCTTCGACAGTCGGCAGTATTTCCTCATAGGTATCGATGCGGTCTTTTGCCATCACGTCGCGGTCGCTCGATTGAATCAGGCCGGCTATGGCCGAGGGGAAAAGCGCCGAATCGTCCCGGCCGATGATGGTGTCTGCGTCCCGGCCGGTGATTCGTCCGGCTTCGCGGTTGAATAACAGGTAGCGGCCTTGCGGGTCCTTGGCATAAACCACGTCACTGGAAGTGTCAACGAGCGTGGCGAGCAACTGGTGCGTGCGCTGGCTATCCGTGCGTGCCTCCTGTTCACGGGTGGCGTGCGCCTGAATTTGCGTAAATAGCCGCCGTGCCAGTACGTAAAGCAGCAGGGATGTTACAGCGACGAACAGCCATCCTTTCAAGGTGCTGACCAGAACGATCTGGGCCGGGTCGGAGAACAGGTAGCCAACAGCCTCGTCGGAGAACAAAATCCAGAGGAAGGAAAAGGCTGCGTAGGTGAAGACCAGCCGCAAGGCAGCACCCTGCGCTTGCAAGGGCGGGGCGGGCGTTTTCTTCTCTTGGGATTCCATGTGCGTCCCTTTTTTCGGAATGGATTCTGCCGTGGGCTAGAGAGCCATCTTCCCAATTGTCGGCAGCAGAACCGATTCTTGAACTCTTCAACTCCCTCGCATCCCGGCTGGTCATGGCGCTTGCGGCTAGCCGGAATACACTGAAATTCTAGTTCTTTTTTTCTCCACCGGTTAAGTGCATTTTGCCGCTCTTTGCCTACACGGTCGGCTGCTGCGTGAATTTGCCGCTGAGCTTCAGGTTTTCATCCCTTGGCTCGTCCTGCCAGGTCAGGCGATCCACGCGTGCATGCGATGGTCCTCGGTGCGCCCAGGAAGTCAGTATGTCGACAGCTTCAACGGGTCCGCTGACCAGCGCTTCGACGCTCCCGTCGCTACGATTGCGTACCCAGCCGTCGAGCCCCAGTTTTCTTCCCTCGGCCATCAGCGCCCACCGGAAACCCACGCCCTGGACACGTCCGTGGATCATTAGCCGGCGCGTAACGATCATCATGTCTTGTCGGCCGGCGCAGTTTCCGGAGCGATTGCGGCGAGGATTCCCTGGATCAATTGCAACGGAGTAGGCGGACAGCCGGGAATGCAGACGTCGACCGGAATGACGTTGGAGACGCGGCCGCAGGACGCGTAATTTTCGCCGAAGATGCCGCCGGTGCAGCCGCAATCGCCGACGGCCACGACCAGTTTGGGTTCAGGGGTAGCTTCGTAGGCACGCTTGACGGCGACCTCCATGTTCTTGGCCACCGGGCCGGTGACCAGCAGCATGTCCGCATGGCGCGGGCTGGCCGCGAACTTGATACCCAGCGCTTCCAGGTTGTAGTACGGATTGTTCAGTGCATGGATTTCCAGCTCGCAGGCGTTGCACGAACCGGCGTCGACGTGGCGGATGACGAGCGCGCGGCCGAGTTGCGCGAGCATGGCCTCGGAAAGCCGTTGCGACGTCACGCGCAGGGCGATGTCTGCCTCGGGGGCCGGTTCCGTGACAATGCCGGCGCGGAGAATCTGTCGGAGCATCGGAAACATGGGCGTTGCTTTCTAAAGGTCCGGTCCGGCGTAGGACAGGTTGAACGACTTGTTGATCAACGGGAAATCGGGAACGATGTTGTCAATCGCCGCGTGCTCAAGTGCCGGCCAGTTCTGCCAGGAGGGGTCGTGGCAGTGGCAGCGGCGGATCTTGCCTTCGGCGCCGGTTTCCACAGCGACGAGAATGTCGCCGCGCCAGCCTTCGATCCAGCCCAGGCCGCGCTTGTCCGCTTCGCTGCGCACCTCGCAGCGGACCTGCCCTTCAGGCATCTCGCGCAGGATCCTGCGGATGAGGTGCAGCGATTCCTTGATTTCGGCGAAGCGCACCAGCACCCGCGCCGCGACATCGCCGTTACGCTCGATGGCCATGCGCGGGGTCAGCTGGTCATACGGAACGCAGGCATGATTGCAGCGCAAATCCCAGTGTTGCGCGCTGGCCCTTCCGGCCAGTCCGATGATCCCGAGCAACTTGGCTACGTGCGGGGTGAGACGCCCGGTGGTCAGGAAGCGGTCCTGCAATCCGGCGTGCTCGTCGTAGATGTTCTTGAGCATCCGCAATTCGCTCTCGAGCCCCTCGCATTGCGCGAAGAGGGCCTGCGCGCCCGGCTCGTCGAGATCGACAGTCACCCCGCCGGGAACGATGCGATCCATCATGAAGCGGTGGCCGAACAGGCGGGCATTCAGCCGAACCCAGTCTTCCTTGAGGCGCATGAACTGCATCAGCCCGAAGGCCAGCGCCACATCATTGCCCATGGCGCCGAGATCGCCCAGGTGATTGGCGATTCGCTCACGCTCGAGCATCAGGGCTCGCAACCACAAGGCACGCGCTGGCGGGGTCGCCGCACCAATCGCCTCCGCGGCCTGGCTGTAGGCCCACGCGTAGGCCACCGTCGAATCGCCGGAGATCCGGCCGGCCAGCCGGACGCCTTCACCAAGGCCCATGCCGGCAAAGCAGCGTTCGATCCCCTTGTGTTTCCAGCCCAGCCGCTGTTCCAGGCGCAGGACATTTTCGCCCATGACCGAAAAACGGAAGTGGCCCGGCTCGATGACGCCGGCGTGGATCGGTCCGACCGGAACCTCATGGACGCCGTCGCCTTCCACGCGGACAAAGGCGTACTCCTCGTTCTGCGTGGCGTGCTGCTTGTCCGGCGCATCGCTGCGCAGCGGATGGTAGTCGGCCGGCCAGTTGGCATGGCGCAGCCACGGACGCGTATCGCCGCTGTCCGGTTGCGCTCCGATCATGTCCATCACTGCACGCTGCATGCGGTTCGCGGCGGGAAAGCGCATGGAGAGGTCGGGGAAGGTGGGGGTTTCGGAGGCCAGCGGCAGGGTCAGGCATGCCAGGCCCTCGACAAGGTCTACGGCGACATGCAGAGCGAAACCCAGGTGGGGTTCCCGATTGCGCTCGTCGCTTCCCCACAGGGCCACAATGCGCCGGCCATTGGCATGGGCTGCGTCGCAAAAGGCCAGCAGCTCGCTCTCGTCGACGCAGGCGGCATAGGTGGGAACCGTATGATCGGCGAGGGCTTCGAATTCGATGGTCTGGTTGAGGAATTGCATGGATAACCCGGCTTTCTGTTCTATCGTTTAGCCGACCATACGGGCCGCCTGGCGGAACCATTCGTTTAGGTAGGGCGGAATCCACAGTCCGAGTACCAGCACAAGCCCCAGATGGAGAAAAACCGGCAGCAATGCGGGGTTGTGTGCGAGCGGTCGCACTGTCGGTTCCCCGAACGCCATGTTCTGCACCTTGCCGAACATCGATGCAAAGGCAACGCTCAGGGCAATGAGCAGAATAGGCGTGGCCCACGGGTAGTGCTTGATGGCCGTGGTCAGGATCATGAACTCGCTGGTGAACACGCCGAAAGGCGGCATCCCCAGGATGGCCAGGGTGCCGAGCATCAATCCCCAGCCGATGGTTGGCGAGCGCTTGATCAGCCCCTTGATGTCGTCGATGACCTGCGTGCCAGCCATCTGGGCGGCGTGGCCGACGGCAAAGAAGATGGCCGATTTGGTCAACGAGTGCACCGTCATGTGCAGCAGACCGGCAAAGCTGGCGACGCCGCCGCCCATGCCGAAGGCAAAGGTGATCAGCCCCATGTGTTCGATCGAGGAAAAGCCGAACAGGCGTTTGACGTCCTTTTGCCGAGACAGGTAGAACGCCGGGACAACCACGGTCAGTAGCCCGAAACCCATCATCAGGTTGCCAGCGAAATGCGTCCCGAGCGCGCCGTCCACCAGTACCTTGGCGCGGATGATGGCATACAGGGCGACGTTGAGCAGCAGGCCGGACAACACGGCGGAAACCGGTGTCGGGCCTTCGGCGTGGGCGTCCGGCAGCCAGTTGTGCAGCGGCACCAGGCCGGTCTTGGTGCCATAGCCTACGATCATGAAAACGAAAGCCAGCGACAGGACGGTCGGTTCGAGTTCGGTACGGTAGGCGTAGAGATGCGTCCACAGCATCGCGCCCTGTTCGTGGATGAAGACCTGTTCCGCCGCGAAGTAGATGAGGATGGTGCCGAACAGTGCCTGGGCGATGCCGACGCCGCACAGGATGAAATATTTCCAGGCGGCTTCCAGGCTGGCGGGCGTCCGGTACAGGGCGACCAGCAAGACCGTCGCCAGCGTGGCCGCCTCCATGGCAACCCAGAGTATGCCGATGTTGTTGGTCGACAGGGCGATCAGCATGGTGCACATGAACATCTGGAACATGCTGTGGTAGAGCCGCAGGCGCCCGGCGGACAGTTTCCCGTGATCGTGCTCGATGCGCATGTAGGGGCGCGAGAACACGGAGGTGGTGAAGCCGACCAGCGCGGTCAGGGCGATCAGGAAGACGTTGAGCGGGTCGACGAAGAACTGTTCTTCGAGCGCGTTCAGCGGGCCGTCACTGATGACGCGAACGGTCAGCAGCGCTGCCGCCAGCAGCGTCAACAGGCTGCCGGCGATGTTGACCAGGGCGGCGTAGTGGCGATGGCCGACCATCGCCAGTGCGGCGGAGGTGAGGAGGGGAATGGCCAGGACCAGGACGAGTTCGATCATTCTTCCTTGATCCTTTCCATCTGCCGGATATCCAGGCTGTCGAACTGCTGCCGGATCTGGAAGAAGAACACACCGAAGATAACCATGCCGACCATCACGTCGAGGGCGATGCCCAGTTCGACGACCATGGGCATACCGTAGGTGGCGCTGGTGGCAGCGAAGAACAAACCGTTCTCCATGGCCAGAAAAGCGATTACCTGCGGTACCGCCTTGCTGCGCGTGATCATCATCAGGAAGGACAGCAGCACGCAGGCCAGCGCCACGCCGATAGTGGCGCGCATGATCGTGCCGGAGAGCAGGGAAATCGGCTGGGCCACATTGAAGGCGATGATGACCAGGGCAATGCCGGCGAGCATGGTGGTCGGAATGTTGATGATCGTTTCGACATCCCACTTGACCGACAGCTTGCGGATCAGGCGATGGAGAATGTAAGGCAGGGCAATGACCTTGAGCGTCAGGGTCAATCCGGCCGACCAGTACAGGTGGCTCTGGCCCGTGGTGTACGCGACGATGAAGGTCGATACGAAGAGCACCACGCCCTGCAGCATGAACAGGTTGATCAAAGACAGGATGCGTCGCTGCGCCAGCATGGCAAAACCGAGCAGCAGCATGATGGCGGCGCAGAGATTGATGAGCTGGCTGCTCAATGCGCCGGGAAGAGTGATCGCGGACATCATCGGCCAGCCTCCAGCAGCAGGTGTACCAGCATGGCCAGGACGCCGAGCAGGAACGCGGTGCCGAGGAACTCGGGGGCGCGGAAGATGCGCATCTTGGCGCTGAGCGTTTCGATCAGGGCCAGGATGAAACCGCCGATCGCCAGCTTGATGAGCATGTATCCGAAGGCGATTACCAGAGCGCTTGGCCGCGCCGTAGCGGGAATGCCGAATGGCACGAACAGGGCGATGCCGAGGCAGGAGTAGGCGAAGAGTTTCAGGCCGGCGGCCCATTCGATGAGGGCCAGATGCCGTCCCGAGTATTCGAGGATCATCGCTTCGTGGATCATCGTCAGTTCAAGGTGCGTGGTCGGATTGTCCACCGGAACACGTGCATTTTCAGCCAGCGAGACCATGACAAAGGCCGTCCCGGCAAAGGCCAGGCTCGGGTAGATGATCAGGTCGGTGCGGGCCAGCGTCTGCACGATCATTGACAGTGAAGTGGAGTGGGAAATCAGCGATGTCGTAAAGAAAATCATCAGCAGGGCGGGTTCGGCGAGGAATCCGATCAGCATTTCTCGGCGCGAGCCCAGCGAGCCGAAAGAGGTGCCGACGTCCATTCCGGCCAGGGCAATGAACACGCGGGCCAGGGCAAACAGGCCGACAAAGGCGATGGCGTCGGCGGCGGGAGCGAGGATCAGGTTGGTGGATAACGTCGGCACGATGGCCGAGGCCAGCGCCATGCAGGCGAAGATGGCGTAGGGGGCGGCGCGGAACAGCGGCGAGGCGTTGTGCGCCAGCAGGACTTCCTTGCGGAAGAGCTTGTGCAGTGTGAAGTAGGTTTGCAGCAGTGGTGGCGCCGTACGGTTTTGCAGCCACGCCCGGCACTGGTTCACCCAGCCGACCAGCAACGGGGCCAGCAGCAGGGCCGAAACCAGTTCGATCAGTTGGGCGAGGAGGGCGTAGAAATTCATCCGCGTGTCAGCACGAGAAGGGTAATCAGCGTCATGAAGCTGTACAGGAGATAGATGGCAATCCGTCCGCGCTGCAGGAAGTCCACCACCCGGGTGCAGCGCTCGATGATCCAGGCCACCGGCAGGTACAGCCAGTACCAAAGAGGGTCTTCGACGATGGAGAGATAGCGTGGCTGGGCATCGAAAGGCGACGGATGCTGTCGCGTGCGCTTGAAGAACGGTGAAAAGATTCGACGGATTGGCTGGCTGTAGCCCTCTGAGGTGTCCTGCATGCGCCCGGTTTGCAGCGGGAAGCCGCAGTCCCACGCCGGCACACGTTTGGATCGGTCGTGGAAAAAGCGACGCACGGCACGCCAGGAGATGAGTGTCAGGACTGTGATGCCGCAGAAGAAGATGATTGGACTGTAGCTGGCGCGTTCCGTGTAGAACGGCGCGAGGAAGAGCCAGTTATCCGTCCGGGCGTCGAGTTGCCGGCCAAAACCAATCAGCAACTCCACGACCGGGTCGAGCAGGCTGATGATTACGTTAGGCATCAGGCCAAGCAGAACGCAGCCGGTTGCCAGCCAGAGCAGCCCGAGGCGAGAGAGGCGAGACGCGTCGTGTGCCTGCGCCAGCTTTTCCTCGCGTGGTTGGCCGAGGAAAACGATGCCGAAGAACTTGACCATGGTAAATCCGGCCAGCGCGGCAATCAGGGCGATGGCGGCGGCGAACACCGGCAGCAGCATGTTCAGGTAGCCGTGCGGCACCTCCGGGGTGAACAAGAAGCTCTGCAACAGCAGCCACTCCGACACGAACCCGTTGAGTGGCGGCAGTCCGGCCGAGGCCAGCACGCCGATCAACGCCAGCCAGGCGACCCATGGCATCTGGTGGATGAGGCCGCCGAGCTTGCCGAGATTGCGTTCGCCAGTGGCGTGCAGTACCGAACCGGTAGACAGGAACAGCAGGCTCTTGAAAAAAGCATGATTCAGACAGTGGTAGAGCGTTGCGGTCAGAGCCAGGGCGGCGAACCCGGTCATGCCGAAGGCGCGGAAGATCAGGGCCAGGCCCATGCCCAGGGTGATCAGGCCGATATTCTCGATCGACGAATAGGCGAGTAGCCGTTTCATGTCCGTTTGTACCGCGGAAAAGACGACCCCGAACAGTGCGGTGGCCAACCCGACCAGCAGCAGTAGCAGTCCCCACCACCACGTATGCGCATGCAGCAGGTCGAAGCTGACGCGCAACAACCCGTAGATGGCCGTCTTCAGCATCACGCCGCTCATCATTGCCGAGACGGGAGAAGGCGCTGCCGGGTGGGCTTCCGGCAGCCAGACATGTAGTGGCAGGATGCCAGCCTTGGCGCCGAATCCGACGAGGGCGAGCAGGAAGGCCGTGGTTCGCCAGAACGCACCATCGGCGAATTGGCGCATGGCGTCGAAGGTATAGTCGCCGGTGCTTCCGGCCATGAGCCCGAAAGAAAGCAGGATAGCGACCGAGCCGATGTGCGCGATCAGCAGATAGAGGTAGCCGGCGCGTCGGATCTCGGCGTGGCGGTGCTCGGAGGTGACCAGGAAGAACGAACTGAGTGCCATCGTCTCCCAGGCCACCATGAAGGCATAGCCGTCGTTGGCCAGCAGCACGAAGGCCATGCTGGTCAGGAAGACGTGGTAGAGCAGGCACTGCAGGCCGAGCGCCGAGCCTTCGCCCTTGCGGAAATACCCGGCGGCATAGATCGAAATGCCGGCCGATGCGGCGCCAAGCAGGAAGAGGAAAAAGGCAGACAGCGCGTCGAGCCGCAGGTGGAAGGGGAGGCCAGGCAGCCCGATCGGCAGGATCAGTTCCTGCGTGTCCGAAACCAGGCCGACCAGCGCCAAGATGGCCAGCACGAGGCTGTTGGTGGCGCCCAGCGGGAACAGGACGCGACTGATGAGGGTAAAGCGGTGAGGGACGAAAACACCGACAATGCCGAGGGCCAACCAGATCAGGGCGGTAATCAGAACCCAGTCGATCAGCGCCAGTCCGGACATTATCGGTCGGGCTCCCGGTTTTTCTTGTCGGGGTGCCTGAGCAGCTCCCGGAGGATTTGAGCTGCGGCCCAGAACATCATCAGTAGCCCACCCCCGATGGATATTCCGGCTTCAACCATGCTGCCGGGAAAGTCGGGGATGAACAGCGGTTTCCCGTGCACGAACCACATGGCTCCCGTGGCGAACAGGACCATCCCGACAATATCGATCGCGGCGAAGAGGAGGATGGCGAGCGTCAGACGCGGGCGCAATGTGGGTTGCGACGTTTGCATGGAAATTTATTTTACGCGCATGCCGGGCTGGGCTCCAGTGTCGGGAGCGAGCAGGAAGATCCCGGGCGTCTTGCCTTCCGCATCGGAGGCGGCGAGGATCATCCCTTCGCTCATGCCGAACTTCATCTTGCGCGGCGCGAGGTTGGCGACCATCACCGTCAGGCGGCCGATCAGCTGCGCCGGATCGTAGGCCGACTTGATGCCGGCGAAGACCTGGCGCGGTTTCTCCTCGCCGACGTCGAGCGACAGGCGGATCAGCTTTTCGGCGCCTTCGACGTGCCCGGCGTCGACGATCTTCGCCACCTTCAATTCCACTTTCATGAAGTCGTCGATGGAGATGTGCGGGCCGGCTTCGGCGGTTGCCTTGGCGACTTCTGCGGCCTTTTCCTGCTTCTCGGCGTGCTTCTGCGGCGCGGCTTCCGGAACGGGAGCGAGCGTTACCTTGTTGGCCTCGACCAGCGCGGCGATCTGTTTGGGATCGACACGTGTCATCAGGTGGCTGTAGGCGTTGATCGCGTGGCCGGTCGGCAGCGGCGTCGCGGCGTCGGTCCAGTCGAGCGGCGCGACGTTGAGGAAGGTCTCGACGGCTTCGGCGACCTTCGGCAGCACCGGCTTCAGGTACAGCGTGAGCAGGCGGAAGGCTTCGATGGCCTGCGAACACGCGGCGTGCAGTTCGGGGTCCTTGCCTTCCTGCTTGGCCAGTTCCCACGGCTTCTTGTCGTTGACGAAGACGTTGGCGGCATCGGCGAGCGCCATGATCTCGCGCAGCGCGCGGCTGAATTCGCGGGCTTCGTACGCCTGTGCGATCGACGCGGAAGCCTCGCGCAGCGGCTTGAGCCATTCCGCGTCGGTGTCCGCGAGCTTGCCGTCGAACTTCTTGCCGATGAAACCCGCGCAGCGGCTGGCGATGTTGACGTATTTGCCAACGAGGTCGGAATTCACGCGGGCGACGAAGTCTTCCAGGTTGAGGTCGATGTCCTCCATCGTGCTGTTGAGTTTGGCGGCGTAGTAGTAGCGCAGCCATTCGGGGTTGAGCCCGGTCTGCAGATAGCTTTCCGCGGTGATAAAGGTGCCGCGCGACTTGCTCATCTTGGCGCCGTCGACGGTCAGGAAACCGTGCACGCACAGGCCGCTCGGCGTGCGGTAGCCGGCGTGCTGCAGTTCGGCGGGCCAGAACAGCGCGTGGAAGTAGAGGATGTCCTTGCCGATGAAGTGGTACAGCTCGGTCTTGGAATCGGGCTTGAAGTACTCGTCGAAATCGATGCCCTTCCTGTGGCACAGGTTCTTGAACGAGCCCATGTAGCCAATCGGCGCGTCGAGCCAGACGTAGAAGTACTTGCCCGGCGCGTCTGGTATCTCGAAGCCGAAATAGGGTGCATCGCGCGAGATGTCCCAGTCGGTCAGCTTGTTCTCGCCTTCCGCGCCCAGCCATT
>CAZCJW010000038.1:0-17266 GCA_964499185.1 uncultured Propionivibrio sp. | reverse complement strand
GCAGCATGAAGCTGGCCGAAACATCGGAGGTGCGGGCATGAAGCGTACTCAGAACATCCTGCTGATCCTCGCCGTCATCGTACTGGCGCTGATTCCCCTGTGGATTGTCGAGAAGCCGGCGGCCGGCCCCGATGGCGAAGAAGTTGAGATCTTCGCCGGGGCCGACGGGCAAGCCGAAGAAATGATCGGCAAGATCGCCCCGGATTATGAGCCGTGGTTTTCGCCACTGATCGAACCGGTCAGCGGCGAAATCGAATCGATGCTCTTCGCCCTGCAGGCAGCACTCGGCGCCGGCTTCATCGGCTATTACCTTGGCATGGGGCGCATGCGGGAAAAAATGCGCCGGGGAGTCGAGTCCGGGAATACGAAAAGATAACGGTAGCCGCCGTACTTTGATGTCGAGCAGTAACAAGTTCATCCGGAAGCCTACGAAATTCCGGATGTCATGAAGTAATAACGCAACAGGTGCCCGTCCGGTTTTTTCGTCGGCGGGTTAAACGGGAACGGGGTGCGCGGCCCATGTCGCCGCAATTCCCCGGCTGCCCCCGCAACGGTAAGTGAGTGCAGGTGCATCACGGCTCTTCCTCCCCGGAAGAGCCAGTCACTGGATCGCTACGTGGCGTCATTCTTGAATGGCGTGCGCGAACGGCCCGGGAAGGCGATGCATCGGGAGTCCGGTATGCCGGCTTCCCCTCGCGAGCCCGGAGACCGGCCTGTCGCAGGTGCCGTCAAGTGTTTTGGCGGTGTGTGCAAATGACCTTCTTTGGGGTGCGGAGGGCGGCCAGGATGGGATCCGACAACGAGCCGGTCCATTTCTTCACCGCCAATCGTTCAGATGGTCAAACATGGGAGTTAGACCGTGCAACGTCGGATTGGCTTCGTATTGCAGATTTTGCCGTTTCGGAGGGAGATCGAGTCACGTTCCGTGACGGCTTACGACGGGGGCTCGTCCGGGTGGCAGTCTTGGGTCTTCTCCAGTTTTATCTCGATGTCGGAACGATCGCGGATGTTTGTGCTTCCGGCATTCAAGAGCAATGTCGCGGAAACCGCCGATGCTTCACTGGACATGACGGCGGAGGCGGTGGATGCGGCGCCCTTTCCGAGTTGCTGGAGTTTCCCGGCCTTCGGTGCGGGAAACTGAATCGATATCAGACTTTCAGGAGCTATCCAGCGGCTTGAGCTTGATTGCAATGTGCCTATTTTTCTTCAGGAAATGACGCTATGAAAAAAACGTTAGTTGGTTCTTGCCGTGCCGTTCTGCTTGGAGCCACCATGGCTGCCACCAACATCTTTTCATCTCCGGTTCTGGCCTTGCAGCCGCTGATTACCGACGACACCGGTACTCAAGGAGTGGGAGGGAACCAGCTGGAGGTGTCGTATGCCCGTGACCGGACGAAGGTTGCGGGGGAGACGGAGCGGGTGCAATCGGTTCCGGTGGTTTATACGTATGGACTGAGCGATAGGGTCGATATCTTCGCCAGCATTGCCTATTCGCGTATCCGTAACGACATTCCCGGCGGTGACGCCAGCGGCATGGGCAACACGGTGATCGGTGCCAAGTGGCGGTTCTTCGAGAACGACGAGGCCGGAATCAGCCTGGCCATCAAGCCGGAACTGGCCGCGCCCGTCAGCTCACAGCGCGAAAGCGATGGTTTGGGCACGGGCAAGACCTCCGGCAACCTGACCTTTATCCTCAGCCAGGAAGTGCCTTTTGGCGCGGTTCATTTCAATGCTGGCGTGGGGCGCGACCGGTTCCGTCATTCTGAAGACAACCCCAAGACCGATTACACGCGTTTTTCGGTCGCTCCGGTCTGGGACGTTTCCGAACAATGGAAGCTGGCGCTGGACCTCGGGACGGAATCCGCGCGCGCGGATGGAGAGACGGTGCGCTCGAAATTCGGCGAAATCGGCGCGATCTATTCGCCGAGCAAGGATCTCGACCTGGCGCTCGGTTACATCCGCACGACCGACGATGAAAGCCCGAAGTCGAAAACCCACAGCATTACCGCCGGGCTGACCTGGCGTTTCTGATGACCCATGACGCGGCCGGCAATCACCGGCCGCGTCTGCGACAGGAAAACGGTGGCGCTTTCGATGCTTGACTCGCCGCCGCTTTACCCTTTGGCGACCTGCTTGGCCGAAGGTGTCGACATTCCGCGCGAGGACAGGGGGGTACCATATTCCCCGACGGACTGCTGTGGGCGCCGATAACGATGGTTTGCCGCATGCGTCTCCGCTGGTTTTCGTTGCTCCCTTGTTCTTTCGCGCCCGAGTCCTTTATAGTGACTCGTCGTCCATCACGCAGTGCTTGGCGCATGAAAGAGCGGCTGCATCCTTCCTCGTTTCGATGAGTTTCTGTATTTGCCGTGTTTGTTGTAACGTTATTCGTGTGCGACGGACATTGGAATATGGCCGCACTGTTGTGCCGGTGAGCGATGATTTCTGCCGGGTGCCAGATGTCTTGCGGGACCAGTAAGGTTGGCTTGGGGAGATCGATTATGCGCAGTACAGTTGAACTGATGGCGTTGTCGGTTGCGCTGGCTTCAGCGTGTTCGTGGGCTTTGGCCGCTCCGGGGGATTCCGGGCGTCTCTCCAGAATACTTGCGGAGAAGCGGGTCAAGGTGTGCGTCTGGCCGGATTATTACAGCATCACGTATCGTAATCCCAAGACGCAGCAACTTTCGGGTGTCGATGTCGACATGGCGAACGAACTCGGCAAGGATCTCGGTGTTGGCGTCGAGTTCGTCGATAGCTCGTTTTCCCGGCTGATCGATGATGTGACCGGGGATCGTTGCGATGTGGCCATGTTTGCGATAGGTGTTACACCCGCCCGTGCGGAAAAACTGCGTTTCACCTCGCCACACCTGGCCAGCGATATTTACGCGATTACCAGTCGGAGCAATCGCCGCATCGTCAAATGGGATGACATCGACAAGGCAGGGGTGGTCGTGGCGGTGGCCAAGGGAACCCTGCATGAGCCGGTCATGAAAGCCAAGCTTAAGGCCGCCCATCTGGTTGTCCTCGATACGCCGTTCGCGCGGGAGCAGGAGGTTGAGTCGGGGCGCGCCGACGTCTTCATGACCGATTATCCATACAGCCAGCGCTTTCTTGCAAACGCCGACTGGGCCCGTCTGGTGTCGCCAACCGGCACCTATCATGTGACTCCTTACGCGTATGCCGTAAAGCCCGGGGATGGGGCCTGGTTCGAGCGCCTGGAACGTTTTGTCGGTGATGTCAAGCGCGATGGGCGCCTGCTTGATGCAGCGAGGCGTCACAAACTCGAATCGATCGTGGCGCGATGAACCAACGCCTCGAACAACTGAGACGCGCGTTTATCATCGCGGTGGTGTTGTTCGTTGGCGGCATGGCGGCGATCACCGCCTTCACCATCGCGCGTTTGCGCGCTGACAGCATTGTGGCCGGTCTCGAGGTGTCCGCACTGCATTCGCGCAGTTTCGAGGATCTGATTACCCATAACCTCCATGTCATTGGGTTGATTGCCGCGCATGCGCTCTCCGGAGGGTTCGACCAAGCCGAACCGGGTGGCCGATCCCCCCGTTTTTCCTCGACGCTCGCCCGTGCCCCGTATTTGCGTTCGATGTCGTTTGTCGATGAGACCGGGCGCATCGTCGCGAGCTCAAATTCTGACAATGTCGACCTGACGATCGAGACCGCGCGTTTTCTTCCTCTCGGTTCGGGAGGGCAGGAATTGCTTCGAGTCGGTACTCCCTGGGTTGGGCGTGACTTCGTCAGTGGTCGCCCTGTCCAAGGCGGGCCGGTCGAAAGTACAGCGCCGACCTTTATTCCGGTGACGCAAACGGTCAGGTTGGAAGATCGGGTGCTTACCGTGTTGTTTGCCCTGAACCCGGACTATTTTCTCAACCTGTTTTCGCGGAAGGTCGGAGAGGGCGAGGGGGTGGTAAGAGTGTTGAGGTATGACGGCGTGCTATTGATGAGCACGGACCCGGAGGAGCATCCCGGGGATATGCAGCAGAGCCTGATGCGCCAAATGAGACTCGAGGAAGTGGAGTCCGGAATTATCGAACGTTCCGTTGCCGAGCGCTCTGTGCTCACGGCTTTTAGGGCGTCCCGTGCCTATCCGGTGGCCGTCGTGACGGATATCGATCGCGAGGTCGCGCTGCGTAATTGGGAGATCCAGGCGCGTGCATTGCTGACCGTGGTGAGCACCGTACTGGTGGCAATCGTCGCGCTGAGTTTCGCGTATTACCGCCGGCAGCGGCAGGCGATTATCGAGCGAATCGAGGCGGAGCGCCTGCAACGCATCAATGCGACGGTGTTCGATTCCAGTTCGGAGGCCATCGCGATTGCCGACTCGAAGGCCCTCGTCATCTCGGTCAATGCAGCGTTCAGGCGCGTGGCGGGGTATGCCGATGAAGAGATTGTCGGTTGTCATCTGCCGGATCTGTTTGACGAAGCGGGACAGGCGAGTTTTGCGGAGATGGTCGAACGTGTCGATGCCCATCTGCCGTCTGACGTTTCAGCGCACGGAATGACCGCTGACGCACGCCTGCGATGCAAGGACGGGGGCTGGATCTGGACCGAAATATTGTCCACGCCTCAGTTCGACGCCCGGGGAAAACTCGCAGGGTATAGCCGCATCTGCCGGGATATTTCGGAGAGGCGACAGATGGAGGAGCAGGTTCGTCAGCTGGCCTTTTTCGATCCGCTGACCCAGCTTGCCAACCGCCGCCTGCTCCTGGATCGCTTGAAAACAGCAATTGCTGCCTGCCGACGAAATGCGGTCTTTGGCGCGCTCATGTTCCTTGACCTGGATAACTTCAAGCCGCTGAACGATACGTGTGGGCATGACATCGGTGACCTGTTGTTGATCGAGACAGCCAATCGTCTGCGGGCCTGCGTTCGCGAGAGCGATAGTGTGGGGCGCTTTGGCGGCGACGAATTCGTGGTAATCCTGTCAGCCCTCGCGCACGACCCGGATGTGTCCCTCCGGCAGGCCGCTGTCGTTGCCGAGAAAATCCGGCTGCGCCTGGCGTCGCCGTTTGTTATCGGCGATGAGAGCGGGGCCGCGTCGGGAAAGCGAGTCGAGCACCGGTGCTCCTCGAGTATCGGCATGACCCTGTTTTCGGGCAACGATACGACAGAGAATGCTCTTCGACGGGCGGATGAGGCGATGTATCGGGCCAAGGAAGCCGGTGGCAATACCGTTCGCCACTTCGTTCAGGTGGTTGATGAGCAGCGGGCGAGCGAGCCGTCTCCGTTACTCGCGGAAACGCTCGGTCCCGAGTGAGTGCGGTGCCAAGGTGTTGTCATGGTGCGCTTGTTTCAGTCGCGACGCGCGTCAGGCGCGGATAAACGAGGCACATCGCTGCCGCAGTAACCAGCGACGCGGTGACGTCGACCAGCCAGTCGAGCATGGAAGCTCCACGGTACGGCAGGAAACTCTGTACGAATTCGTCGCCTGCGCCCATGGCTGTCGCGATGAGCACGGCATTGATGCTCCGCCCGGCCAGGCCGACACCTTTGCCGAGGAACAGCAGGATCGTCAGGCCGGAATAAGCCAGAGAGTGCAGCAGTCCTCCCGGGGCAAACGCGCCAATCTCTTGACGTGCGCCGGGTATCGAGCCGATCACCAGGATCAGTGCGTAGATGAGCACGGCACTGCGGAAGCAGAATGCCTGAAAGCGCGGCTCAAGGATTGTTGCCGCAAGCGGTACGGGCGTCATGACTATTTCATCAACAACAGGCTAAGCGCCATGACGGCCATGCCGGCAACAAGGCCGAACAGACTGTCGTGGCCCTTGCCGTAGGCGCGGCTGGTCGGGAGCAATTCGTCCAGACTGATGTAGACCATGATGCCGGCCACGCCGCCGAAGAGGATTCCCATCAATTCCGGTGGGACCACCGCTTCGTTTCCGCCGGCGATGAACAGGAGTACCAGGTAGGCGACTCCTGCGCCGACCGGTTCGGCCAACCCGCTCAGCAGTGAGTACATGAAGGCCCGCTTGCGGTCGCCCGTGGCGTAGAAAATAGGCACGGAAACGCTGATTCCCTCGGGGATGTTGTGCAGGGCGATCGCGATCGCGATGGCGATCCCAAGGTGCGGGTTCTCCAGAGCGGCCAGGAAAGTGGCCAGACCCTCCGGGAAATTGTGGATGCCGATGGCCAGCGCGGTGAAGAGGCCCATGCGCATCAGTTTGTGGTGATCTTGTCCATGGCCGTGGCTGCGAGCTTCCTGCAGATGCAGTGCCTGCTTCACCTCCGGCGATGGCGCCAGCGGCGCGGATGGGTCGTGCAGGGGCATCGTCTCCCGTTCGGTCCGAATTTCGTGGGGGTTCTCTCCGGCCGGGACCAGGTTGTCGATCAGGCCGATGATCAGCATGCCGCCGAAGAATGAGCCGGCGTTGATCCAGTGCCCCCAGTAATCGCCGAAGCGTTCGGTAAGCGCGGCCTGTCCCTTGAAAAAAATCTCAACGAATGACACGTAGAGCATGACCCCGGCTGAAAACCCGGTGGCAACAGAAAGGAATCGGTAGTTGGTCCTTTTTGCGGTGAAGGCGATGATGCTGCCGATTCCCGTAGCTAGGCCGGCGAGCAGGGTGATGCCGAGGGCTAGCCATACGTCCATGTAAATCCTGTCCTTTTGTGTTGTGTCGGCAAAGCCGCCTGTTCCGGGGTGGGGCAGAGGTGGCCTAAAGCAGTGTGCTTTGGATACATTTTGGCACGAGTTGGTGTTTGTTTCATGCCCAATCCAAAAACAGCAAGCGAACAGGAAATATCTGCAGATTTGGCTTGCTGACGATAATAATTATCATCTAGAATGCGAACCATTCTCACGGAACTTTTTCTATGTCAGGAGATCGTGTAGTGGTTTGCGCATTCAACCAATTCGGCCGTAGTGTCACTTTTCCGGCCATACTCGTCGCCCTCGCGGCTTTTTCTGCTCCTTCTTCAGCCTTGCAGCCGCTGATTACCGACGACACCGGTAGTCAAGGAGTGGGAGGGAACCAGCTGGAGGTGTCGTATGCCGTTGACCGGACGAAGGTTGCGGGGGAGACGGAGCGGGTGCAATCGGTTCCGGTGGTTTATACGTATGGACTGAGCGATAGGGTCGATATCTTCGCCAGCATTGCCTATTCGCGTATCCGTAACGACATTCCCGGCGGTGACGCCAGCGGCATGGGCAACACGGTGATCGGTGCCAAGTGGCGGTTCTTCGAGAACGACGAGGCCGGAATCAGCCTGGCCATCAAGCCGGAACTGGCCGCGCCCGTCAGCTCACAGCGCGAAAGCGATGGTTTGGGCACGGGCAAGACCTCCGGCAACCTGACCTTTATCCTCAGCCAGGAAGTGCCTTTTGGCGCGGTTCATTTCAATGCTGGCGTGGGGCGCGACCGGTTCCGTCATTCTGAAGACAACCCCAAGACCGATTACACGCGTTTTTCGGTCGCTCCGGTCTGGGACGTTTCCGAACAATGGAAGCTGGCGCTGGACCTCGGGACGGAATCCGCGCGCGCGGATGGAGAGACGGTGCGCTCGAAATTCGGCGAAATCGGCGCGATCTATTCGCCGAGCAAGGATCTCGACCTGGCGCTCGGTTACATCCGCACGACCGACGATGAAAGCCCGAAGTCGAAAACCCACAGCATTACCGCCGGGCTGACCTGGCGTTTCTGATGACCCATGACGCGGCCGGTAATCACCGGTTGCTTCTGCGACAGGAGTTTGAAGTGAAAACCAATGAACGTGATGTTTTGTATTCAACGCTGGATCAGGCAGCGATCGGTGAGACCTTGGCCGTGCTGAAGGTCGACGCCCCGGCACAGTCACCCGAATGGGAGCGCTGGTTGGAGGAGATTGGTTTCATCACCGGTGAGCACGTCCGCCTGATGGCCAAGGCGATCCCCGGCGGCGACCCGATGGTCGTACGCATCGGCCAATCGACATTTGCCTTGCGCCGTGCCGAGGCGGCCTGTGTCAGCGTGGTGCCGGTCGACGCTCCTGCGTCGGCATCGTCGATCGATCGGATGGCCATGGAAGGAGTCCGGGCATGAATCAGGCGGTGATCCATGTTCATCCGAGCGGGCCGCTGATGGCTCTCGTCGGCAATCCGAACTGCGGCAAGACGGCTCTGTTCAACCTGTTGACCGGTAGCCGTCAGAAGGTTGCCAACTACTCCGGTGTGACGGTCGAGCGCAAGGAAGGCCGATTCACGACCGCATCAGGGAAGACAATTCGCGTACTGGATTTGCCTGGTGCCTATAGTCTCTATCCGCGTTCGCCGGACGAGCGCGTGACCTGCGACGTGCTCTTCGGCCGGGCTACCGGCGAGAAACGGCCGGATCTGGTCGTGTGCGTTGTCGATGCTACCAACCTGCGCCGTAACCTGCGGCTGGCGCTGGCCGTCAAACGGCTGGGGCTGGCCTGCGTGGTAGCCTTGAACATGACCGACTTGGCGGAAAAGCGGGGTATCCGGATTGTTCCGGAGGCACTGGCGGCCGAGCTCGGGATGCCGGTAGTCAGCACGGTTGCCGTGCAAAGCGACGGCGTCGAGTCGCTGCTGGCGCTGGTCGACGACCAAGGCGTGTGGCGTGCCGGACCGGTGGCGACCGAGGCGGATAGCCAGGCCCCCGAGCATGGAGACCATATCGCGGTGCGCAAGATATTGCAGAAGCTCGGCCTCGACGAGATCGTCCCGCATACGCCAAGTGATCGCATTGACCGTTTCGTGTTGCATCCCGTGCTGGGGCCGCTATTGCTGGGGGCGATCCTGTTCCTGGTATTCCAGGCGGTTTTCGCCTGGGCCGAGGCGCCAATGACATTGATCGAGGATGCGACCGCGGCGCTGGGCGAACTGGCCGGTGGCTATCTGGAAGACGGATGGCTGAAAAGCCTGATCGTAGATGGCGTCATCGCAGGGGCCGGCGGGGTGCTGGTGTTCTTGCCGCAGATTCTGATCTTGTTCTTCTTCATCCTGGTGCTCGAGGAGTCGGGATATCTACCGCGCGCAGCGTTCCTGCTCGATCGATTGATGGGCTGGGTCGGCCTTTCCGGCCGGTCGTTCATTCCGATGCTGTCCAGTTTTGCCTGTGCCATTCCGGGGATCATGGCGGCGCGTACCATCGGCAATCCGCGCGACCGACTGGTGACGATCATGATTTCCCCGTTGATGACCTGTTCGGCGCGCCTCCCGGTTTACGCGCTGTTGATCGGTGCGTTCATTCCGCAACAGGAAGTGTGGGGGCTATTCCAGATGCAGGGCCTGGTGTTATTCGCCCTGTACATTGCCGGAATCTTCGGCGCGATGGGGGTGGCCTGGGTGCTCAAGCGCTTCACCGCCGCCGGGCGGCAGGTGCGTCCGCTAATGATGGAACTCCCGAGTTATCACATGCCGACGGCGCGCAATGTCGGGATCGGCCTGTGGCAGCGCGCGGTGATCTTCATCAAGCGGGTTGGCGGCATCATCCTGATTTCCAGCGTCCTGCTGTGGTTCCTCGCCAGTTATCCGGGGGCGCCGGAAGGGGCGGAGGAATCAGCGATCGAGTACAGCTTCGCCGGCCAGATGGGCAAAGCGATGTCCGTCATCTTCGAGCCGATCGGCTTCAACTGGCAGCTCAGCGTGGCGTTGATTCCCGCGATGGCGGCGCGCGAGGTGGTCGTCAGCGCGCTGGGCACGGTGTATTCGCTGTCCTCGGACGATGAAGCGGAAACCGAACAGGCGCTGAGCGATCGCATTTCAGAGTCGTGGAGCCTGGCCACGGCGCTGGCCATGCTGGCCTGGTTCGTCTTCGCACCTCATTGCCTCGCGACGCTGGCGGCGGTCAAGCGAGAGACCGGCGGCTGGCGGATGCCGGTCGTGATGGCGGTTTACCTGTTCGGTCTGGCGTATCTGGCGGCGTTCGTCACCTACCGGGTCGCGCTCGGGTTCGGACTAGGTTGATCGGGGCGCTTGAGTCTGGCTGACTTTACAGGACGCTGGAGAGGAATCGACGGGTGCGCTCCTCGCGCGGATGGTCGAAGACTTCCTCGGGCGTTCCTTCTTCCACCAGCACGCCTTCGTCCATGAACAGTACGCGATTGGCCACGCGCCGGGCGAAGCCCATCTCGTGCGAGACGACCATCATGGTCATGCCTTCCTCGGCCAGCGTCTGCATGACGCTGAGCACTTCGCCAACCATTTCCGGATCCAGCGCGGAGGTCGGTTCGTCGAAGAGCATGATGGCCGGCTGCATGGCCAGTGCGCGCGCGATCGCCACTCGCTGCTGCTGTCCGCCGGACAACTGGTTCGGATAGGCGTCGATCTTGTCCAGCAACCCGACCTTGATGAGCAGGGCGCGTGCCTGTTCGCGGGCCTGTTCGAGCGCAACGCCGCGGACCTTGGTCGGTGCCAGCGTGATGTTGTCGAGCACGGTCATGTGCGGGAAGAGGTTGAAGCGCTGGAACACCATGCCGATTTCCGAGCGCAGGGCGTCGACGTCCGTGCTATTGTCGTGAACCGAAACGCCATGCACCAAGACGCGCCCGCCGGACGCTTCTTCCAGGCCGTTGAGGCAGCGCAGGAACGTGCTCTTTCCGGAGCCCGAGGGGCCGATCACGCAAACGACTTCCGAAGACTTGACCGAGCAATCGATGCCGCGCAGCACCTGAAGTTGCCCGAAATTCTTGGTCAGCCCCTCAACGCGTATCACCTCGTCCATAGCGAGCCTCCAGTCTCTTTACCGCCCAGGCGAGGCCCAGCGTCAGTGTCCAGTACATCAATGAAATCGAAAGGTAAGGTTCCCAATAGCGGGAATAGGCGCCCGCAACGGTGCGCGCGGTGTAGGCCAGTTCGGCCAGGCCGATGGCCGAGATCAGCGAGGAGTCCTTGAGCAGCGCGATGGCGTTGTTGCCGAGCGGCGGCAGCATGCGCCGGAAGGCCTGCGGCAGCACGACGTGGGTCATCGTTCGCGCGAACGAAAGGCCCAGCGAGCGCGAGGCTTCGATCTGTCCGCGGTCGATCGACTGGATCCCGGCGCGGAAGATCTCGGAGATATAAGCGCCGGAGTTGAGCGTCAGCGCCAGGATTCCGGAGATGAACGCGCCATAGTTCTGTTTCAGGCTACGCGCCGTTTCACCCGAGATCAGCAGTCCGTCCGCGGGATTGATGAACAGCGGCAGGACAGCGAAATGGATCAGCAGAATCTGTACGAACAGCGGAGTGCCGCGGAAGAAGCTGACATACACCGTCGACGGCCAGCGCAGCAGGTAGCGGCAAATCTGTCGGGCCGGGGAGTGCCGTGCATCGGCCAGGCGTGCCAGGCCGATGGCCAGGCCCAGCGCGGTGCCTTGCACGATGCAGATGACAGTAACGAGGATGGTCATTTGCAGGCCGCGCCAGAACATCACGCCGTATTCGGCGATGATGTCGGCGCGGAACCATCCGAACCAGAGGATCGGTTCCATGTGTTGGCGTCAGGTCCCGGTTATTGCGCGGGCAGCGCCGGTGCTTCAGCCTGGAACCAGGTCTGGTAGATCTTCGCGTAGGTGCCGTCGGCCTTGATCGCGGCCAGGCCGGCGTTGAGCTTGTCGAGCAGCGCCTTGTTGCCTTGCTTGACGACGATGCCGAAGTATTCCTTCGGGAAGTTGGGATCGCTCACCGTCTTCAGTTGCTTGTGCTCTTGCACGCGGAACGCGATCACGCCGTTGTCGCCGATGACGGCATCGACACCGCTGTTGGCAAGTTCGGAAATGGCCACCGGGGTGCTTTCGAAGCGCTTGATGTCCGGGTTGGTCTTGCCGAACTCGCGCGAGGCGATGTCGTCGCCCGTGCTGCCCGTGACCACGCCGATTTTCTTGCCGGCCAGATCCTTCAGGCCCTTGGCCGTGCTGTCCTTGTGCGTGCCGATAAGCTGGCGTGCTTCAAAGTAGGGGGCGGTGAAGTCATACGACTGCTTGCGCTTCTCGTTGATCGTCACGCCGGAGATGACCAGATCCACGTCGCCGTTGTTCAGGGCGGCGAATATGCCGGTCCAGGGCGTATTGACGATCTTGATCTGCAGGCCGGCTTTCTGGGCCACGGCCTTGATGATATCCACGTCGTAGCCGACGATTTCCTTGGCAGGGTTTTCGTAGGCGAACGGGCGATAGGTGGCGCTGGAGCCGACCACGAGTTCCTTGTTCTGGGCGTGGACGTTTCCGGCCACGAGTGCGGCCAGACCGAGCGGAAGGAGGATTTTGTTGAGTAGGTTCATGGTGTTTTTCCGTGAAAAAAGAGGGATGAATGCAGCCTTCGGGGTCGAGCTGCAAGGATGCCGTAGCGTGCCCGGTATTGTAATTGCAAAGATGGTCAAGTGACTTGACGGCGCGGATATTTGACGGTGCAGAAAGGCAAGCTGTGTATCCAGGATCAGCCGCCGGTTCGTTTTCTCATCGCTGTTGCACCACCGCGATGTTCGGTATAGTCGCAGACCTTCCGGACGTATTTCCCGCTTGCCATGCCTTCCTCGATCGAGCCTGCCCACCTGAACTTCGCACCGGATGGAACGCCTGTTTCGGAGACGTACGGCGATGTCTATCATTCGGCCGCCGGCGGGCACGACCAGGCGCGGCATGTGTTCCTGGCCGGAAACGGCTTGCCGGAGCGCTGGCGGGGCAAGGATTTGTTTTCCATTCTGGAAACCGGCTTCGGTCTGGGCCTGAATTTCATGGCGACCTGGCTGGCCTGGCGCAACGATCCGCAGCGCTGCTGCACGCTCGAGTTCATCTCCGTCGAGAAACACCCGTTTTCGTCGCTCGACCTGGCGACTGCGCACGCGGCGTGGTCTGAATTCGCCGAGTTGTCCGCCGCGCTGTGCGCTGGCTGGCCGCCGCTGGTCACCGGCGAACACCGGATCGAACTGGACAAAGGGCGGTGCATTCTCCGACTCGTATTCGGCGACGCCGTCGAACAGTTGCCGGCCCTCGATGCGGCGGTCGATGCGATCTATCTCGACGGCTTCTCCCCGGCAAGGAATCCTGAGCTGTGGTCGCCCGAAATCTGTCGCGCGTTGGCGCATCTGGCGATGCCCGGGACGACGCTGGCAACCTGGTCGGTTGCCGGTCAGGTGCGCCAGTCGCTCGGTGCCGCCGGCTTTGCCCTGCAGAAGCGTCCGGGGTTCGCAGGCAAGCGCCAGATGCTGGCTGGCAGGTATGTCTCCGGTCGGTCAACACCTTTTTACGATCAGGGGAAAAAGGCGTAAACTGCCCTTCTTTAGCCACTTCCGGCCGGGAATCCCAGGTTGTCCCGGCCTTATCAGCGATTGACTTCAATGAAAACCAATACCTTGATGAAAAATATCCCCGGATCGGTCGTTTCTCCCGATTTCAACACGCTCTTTTCGGGGCGGGCGCGGGCAATCCAGAGTTCCGCCATCCGTGAGATCCTCAAGGTAACCGAACGCCCGGAAGTGATTTCGTTTGCCGGCGGCTTGCCGGCTCCCGAGACCTTCCCCGTCAAGGAAACGCTGGCGGCGCTGGAACGCGTGCTGACCACCAGCGGCCGTGAGGCCCTTCAGTACAGTACGACGGAAGGTTTTGCCCCTCTGCGTGAATGGATTGCCGCGCGCAACAGCACGGCCGACGCGCCGGTGCATCCCGATCAGGTACTGATGGTGTCCGGCTCGCAGCAAGGGCTGGACCTGCTGGCCAAGGTGCTTATCGATCCGGGCGATACCGTGCTGGTCGAAACGCCGACCTACCTCGGGGCATTGCAAGCCTTCTCGCTGTTCGAGCCGAAGTACGTGTCGATTGCTTCCGATGAAGACGGCGTGATGCCGGAAACGATGGGTGAATCGCTGCGCGGGGCCAAGTTCCTCTACTGCTTGCCGAACTTCCAGAATCCGACCGGACGGCTGCTGGCCGAGGAGCGTCGCTACCGCTTGGCCGAAAAGGCGCGCGAACTTGATCTGCTGATCCTGGAAGACGACCCATACGGCGAGCTGTCCTACGCCGGCGACACGCCGCCTTCGATCCGTTCGCTGGCGCCGGAGCGCACCGTCTATATGGGATCGTTCTCCAAGGTGCTGGCGCCCGGCATCCGCCTCGGGTACGTGATCGCTCCCGAAGCCTTGCGCGCCAAGCTGGTCCAGGCCAAGCAGGCGACCGACCTGCATACCTCGACGTTGTCGCAGATGGCAGCCTACGAAGTGGTCAAGGACGGTTTTCTCGATGCGCATATCCCGACGATTCGCAAGCTCTACAGCGATCAGTGCCAGGCCATGTTGTCCGCCCTGTCGCGGCATATGCCGGAAGGCGTGCGCTGGAACAGCCCGAAGGGAGGGATGTTCCTGTGGGCTGAACTGCCCAAGGGCATGGACGCTACCGCCCTGCTCACGAAGGCCGTGGAGAACAACGTCGCCTTTGTCCCCGGCATGCCGTTCTTTGCCGCCAATCCCTCGATCGAGGCGCTGCGTCTGGCTTTTGTCACCGTACCGCCGCCGCTCATCGAAGAAGGCGTCAAGCGCCTGGCCGAACTGATCCGCGCCAGCCGCTGAACCTGTCACCCAGGAAAAAGCCGGAACGTCCGTGAGGGCGTTCCGGCTTTGTTTTGGTGCGAGAAGATTACGCTGCGGCGGCTAGTCGCTTGAGTACCTGTTCGCGCGGGAACAGCGCCACGACTGCATCGACCGACGGCGTTTGTGCCTGACCGGTGAGCAGCACGCGCAGCGGCATGGCCAGCTTGGGCATCTTCAGGCCGTGTGCGCCGATGCAGGTCTTGATCAGCGCGCTGATCGCCGGTGCTTCCCAAGCGACTTCTTTGATGCCGGCGATGAAGTCGGCCAGCGCCGGCTTCGCTTCCGGCGCCAGATGCTGCGCCAGGAGTTCAGCGTTCGGCGTCAGGTCGATATAGAACACCTCGGCAGCGTCGGCGAGTTCGTTCAGGTTGGTGATGCGCTCCTTGTACAGGCCGATGATCGCTTCGAGCGACGGGGTTTCCGTGACGCTGACTCCGCGTGCTTCAAGGCGAGGTTTCACCAGCCGGGCCAGGCGAGCATTGTCGGCCTGCTTGATGTAGTGGGCGTTCAACCAGTTCAGTTTCTCGGTGTTGAACTGCGCGGCCGACGGCGTGATGTGGTCAAGATCGAACCACGCGCAGAACTGTTCCATCGAGAACACTTCGTCGTCACCGTGTGACCAGCCGAGGCGGGCGAGGTAGTTGAGCACGGCTTCGGGCAGGTAGCCGTCCGTGTCGTACTGCATGACGCTGACCGCGCCATGACGCTTGGACAGCTTTTGTCCGTCGTCGCCGAGGATCATCGACAGGTGCGCATAGAGCGGCACCTCGGCATCCAATGCCTTGAGGATGTTGATCTGCCGCGGCGTGTTGTTGACGTGGTCGTCGCCCCGGATGACATGCGTGATTTTCATGTCCCAATCGTCGACCACGACGCAGAAGTTGTACGTCGGCGTACCGTCCTGGCGGGCGATGATCAGGTCGTCCATCTCCGCATTGGCGATCTCGATGCGGCCCTTCACCAGGTCGTCCCAGGCCACGACACCATCGGTCGGGTTCCTGAAACGGATCACGGGTAGTACGCCGGCCGGTGGCGTCGGCAGCGTCTTGCCGGGTTCCGGCCGCCAGGTGCCGTCGTAGCGCGGCTTTTCACCCTTGGCGCGCTGTTCCTCACGCATCTGCTCGAGTTCTTCCGGCGTCGTGTAGCAGTGGTAGGCGTGACCTGCGGCGAGCATCTGCTGGATCACTTCCTTGTAGCGGTCCATGCGCTGCATCTGGTAAAAGGGGCCCTCGTCGTGTGCCAGGCCCAACCAGTTCATTCCGTCGATAATCGCCTGGACCGCCTCCGGCGTAGAGCGTGCAACGTCGGTGTCTTCTATTCGTAGCACAAACTGGCCGCCGTGATGGCGGGCGAACGCCCAGCAAAACAGCGCGGTACGCGCGCCGCCAATGTGCAGGAAGCCGGTTGGGGAGGGGGCGAAACGTGTACGGATCATGTTCATGGGCCAAAAAGCAAAAGGCCGTATTGTAAAGGATGGTACGAACGAGCGGACGGCTGTGCGGCCGTCCGGCATGAGGCGTTGCGCTTGCGCTCAGTAACCCGGAGGCGGGGGCGGCGGATTTCCGGAGGGCGGCGGCGGAATGCTCTTGCCATCGACGGTAACCGGTGGTGAATAAACCGCGGGAGCTTGTTGCAAAGAGCGCGCCATCTCCGCGGAAACCGGAACCTTGTGCCCTCGGGCATACATGCATTGAATGTAGGCGCTGTCGTACTGGCGCTGCGTGCCATAGCCTGAACGCTGTCCCGACTCCGCCCCGGCGATGGAGCCGACGATGAGTCCTGTTCCCGCGCCAATCCCCGCTCCACTGTGGCCATCAATTGCCGCGCCTGCCACGGCACCAATGACGGTGCCAATCGCAGCGCTTTGCACGGCTGATTGATTTGCGGCCTGTTGCGCCGTCGTGCCGCCGATTTGTTCGAATGCGTAGCGCTGGCATTCCGCGTCGTCGAACCGGAACTGGTCGAATGTCTTGCTCGAACCGGGCAGGGCCATCAAGCTGGGACCGGTCGGAATACTGGCGCACCCGCCCAGGATCAGTGCGGCAGCCACGGCGATACCTGCATGCGCGTGTTTCATGATCAACTTCTCCGAATTGGCCCCGGCCTTAAGGACGAGGCGCCACCTTCAACCATCCGTCCGGGCATTCCTTGACATAAGGATAGTAACCGCCTCTCGATTGGCAGTAATACCAGTAATCGGTTTTTGCCGCGGTTTCCATTGGTGGCGATTGTTCGATATAGACCGGCGGCGCTGGCCGCTCGATGATCACAGGCGGATAGTACGGCGGATAATAGTACGGTGGAGGGTAGTACCACGGTCCCCAGTAGGGGCCAAAAACTACGCCCACGCCAACACGTCCGCGGTAGTGCCCCCTGTCCGCGAAGGCACTCCCGGTAACAGCTACGCCCAGCAGCAATACTGCAATTGCAAGGAACCGTCTGTTCATTGCATGCCCCTTACTTCGTTTTGCAAAATCTCGATCAGCCAACATGTCGCTCACTAAAACACATATATTCTGACCATTTTTGCGAGCATGTGCTGTATTCCACGGTGGTTGTTTGTAAGGAATTGTTTCAACTGTCGCCTGTTCTTGAGCGGGCGAATCGGGGCGGTGATTGCCGACGGACTAGGAAAATACTGACACGATTCAGTTTTGTTTGACCGGAGGGGTTTGTTGTGGTTAAATCCTGCCCCTCCAGCGGGCGGTTAGCTCAGCGGTAGAGCACTGCCTTCACACGGCAGGGGTCACTGGTTC
>CAZCJW010000037.1:13886-17436 GCA_964499185.1 uncultured Propionivibrio sp. | reverse complement strand
TTCCCGGCTTCGATCTTGGAGAGGTCGAGGATGTCGTTGATGGTGTTGAGCAGGTGCTCGCTGGATGTTTCGATTTTAGTGAGACGGTCGGCTTGGACGGGGGTGACCCCGCCACGCCTCAGCAGATGGGTCATGCCGATGATGCCGTTCAGGGGCGTGCGGATTTCGTGGCTCATGTTGGCCAGGAAGGTGCTCTTGGCGAGATTGGCGGCTTCGGCAGCTTCCTTGGCCTGGGCCAGTTCGGCGGTACGCGCGGATACCATCTTCTCGAGATGAAGGCGATATTCCTCGAGTTGCTGTTGCGCCTTCTTGATTTCGCTGATGTCCCTAACAACCGAGTGAATACAGGTGACGCCGTGCAGATCGATAAGCGTTGCCGATAGCAGGCCCGAGAAGAGTTCCCCGTTCTTCTTTCGGTACCGCACTTCAAGATTAAGGCATTTCCCATCACGTTCCAGAATCTCGATGTAGCGCTGCCGGTCAATCGGATCTGACCAGAGGTTGAGTTCCGCGGGGCTGTGACCGATCATTTCATCGCGCTGATATCCCAGGGCATCGAGATAGCTCTTGTTGACTTCGATATAGACCCCGTCGCTGAGACGGTTTATGGCGACAAAATCCTGGCTTTCCTGGAATGCCAGGCGGAAGCGATCTTCACTCTCCGCAAGTTCACTCACGGCCTTGCTTCGCTCCTGCTCGCGCACAGCAAGCAGTGTTTGCATCTTTATAAAAGCTGACGCAAGTTCGCCTATCTCGCCGTCGTCGGGGTCAACATCGACGAACCGCTCCATTTGATTCTGTCCGATCCTGCCTGTGGCATAAGTCAGGTTGCGTAGACCGCAAGCGATGCTGCGCTCCCCAAGCATCAACGCCACCGCCAAGGTGAGAAGCAGTGACGTTACAACGATGGCAATGCTCGTGAACAGGGTGCTGTTAACATCAGCCATTATTTGGCTTTCAGGGAAAGCGACAAACATGTAGATATATGGAGCTGCTTCGTCGGACAAGCGCAGAGGCGCATAGGCGATCAATCGTTCCTCACCATCGGTGGTTTTCATGACCACAGTGCCGGGCGTGTTTGACCGGATAGCCGAGTCGAAGACAGTGTCCTTGATGCGCTCACCAATGGACGCACTGGGATTGGCAGGATACCTGAATAGCCGAACCCCATTGCGATCGCTTATCCCCAGGAAGGACCTTTCTGGGAGTTCCATGCGTTTGAAAACCCGCTCATAGTACTGGAGGTTAAAGCCGATGATTAGCGCGCCGATGGCCTCACCGGAATCATTCAGTATCGGCAGGCCAAAGGGCAGGATGGGCATAAGCGTCGCCTTGCCTATGACGTATTCCCCTGCAGCGAAACGTTTCGTGGCGATTGCGTCCCTAAACTGTTTTCTGTCTGCGTAATTCATCTTCTCACCGGACCAGTTGCCGCCGGCAACGACGTCGCCCTGTGCATTCAGTAGAAAAACGTTCGTGTAGATAGGGTTCGAGCGCAGCAGACTTGCCAGAAGCTCGTTGCATTTATCAGTGTTAAAAGACCTGACCTCTGTCAGCCCGGAGAGGGTGCTCAACAGGGTTTCCGTCGATTTCCCTATCTGCAACTGTAGTTCAGTGAAGCTTTGCAGTGTGGCCTGCGCATCGGAGGTAGCCTTTTTCAGGGCTCTGTCGTGCCCCTGCGCGACAAAGTACATAAATGCACACAGTGCCGGAATACTTGCGCTCAGCACCAGCAGAAAAAGCTTTTTTTTGATCGAACCCCTAAATATGCTCAGTCTCATGTAGCCTCCAGGCGATGAAGCACGTGCTGATATGGCTTGACCTTTCTTCAAGCGACGGTACGACCGTCACCTGGCGAAGTCCTAGTGTCGTTACTCATTAATTGTCGATCATATGGTTTAAACCACCGGCTTTAGCCGATCAGCTTTAGCTGCGGAAATATGCTGCACGAAGGGAGGTGTGGCATGGACTATAGATTTGGCAGTCATACGGTATTTCAGATTGAATATCACTTTGTGCGGGTAACAAAGAGTCGGTACACGGCACTTAGGAAGAGCTGATAAAGGCATGATTTACTGCCACCAACGGGCTAATGGATACGCTGATGATATTCGAATTCCCTCGCGGGTGTGGCGACATCATTTCCGTCATCCATTGGCGAAGCGAATTGGCCTGAGGACTGGTTACGAGGTGCTGCGGTCGCTCAGACGGCCGGTATGGGGAAGATTCATGTGGCAGCTCCTGGCCGGTTGCACCCATTGACGAAGGCTGCATAAAACCAACGTTGATACACCGCGATCAAACACAGTAAAAGCGTTTCAGTATCTGTCGTTCAAAGGGCCCTCCCGCACCGAAGGCATTCAGGAATATCTTCCGATTGTCCGAATGGTTGACATCGTTTTTCGGTGCAAGGATAGTGCCTCACCAGATTTCGAAATGCTTCTTGAATGGGCCCCCGGGAGGGTACATGGCGCATATTCTTATTGTTGACGATCAGGCGAACGTGCGGACGGCCGTTCTGCAACTGCTGCTCTCCTTCAATCGCACCGACCTGACGATCGATCAGGCCACCAACGGCACCGACGCACTGAGACGGTTGCAATCCCGCAGCTACGATCTTTTGATCAGCGATACGGAGATGCCCGGCATGAACGGTGCCGATCTGATTCGTTCCGTTCGCGCGGATGAGAAACTGAAAATGCTGCCGGTCATCCTTATGCTTGCAGTCGGCGCGGGAAAGCAGGATGTGCTTGACGCGGTAGCGTTGGGAATCTCGGGTTTCATCATCAAACCGTTCCGGCCCGAGCAACTACGGGCGCAGATCAGGAAGGTGCTTGGATGGTAGCCTCGGATGCAGCGGTGACACCGAATAGCGCAAGTTGCACCGTGCCGCCACCGGCGATGACCCTGTTTCGACCAGCCGCCTTGGCCTTGTAGAGCGCGGCATCCGAAATCGCCAGAACCTCGGACAAACTCGCATGGTTCGCTGAGCGCTCGGCCACCCCGATGCTCACTGAAACACGCAGTGAACCGCGCGGCGATGAAATCAGCGTGCTTTCGACAGCCTGGCGCAGCCGTTCCGCAACGGCCAGTGCCTGGTCCGTCGTGGTGTTGGGAAGCAGGGCGATGAACTCCTCGCCGCCATAACGGCACCAGATATCGTTCGAGCGCAATGCCGCGTGCGCGGACTTCGATACCTGAACCAGGGCGACGTCGCCGGTCTGGTGCCCGTACTGGTCGTTGAATCTCTTGAAGTGATCGATGTCGACCGAAAGTATCGAGAGCGGATAATCATGGCGCACGCTTCTCGACCATTCCTTGTCGGCAAACTCGATAAAGGCGCGGCGATTGTAGGCGTCCGTCAGCGTGTCATGACGGGCTTGAGCGTGGATTTCCTCCTGAAGCCGTTGCGATGTATGCAAGGTCAGCAGCACCGTGATCATCGGGAAACTGATGAGTGACGTGGCGATCCACAACAAGCGCGGCAGCGTTGGCGAGAACGAAAACGTCAGATCAAAGACCCCTCCCGCCACCCGCCAGGAGCAGGCTA
>CAZCJW010000037.1:0-13786 GCA_964499185.1 uncultured Propionivibrio sp. | reverse complement strand
TTCGAAACGATCTCGGTCAGCACCACCGGCGCCTGATTGCGTAGAGCGAACAAAAACAAGCCGATGGCCATCATCAATGATCCGATGGCCCAATCTCTTGCCGGCGGATAATTCCGCTGAACGCTCCACAAATAGGTCAGCACCAGCGCCTGCCCGATAGTGACGCCTACATAGAGGAGAACCAACGTTCTTACGTCGAGGACAGTGGACATTACTGGCGATGGGTCGGAATAAATGCTGGAGTTTATACCGCGATTGTCCGATCAAAGATTGTTGCGCACGGTGAGTCAGTCACCAGGCGCGTTTCGCGCAGTCATTTCCGGGCGGTGGCGGTCTGTGAAAAAATACCGCTTCATCGTCGAAAGGCCGCCATGAACGCACGCCCCGCAGGAGCCCAAGGTCCCGTTTTCCCCAGTGTCTGTCCGCACGACTGCCCGAGTGTCTGTTCGCTGCAACTGGAAGTTGCGGCCGATGGGCGGCTCGGCAGGGTGCGCGGCGGCGATCAGCCCTATACCGACGGGGTGATCTGCGCCAAAGTGGCGCGCTACGCGGAGCGGGCCAACCACCCCGAGCGCCTGATGCATCCCTTGCGCCGGAGCGGTCCGAAGGGCAGCGGGCAGTTCGAGGCAATCGGCTGGGACGAGGCGCTCGATCTGGTGGCGGATAACCTGAGGCGGGCAGTGGAGAAACATGGCCCGGAAGCCGTCTGGCCCTATCACTACGCGGGCACCATGGGGCTCGTGCAGCGTGCCGCGTTGCGGCGTCTCGGGCATCTCGCCGGCTGGTCACGGCAGCAGGAAACGTTCTGCGTCGCGCTCGCCGATGCCGGCTGGCAGGCGGGGGTCGGGGCTAAACGCGGTGTCGACGCGCGCGAGGTAATGGAATCCGAGTTGATCGTGGTGTGGGGCGGCAATCCGGTGCATACGCAGATCAATTTCATGCACTGGGTACAGAAGGCGCGGCGCCAGACGGGGGCGAATCTGGTGGTGGTCGACCCGTACCGCACTGCGACCGCCGAGAAGGCGGATGCGCACCTGATGCTGCGGCCGGGGACCGACGGGGCGCTGGCCTGCGCGGTAATGCACGTGCTGCTCAGGGACGGGCTGGCCGATCGCGACTATCTGGCGCGTCTCACCGATTTTTCGCCAGCCGTGGAGCGGCATCTGGAGAGCAGGACGCCGGAATGGGCGGCCGGAATCACGGGCTTGTCGGCTGAGCAAATCGTCGCATTCGCACGGCTCTACGGGGCCACGCGACGCAGTTTCATGCGTATCGGCTACGGCTTCACGCGCCAGCGCAACGGCGCAGCGGCGATGCATGCGGTCAGTTGCCTGCCGGCAGTCACCGGGGCATGGCAGGAGAAGGGCGGCGGCGCCCTGTACGGACACAGCGCGATCTACGGCCTTGAACGCACCTTTCTCAACGGCCTCGATGGGCCCGTCCCGGCCGCACGCCAGATGGATATGTCGGCGCTCGGCGCGGTACTGGCCGGCGATCCCGGCGCCTTGCGCGGCGGGCCGCCCGTGACGGCCATGCTGGTCCAGAACACCAATCCGGCGGTCGTTGCCCCGGAGAGCCTGGCCATACGCAAGGGCTTGCTGCGCGAGGATCTGTTCCTGTGCGTGCATGAGCAGTTCATGACCGACACCGCCCGGCTGGCCGACGTGGTGCTGCCGGCGACCATGTTCCCCGAGCATGACGACCTGTATCAGGCATCCGGCCACACCTTCCTGCAGGTGGCGAAGGCTGTTGTCGAACCTCCCGAAGAATGCCGTTCGAATCACGATTTCATCGGGCAACTGGCTTCCCGTCTGGGCATCGAACATCCGGCATTTGCTATGAACGCAGGAGAACTGGTCGACCAGGTGCTGAAGGCTTCCGGGAAGCCCGGCGCGGACGAACTGTTGCGCCAGGGCTGGCTGGATTGCGCGCCGCCCTTCGCCAAGGCGCATTTCCTCGACGGCTTCGGTCATCCCGATGGACGTTTCCGTTTCGCACCGGACTGGTCGGCGATCGGCCCGAACCACTCGGTCATGCCGGCCATGCCGGATCATCTCGATGTCATCGAGAACGCTTCCGCCGAGACGCCGTTCCGACTGGTCCCGGCGCCGGCGCGGCATTTCCTCAATTCCACCTTCAGCGAAACGGAAAAATCACGGGCGGGCGAAGGGCGGCCGACGGTGCTCGTCCATCCCGACACGGCCGGGAATCTTGGAATCGCCGACGGCAACCTCGTTCGACTCGGCAATTGTCGGGGAAGCGTTCGCCTGCACGCCCGCGTGTTCGACGGTGTCCAGCCGACGACGCTGGTGGTCGAAAGCCAGTGGCCAAACGCCAGTTTTGTGGATGGAATCGGGATCAACACCTTGGTCGGTGCCGCTCCCGGATTCCCCAACGGGGGGGCGGCCTATCACGACACGGCGGTGTGGCTGGCGCCGGACAGGTAGACACCGGCATTTTTCTTAGAAATATTACTCCTAAAAATCAATGCATTAGGGAGTTTTTCACAACCCAGCTCCGGAGGCCTTGCGGAAAGACGTGTTTTTCTCCACCCCAATATCGTGTCTATAATCGCCACTCTTTTCTGACATAGGGGCAAGAAAATGGCACGTCTGGGGCTGGAACGCACCGTGGTCGACTCCGCGGTTTATGAGAACACCGTCGCCCGCTTCAAGGAAGCCGGCGTGCTGCTGCCCACCATCGGGCAGCTCAAGGATCCCTCCACAATCCCGGCCGCCATCCGGGCGAAATTGAAGGACGTGAACCCGGACAGCCCGCATCCGCTCAATCTGTTCCGCGTGCATTGGTTCAACAATGGTGATCGCACCGGTCTCGTCGATATCCCGGAGCATATCGAACTGCCATCCGCCCTGACCGGCGTCAAGGCGCGCATCGTGCTGGTGCTCGGTAACCGTTTCCCGATGATCAACGCACACAAGGTGCTGGCCGCCTATGGTTGCCTGGTGCCGCGCCTGGTTACCGGGCAGTTCGACCCGACCCGCCACCGCGCGGTGTGGCCGTCGACCGGGAATTACTGCCGGGGCGGCGTGGCCATCTCGCGCATCCTGGGCTGTCATGGCACCGCCGTCCTGCCCGAGAACATGAGCAAGGAGCGCTTCGACTGGCTGGACAAGTGGGTGACCGATCCGTCCGACATCGTGCGCACGCCGGGCTCGGAGAGCAACGTCAAGGAGATCTACGACACCTGCGCCGAACTTGACCGCGATCCGTCGAACATCATCTTCAACCAGTTCTGTGAGTTCGGTAACTACCTCGTGCACCGCAACTGCACGGGGGCAGCGCTGGAAACGCTTTACGGCGCGCTGACCCAGGGTCGCTCCGGCGCGAAGCTTGCGGCCTACGTTTCCGCGTCGGGTTCGGGCGGCACGCTGGCGGCCGGCGATCACCTCAAGGAAAAATTCGGCGCGCGCATCGTCGCCGTCGAGGCCGCCGAGTGTCCGACGCTGCTCAACAACGGCTTCGGCGAACACAACATCCAGGGCATCGGCGACAAGCACGTGCCCTACATCCACAACGTGATGAATACCGATGTGGTCACCGCGGTCAGCGACCTGCATACCGATCAGTTGCTGGCCCTGTTCAATACGGAAGAAGGGCGCAAGTACCTCGTCGAACGGCGCGGCATCGACGCCGAGCTGGTCGCACGCCTGTCCAATCTCGGCCTGTCCTCGCTGTGCAACATGCTCGCGGCGATCAAGACGGCCCGCTACTACGGCCTCGGGGCGGATGACGTGATCCTGACGGTAGCCACCGACGGGGCGGCGATGTACACCAGCGAGATCGACAAGACGATCGGCCGTAACTTCTGCGGGCGCTTCGACGCGATCAACGCCGGAGAGATCTGGGGCCAGTCGCTGGCGGCGACGACCACCGACCTGTTCCTGGAGATGACCCACGTCGAACGCAAGCGGGTGTTCAACCTCGGCTACTTCACCTGGGTCGAGCAGCAGGGCGTGTCGCTCGAGGAGTTCTCGGCACGCGCCAGCCAGTCGTTCTGGGACGGACTGCAGGAACTGGTCCCGGCGTGGGATGCAATGATCGCCGAGTTCAACGCCCGTACCGGCGTCGCGAAGACGTTCGGAGTCTGATCCGGTGACCCGGCCGACCGCTCCTTTCGTCTGCCACGGCTGCGGCGTCCGGGTCGACGCGGCGGAGGCCTTGCCTTTCCGCTGCCCGAACGCCGGCGCGGACGACGTCGATCACCTCTTGCTGCCGGTCAACGCCGAACCGGTGCTCCCGCCGGGTCGCGAGGACAATCCGTACCTGCGTTACCGTCATCTCCTGTCGCCGTATCGTCTGGCCCGTAGCGCCGGGCTGTCGGACGACGCCTGGGCCGAATTCGTCGGGCGTCTCGACGAGAAGCTGGCCGACATCGACGGCACCGGCTTCCGCGTCACACCGATAGGTGAGCAGCCGGAGCTGGCGCAAGCCATCGGTTTCGGCGGCGCGTTGTGGGTGAAGAACGAGACCGGCAACGTTTCCGGCTCGCACAAGGCGCGGCACCTGATGGGCGTAATGCTCTACCTGCGAGTGATTGCGGCCGCACGTCTGCCGGTTGGCGATGGACTGGCCCGTCGCCGGCTGGCCATCGCCTCGTGCGGCAACGCCGCGCTGGCGGCGGCCGTCATCGCCCGGGCGGCCGATTGGCCGCTCGACGTGTTCATCCCGCCGGACGCCAGTGCCGCCGTCGTCAGCCGGTTGAAGGAACTCGGCGCGAAGATTGCGGTGTGCGCGAGGCAGGGCGGCGAGGCCGGCGATCCGTGCTTCCTGAGATTCCGCGAAGCAGTTCAGGCCGGCGCGATTCCCTTTGGCGTGCAGGGCACTGAAAACGGGTTAGCCGTGGAAGGGGCACGCACGCTGGCGTTCGAGATGGCCGAGGGATTCGCCTCGGCGCAACAATCTCCCGAAGCGGTGTTCGTCCAGGTGGGCGGCGGCGCACTGGCCAGCGCGCTCGGGCAAGGTTTCGCCCTGGCGGCGGCCGCAGGGCTCATTGCCAAGCCGCCGCGGCTGGTTGCCGTGCAAACGGCGGGCTGTGCACCGCTCGACCGCGCCTGGCGCAAGATGGCCAATACCCGTCCGGCCGACGCCGGGCAGCATCGCTCCCGCTTCATGTGGCCATGGGAAAGCGTGCCGCACAGTATCGCGCACGGCATCCTCGACGATGAAACCTACGACTGGCTTGAGATCGTCAAGGCCATGCGGCAGACCGGTGGTCGATCACTGGTAGTCGACGAGGAGACTCTGGCAAAGGCCTACGAGTTGGGACGGCGCGTGACCGGCATCCCGGTTTCGGCCACCGGTTCCGCCGGTCTGGCCGGCTTGATGGCCGATCCGTCGGGTAGCGGACCGGCTGCCGTGGTTTTCTCCGGCGTGGATCGCTGATCGACGATCCATCCGCACGGCGCCGGCTGGCGCCGGCCTGGTATGTCTCGACACTTCAACCGGACAGAATCCGCCATTCCGGGCTTGACCCGGAATTCAGTGGTGCACCTCTGGATTCCGCCGGAATGACGAAGACTCCCTGCGTTGTTGATCCGGATCGGCAAACCAATGAATCGGCTACGGATTTCCGAATAACCGGATGAGAATCGCTCGCGCCCATTGACGTAACTTTTGTTTTATGGAACGATGAACCTGAAACATTCGTTTCATGTCGATCGTTCCGTGTGTCCTCGGAGCGCTGCAACCAAGAGGTTTCTTGGGAAGCCGTTTTAGGGGTTTTGCGCATGCCTTGGACCAAACCGACAATTCAGGAATCGATTCTGGCGGTGTACGACCAGTTGCCCCCCAGCGAGCGCAAGTTGGCTGACATCACGCTGTCGAAACTGAACAGCCTGGCCAGTTATTCGGCGACCGAGCTGGCCGGCGAGGCACAGGTATCCAAGGCCACTGCGGCGCGTTTTTTCCGCCGGGTCGGCTACCCCAGCTTCAGCCAGGCGCGCCGGCAGGCGCGCGCCGAAGCGCACATGGCTTCTCCTCTTTATGCCCTCGCTGGCGTTGATACCAAGGAGCGGCCGACGGACGCATTGTCCCGCCATCTGGCGACTGACATCCGCAATCTTTCCGAAACCTTTCAGGCCCAGAGCGCTGCCACGCTGGCCAGTGCCGCCTTGGCGATCGCCAAGGCGCACCGGGTGCGCGTGGCCGGCATGCGCAACGGTCACTTCGTTGCGCTCTATGCGGCAAATCTGCTGTCCCAGCTGCGCGAAGGCGTGGAGCCACTGCCGACTTCGGCGATGACCCTGGCCGAGGATCTGGCATCCATCGAACCGGGCGATGTGGTCATCGTCGTGGATTTTCGCCGGCGCGCGGCGATGCTGCAGACTATCGTGCAGGCGGTACGCTCTGCCGGCGCAACGCTGGTGTTCTTGTCCGGCGCCGGGATGGCCGCGCTGTCGCGCCCCGGCGATCTGGTCGTGACGTGCCTGACCGACGGCTCCTCCCTGTTCGACTCCTATGTGGCCGCCGTGAGCATCGTCAATTTTCTCGGCGCCTCGGTGGCCAAAGAACTCGGGAAGAGCAGCCGCAAACGGCTCGAGGCCATCGAAAAACTCCATGAGGTTCTTGGCGATCTGCGTTAGCCGGGACGAAATTTATTAGACCGAATCGAGGTGCGATTTCCCATGACTCACAGCACTCCCCCTTCCGCCCTGCTGCAGTACAGCGACGCCAGCGCCAGGCTCAGTGCAAAACTCAACTGGTGGGTCGAACGCGTCTGTGCGGCGCTGCTTGCCGTGCTGATCCTTGATATCTGGATCGGCGTGTTCGGGCGCTATGTGTTCGAACTTCCGGTGACCTGGGCCGAGGAACTGGCACGCTATCTGATGATCTGGGCCGCGTTGCTGGCGGTCTCCTGCGGCATCGCACGGCGTGAGCATGTGGCCGTCACCGCGTTGATTTCGCTTCTGCCCGCGACGGTCAGGCGCTGGCTGCACGTGGCCATTGACCTGCTGGCTTTCACGTTCTTTGCGTTTATCGGCTATTTCGGCATCGGCATGACGCAGGGCGGGGCAACGCAATATGCGACCATTTTTGAAATGACCATGGTCATTCCCTTTGCCGCCGTGCCGGTATCCTCGGCGCTGGCCTGCATTCAGCTGGTGTTAATGGGGGTGCGTGATTTCTGTATCGCCGAAATGCCGGCCGACCTCGTGGAGAATTCGAAATGATCTGGGTACTCACCGCGTTCTTTGTATTGCTCGTGATCGGTGTGCCGATTGGCTATGTACTGGGAATCTCGGGCGTCCTCGGCATCCTGCAAATTGGGGGCGCGAGCATGCTGGCGATGGCCCCCCAGCGCTATTTCGCCGGGCTCGATCTGTTCACCTTCCTGGCCATGCCGCTGTTCATCTTTGCCGGCGAGATCATGAACAAGGCCGGTATCACCGAACGCCTGGCCAAATTCGCCGATGCGCTGGTCGGCCATTTGCGCGGCGGCATGGCGCAGTCGTGCATGGTGTCGTCAGTGCTCTTTGCCGGTATTACCGGCGCGGCGGTAGCCGAAGCCGCGGCCTTTGGCAGCACGATGGTGCCGGCCATGGAGAAGACCGGGTACAAGCGGCCGTTCGCCTGCGCCGTCGTCGTCGCCGGCTCGATCATTGGCCCGACGATCCCGCCGTCCAACCTGATGGTGATCTACGGATCAATGATGGGCGTGTCGATCGCCAGCCTGTTTGCGGCAGGCATCCTTCCCGGGCTGGTGATGGGACTCTTCTGCATGGGCGTGATCGCCAGCCTCGGACGCCGCCTCAACCTGCCCAAGAGCGGACAGCGGCCCGGCCTGTTGAGCATCGTGAAGGCATTCCGCCACAGCCTCAGCGCACTGGTCATGCCGGTCATCATCCTCGGCGGCATCCTTACCGGCTGGGTGACACCGACCGAAGGCGCATCGGTCGCCGTGTTTTACGCGATGATCCTGGGGGTGTTCGTCTACCGCCAGGTGGGATTCCATGACATCGTTGAGATGCTGGTCCGCACGGCCCGCATTACGGGCGTGGTGTTCCTGATCATCGCCGCGGCGTCAATCCTGAGCTGGTGGATGACCTTCATGAAAATGCCGCAGATGATCACCCATTTGTTCCTTGGCCTGACCTCCGATCCGTCGATGATCATCCTGATGATCCTCCTGCTGTTGCTGGTCCTCGGCATGTTCATGGACATCAATGCCGTATTGATTATTCTCGGTCCGATCCTTGGGGCACTGGCCACATCGATCGGCATGAATCCCGTGCAGGCCGGCATCATGATCGTGCTGGCGTTGAACATCGGCCTGATGACGCCACCGGTAGGCGCCAGCCTGTTCGTCCTGAGTTCGATTACCGGCGAGAAGATCGAGCGCATCACGGCGGCGATGTGGCCTTTCGTGATCGCCGAAGTCGCCGTGCTTTTCCTTGTTGCCTACTGGCCCAGAATGACGCTGTCTGTGCCGGCCTTGATGGGTCTCTGAGTCATGAGACCGCCCCTGCGTCACCCCGTTTCCCTTCTGCCAACCCACCCTGATGGAGATCATTAACATGCGTATGTTCAAGACAATCGCCATTGCAGCCACGCTCGCAGTCTCGGTCGGCATGATGCCGGTCGCGGCGCACGCCCAGAAAACAATCAAGCTGGCCCACCTGAACAAGAACGACCCGTTCGACAACGGCACCGGCGCCATGGCCGTGGTGTTCAAGTCGCTGGTCGAGTCCGGCACCAATGGTGCCGTGAAGGTCGATATCTTCCCCGACGGCCAGTTGGGGAAGGACAACGAGGTGATTCAGCAGGTCAAGTCCGGCGTCGTGCAGTCGTCGATTTCCAGCGTCGGCGGCATCGCTTCGGTCTATCCGATGATCGGCATCCTCGACGTACCGTTCGCCTATCCCAACATTGCCACGACCTATGAGGTCTTTGACGGCACGTTCGGCCAAAAACTCGCCGCCGACATCGAGAAGAAGACAGGCATGGAAGTGCTGGGTTTTGGCGATTCGGGCGGATTCTTTGCTTTCACGAACTCCAAGCGTCCGATCAAGTCGCCGGATGACATGAAGGGCCTGAAGATCCGCACCATGGGTCTCGAATCGCACAAATCGGTGGTCAGCAGTGTCGGTGGCCAGCCAGTGGCAATCAACTGGGCGGAAGTCTATACGTCGCTGCAAACGGGCGTGGCCGACGGCCAGATGAACCCGATTCCGATCGTCAAGTTTGCCAAGTTCGACGAAGTGCAGAAGTACCTGACGCTGACCAACCACCTGTTCACGCCGTACGTGTGGATCGTCAACAAGTCGTTCTTTGACGGCCTGTCAGCGGCCGAGAAGGATGTCGTGAAGGCCGCTGCCCGTTCGGCGATCGTCGCCTGCCGCGGCATCAACCGCATCATCGAAGCCTCCGATCGCGGTTTACCGGCGCTGGCCCAGAAGATGCAGGTCTATACGCCGACGCCAGCAGAAATCGCCAAGTTCCGCGAACTCGCCCAGCCAGCTGTCAAGGCGCAGATCGCCAAGAGCTTCGGCGCCGAAGGCGAAGCACTGATGAAGGAGTTCCTGGCTGCTGTCGACAAGGCCGCCAAGAACTGAGCACCGAACATGACTTCCGGGATTTCGAACCTGAAGGTCAACGCCGGGCGGTTGCACCGCCGCCTGGCGGATCTGGCCGCCATCGGGGCCATCGAAGGCGGCGGTTGCGCCCGCCTGGCCCTGTCGGATGAAGACAAGGCGGGACGCGATCTCGTTCGTGGATGGATGCGCGAACTGGGCCTGGACGTGACGGTGGACGGCATCGGCAACGTAGTGGGTGTCCGCCCCGGGCGCCAGACGGGGCCGGCCGTCATGGCCGGATCACACATCGATACGGTGCGGACGGGGGGTCGTTTCGACGGCAACCTGGGCGTACTAGCGGGTCTGGAAGTCATCGAGACGCTCAACGAGGCGAGGGTCGAAACGGAACACCCGGTGGCGGTCGCCTTCTTCACCAACGAGGAGGGCGCCCGCTTTGCGCCCGACATGATGGGCAGCCTGGTGTTTACGGGAGTGCTGCCGCTTGAAAGTGTTTTGCAGACGCGAGGCATCGACGGGTCCAGCGTCGGAGAAAACCTTACGCGGATCGGTTACGCCGGCAACGCGCCGGCGCCGGCGCAATCGCCGCGCGCCTACGTCGAACTGCATATCGAACAGGGGCCGGTGCTCGATCACGAAGGGATCGACATCGGTGTCGTGGAATCGGTACAGGGCATTTCCTGGACCGAAATCGAGATCACCGGTGTTTCCAACCATGCCGGGACCACGCCGATGTCGCTGCGCTGCGACGCCGGTTGGGTTGCCGGATCGATCATCGCCTTCGTGCGCGAGTTGGCCGAGGAAATGGGCGGTAGCCAGGTGGCGACCGTCGGTCGTATCGAGTTCTTCCCCAACTTGGTCAACGTGGTGCCCAATCGCGCGGTGCTGACAGTCGACCTGCGCAATACTTGCGAGGAGTCGTTGCGGACCGCCGAGGCGCGTTTGCACGCGCACATCGCCGCGTTGCATGACGCCGAAAAAGTCCAGGTATCGACACGTTGCCTGGCCCGTTTCGAGCCCGTTCATTTTGCGTCCGAAATGACGGCGCTGGTCGAACGTCATGCCAAGGAACACGGACTGACCACGCGGCGCATGCCGAGCGGTGCCGGGCATGACGCGCAGATGCTCGCGGCGGTCTGCCCGAGCGCCATGATTTTCGTTCCGAGCGTCGATGGCATCAGCCATAACGTAAAGGAATTTACCCATCCTCACCATATCGAAGCCGGGGCCAACGTCCTGCTCTCCGTTCTCTGCGAACTGGCGGGCGCCACTGGACCGGCAGGAGTCCATTCATGAGCCGCAAGATCATCGTCGGTGCCGCCCAACTCGGTCCGATTGCCCGCGACGAGAACCGCCGTTCGGTGGTTGCACGTCTCCTCGAACTGATGCGTGAAGCCAAGGCCCGCGGGTGCCATTTCATCGTCTACCCGGAACTGGCGCTGACGACCTTCTTCCCCCGCTGGTATTTCCCGACGCAACCCGAGGTTGATGCCTGGTTCGAACGCGAAATGCCGGGACCCGACACGCAGCCGCTGTTCGATGAAGCGAAGCGACTGGGGATGGGGTTCTACCTGGGCTATGCGGAAATTGCCGAGGAATCGGACGGGACGCATCATTACAACACGGCGATCATGGTCAACGCGAAAGGCGAGATCGTTGGCAAATACCGCAAGGTGCACCTGCCCGGCCACCGCGAGCACGAACCGTGGCGTGCCTTCCAGCACCTCGAAAAGCGCTATTTCGAATGCGGCAACCTTGGCTTCCCGGCCTATCGCGCGCAGGTGGGCGGCCACGATGGCATCTTCGGGATGGCGCTGTGCAACGACCGCCGCTGGCCGGAAACACATCGCGTGCTCGGCTTGCAGGGTGTGGAGATGAGCTTCATCGGCTACAACACGCCGATCCATTACCCGCAGGTGCCGGAGCACGATCACCTGCAGGCGTTTCACAACCTGCTGCCGATGCAGGCCGGCGCGTATCAGAACGGCATGTGGATCGTCGGTGTGGCCAAAGCCGGCAAGGAAGAGAACTGCGATCTGCTCGGCCAGAGCTGCATCATCGCGCCGACGGGTGAAGTTGTGGCGATGTGCTCGACAATTGGCGACGAACTGGCGACGGCGTCCTGCGACCTCGACCGTTGCAAGGAAATCAAGGACAACGTATTCAACTTCGCGCTACACCGCGAACCGCAACACTACCGCCTGATTGTGGAAACCAAGGGAGCGGTCGAGCCGCGTTAGGTTCGTCATTCCGGCGCAGGCCGGAATCCAGTAGAACCAACGGACTGTATGGACACCGGCGTTCGCCGGTGTGCCGACCACGAGTGATTACTTGGAAAGGTAAGCCAGCAGTTGTTGCGCTGCCGTACCGGGTGTGGTCACGCCTTCGGCGACCTGGGTGGAAAGTTTCGGCAAGGCGGCATGCACCTGCGGGTGACTCTTGAAGAAATGGTGCAGGCCCGATTCGATCAAGCTCCACATCCAGTCGAGCGCCTGTTTCTTGCGCTTCGCTTCGAACTCGCCGGTCTGGGTAGTGATTTCCCGATAACGTTCGATTTCGGTCCAGAACTCGACCATGCCTTCCTTTTTCAGTGCACTCACGCCGATGACGGGAGGGCGCCAGTTGGGCGAAGTCGGGCGCAGCATGTGCAGCGCCTGCTTCCATTGCGCACGGGCGACAGCAGCCGCCCGTGGATCGATGTCGCTCTTGTTGATGGCCACCAGATCGGCGATTTCAACGATGCCTTTCTTGATGGCTTGCAGGTCGTCGCCGGCGTTCGGTAACTGGACCAAAGTGAAAATATCGACCATGCCGGCGACGGTTGTTTCGCTTTGCCCGACACCGACGGTTTCGACGATGATCACGTCGTAGCCGGCCGCTTCGCAGGCCAGCATGGCTTCCCGGGTCTTTTCAGCGACGCCTCCCAGCGAGCCCGCGGAGGGACTCGGCCGGATGAAAGCCTCGACACGCTGGCACAACGATTCCATGCGCGTCTTGTCGCCTAGGATGGAACCCCCGGAAACCGAAGAAGAAGGATCGACCGCAAGGACCGCGAGATGATGGCCCTGGTCGATCAGATAATTGCCCAGCGCTTCGATGAACGTGGACTTGCCGGCCCCCGGTACCCCGGAGATGCCGACGCGGATGGCCTGTCCCGTATGTGGCAGCAACGCGCCGATGACTTTCTGGGCACGCCGTTGGTGATCCGCACGGGTCGACTCGATCAGGGTAATGGTCTTAGCGAGTGCTCGCCTCTGTTTTGCCAGAACGCCGTCTACCAGATGCTGGTCGGCGGAATCCAGCACGCCTGCGGTCGAGACACTTGCATCCATTTGCTGCTAACTCCTGAACAAACAATAACGGCTTGACGATACTCCGGAAAAATACCCGGTACAAGCGGGACTACCGAAAGAAAAACGATCCGGGCACCGGCTTTCGCCGGTGCGACGGATCGCGAAACTCCCTTAAGCCTTGACGACTTTCTTGATTTCTTCCAGCACCTTGCGAGCGGAATCCTCGATCCGGGTTCCCGGTCCGAAGACAGCCTTGGCACCGCCGGCGAACAGGGCATCGTAGTCCTGTGCCGGGATGACGCCGCCGGCGAAGACGATGATGTCGTTGGCGCCTTGATCCTTCAGGGCCTGTACGAGTTGCGGAACGAGGGTCTTGTGACCGGCAGCCAGCGACGAGCAGCCGATGGCATGCACGTCGTTTTCGATCGCCTGGCGAGCCGCTTCTTCCGGGGTCTGGAAGAGCGGGCCGACGTCGATGTCGAATCCGAGGTCAGCGTAGGCCGTAGCCACCACCTTGGCGCCGCGGTCGTGTCCGTCCTGGCCGAGCTTGGCAACCATGATGCGCGGACGACGGCCGTGTTCGGCAGCGAATTTCTCGACATCCGCCTTGATCGTTTCCCAAGTATCGATTCCTTCCACGACGCCTCCGTATACACCCGAGATGGTTTGATTGTTGGCGCGGTGACGGCCAAAGACCTTTTCCAGGGCGTCCGACACCTCGCCGACCGTAGCGCGCAGGCGCATGGCCTTGATCGACAGGTCGAGCAGGTTGCCTTCGCCGGTTTCGGCACACTTGGTCAGCGCATCGAGGGCGGCCTGGACAGCGGCGCTGTCGCGGGTGGCGCGAATCTTCTTGATGCTGGCGATCTGCTCTTCGCGAACAGCGTGGTTGTCGATATCGAGGATGTCGATCGCGTCTTCCTTGGCCAGCTTGTACTTGTT
>CAZCJW010000036.1:0-17482 GCA_964499185.1 uncultured Propionivibrio sp. | reverse complement strand
CAGGTGAGTCAACCGAATCCGTTCGCAGCCGGACAGACGGTGGCGACGACGGCCTCTGATATTTCAATCACCCAGGGCAGCGGTACCCTTATGGCTGTGAAGGCGGGGGCCAACCTGTCCGATGTGATCAAGGCCATCAACGCGTTGGGGGCGAATCCCCAGGATTTGCTGTCAATACTGCAGGCAATGAAAGCGGCGGGAGCCTTGCGAGCGGACCTGGAAATTATCTAGTGGTCTGAAAATTGCTAGCAATCAGCGCATGAAAGCTGAAAACTTCAATCCCAGTCGTTTTGTTCTCGATACCAAGACCACGTCGGATCTGCGCCTGAAACTCAAGCAGGATCCCCAAGCCGGGTTGAAACAGGCGGCACAGCAGTTCGAAGGCATGCTCCTGCAGATGATGCTCAAAAGCATGCGCGATGCTACGCCGCAGGATGGTCTGATGAACAATGACCAGACGCGGTTTCTTACGTCGATTCTTGACCAGCAACTGGCACAGAACCTTTCCTCTGACGGAAAGCTGGGGTTCGCCAAACTGATCGAACAGCAGTTGGGGAAAAATCTGCTACCGGGAGACGGTGATGCCCTGACATCGTCGCTCGGCCAGTTGCAACAGGCCCTGGCAGAACGGCGCGCGGCAAGTTCTGCCGCTTTCCTTGCCGGTGGAGCGGAGCGCGTCCGTGGCGTACCGGGAGGCGTGATGGATGCTTCCGCAGGAAGTCAGGCTGGTGGAAGCGATTTCGTCAACCGTGTCTGGCCGCATGCGGTGGATGCCGCAAGAAGCCTGGGCTTGCCGCCTCATTTCCTGGTAGCGCATTCAGCGCTGGAAAGCGGTTGGGGCAAGAGCGAAATTCGTTGGCCGGACGGTTCCCCGACCTACAACGTGTTCGGGGTCAAGGCTGGGCGTAGCTGGCAGGGGCCATCCGTAGAAGTTCAGACCACCGAGTATGTCGATGGCGTCGCCCAAACCACACGCGAGAAGTTCCGCGTCTACGGTTCCTACGGCGACGCCTTCCAAGACTATGCGAACCTGCTACGCAGCAGTCCGCGTTTCTCCGGGGTGCTCGGACAGCAGGATGGCACGCAGTTTGCTCGTTCCCTGCAGCAGTCCGGCTACGCGACCGACCCGCTCTACGCTGACAAGCTTGGCAGAATCATCGGCGGCACGACGCTGCGTCAAGCGTTGGCCGGTTAGGAATTCGTCCTCAATTATTCGGCAGTGTTGCCGTTAACGTCATGGAAGAGGAGAGTGTTCCATGGGATCAGGAATTTTCGGCATTGGTGTTTCTGCGCTGCAGAATTCCCAGCTCGGGCTGGCAACGACGTCGCACAACATCGCCAATGCCACTACCGAAGGTTATAACCGCCAACGCATCATCCAGGTGTCCAATATCGCGACGCTGACCGGTGCCGGTTACGTCGGGCAAGGTGCGCATGTTTCGACGATCGAGCGTATCTATAGCAGTTACCTGTCAAGGCAAGTGTCGACGGCGCAGACCTCGGTCAGCGAACTTGAAGCCTATGGAATGTCCATCAGCCAGCTCAATGGCTTGCTTTCCGACGAAGATTCCGGACTGGCACCGGCGCTGGATGCTTTCTTCAAAGGGGTCAATCAGGTCAGCTCCAATCCATCTTCATTGACAACCCGGGAAACGATGGCGTCGGCAGCGAAGACGCTGGCATCGCGCTTCAACAGCCTGGATGCGCAGGTCGACGCGCAATACGAAAACATCAATAGCCAAGTGCAGGGCTATGTGGGTTCCATCAACTCCTTTGCGCAGCAGATCGCGGCACTGAACAAGCAGATTGTCCTTGCCCAGTCGTCGAACAATCAGCCTCCGAACGATCTGTACGATCAACGCGATCAACTGGTGCTTGAACTCAACAAAGTGGTTGGAATCCAAACAACCACGAATTCGAACGGTTCGTTCAACGTGTATTTTGGCAATGGGCAGCAACTGGTCGTGGGAACCCGGGCGACGCCATTGTCGGTCGTCGCGTCGTCGGAAGATCCTTCACGGCTGACGGTCGGGGTCGTCAATTCCGGCGGAACACAGGAGCTTCCGGAGTCGTTGATCAGCGGCGGAGCCCTCGCTGGCGTTTTTCACTACCGTTCCGAGAGTCTTGACGGAGTAGCCAACGAACTGGGCCGGATTGCCGCCTCCGTGGCGCTTGCCTTCAATGCGCAACACGCACTGGGCCAGGATTTGCTCGGCAACATCGATGGCGACGCCAATTTCGTGGCCGATTTTTTCAAACTTGCATCGCCATCGGTCATCGCCAATACCAACAACCCGGCTGGAACGGCAGACGTATCGGCAGTTTTTTCCGATCCTGACTTCAGCGATGATGGTACGTTCTACACCAATCTTACGACCAGCGATTACCGGCTTGACTATGCCGTTGGCACACTGACCTTGACCCGTCTTTCGGATAACGCGAGCTGGAGCGGGGCGACGATTGCGGCGCTGAATACGGCGGTCGCATCCAGTACGCAAGGGCCGCAAGGTTTCACCCTGGCGGCGAGCGGCGGTTTCCTGGCGGGATCGAGCTACCTGATCCAGCCAACGCGAAACGCCGCCCAAGGCATCAAGGTGAATGAGACTATTGCCGCGGATGTCCGGCAAATTGCGGCCGCCGCGCCGATACGTGCGTCCGTGGGGACATCCAACACTGGAACGGCAACGATATCTCCCGGATCGGTCGTTGCGGGCTATGCGGCTCCGGCCTCGGGTTCGCCGGTTACCTTGACGTACAGCAGCGGCTCGGGAGGGCTCACCGGGTTCTCGACGTATCCCGTAACGGTGACTGTCAATGGCGTCGATACAAGCTATGCTGCCGGAACGGTCCCCTATACGAACGGGGCGACCCTCTCGTTTGCGGGGATCAATTTCACGATCAGCGGCAGCCCTCAGGATGGTGATACGTTCGTCATTGCGAAAAATACGAACGGTGTTTCGGACAACCGGAACGCCTTGTTGCTTGGGCAAATGCAGACGGCCAAGACAATGGCCGGAAGTACGGCGAGTTTTGCGACCGTCTATGCGCAAATGGTCAGCAGTGCGGGTAATCAGGGCAGTGAGGTGAAAACCGTTCTGGCGGCCCAGACGACGTTACTGACGGAAGCGCAGAATGCACGCGATTCGGTCTCCGGTGTCAATCTGGACGAGGAAGCAGCCAAACTGCTCGAATACCAGCAGTCCTATCAAGCGGCTGCGAAAATGCTGCAGATAGCTTCCGAGCTGTTTGATTCAATCCTGGCCATCGGCTAAGGGGGGACTATGCGAATCAGTACGAGTCAGATATATCAGGCCGGCACGCGAAGTCTTCTCGATGGGCAGAGTAACCTTTACAAGACCCAGAATCAGCTATCCACCGGCAAGCGCTTTCTTTCGTCCGAGGATGATCCTGTGGCGGCAGCCCAGGTGCTGCTGACCAAACAGACGCTGGCAATCAATGATCAATACACGGATAACCAGTCGAATGCTTCCAGTCAGCTCGCTTATGAAGAAAGCCGGTTGCAATCGGTGGTCGAAAGCATTCAGAACATCAAGGAGCGGGTGGTCGCAGGGGGTAACGCTTCTTACTCGGACAGCGATCGCGCAACCATAGCCAAGGACTTGCAGAGCGAGCTGGATTTCCTCTTCGGAATGGCGAATACGACGGACTCCAACGGTTATTACCTTTTTTCAGGTTATCAGGGTAACACCCAGCCTTTTCAGAAACAGTTGAACGCCAACGGATCCGTTTCCGTGGTGTACCGCGGCGATGATGGGCAGCGCCTGATGCAGGTGGGCACTTCCAGGCAAATCGCGGTCAGCGATTCAGGTCGGGACGTTTTCGAGAGAAATCGCACGGGGAACGGTACCTTTGCGCTTGATACGGCAACCGGTAACCAAGGAACCGGTGTCCTGGGGCGGGGCTCGGTTCTCAACCCGGCCGCGTGGACCGGAAACAACTACGAGATCAGCTTTACCAGTACGACCGATTACACGGTGACGAACACGGATACGACACCGCCGACGGTCATCGGCACCTATACCTATTCAGCCGATACCGCGATTACGGCGGTTCCCGGGATATCATTCTCGATCAGCGGGGCCCCTGCAGCAGGCGATACCTTCACGGTGGCACCGAGCACCAACCAGAGCGTCTTTGTGACGCTGCAGAATTTGATTGACGCTTTCTCCACGGGTATTTCGGGAAATGCGGTTGCAACCGCCGCATTCAACAATACTTACAACACAGAGATGGCAAATCTGGACGGAATTCTTGACAACGTGCTTACCGTGCAGGCGTCCATCGGGACTCGGATGAACGAGCTTGATGCGTTGTCAAACGTGTCGGAGTCGCTCGATCTGCAATATCAGGAAAGACTTTCGAATTTGCAGGATCTTGACTATGCGGCGGCCATCTCTGCGTTTGCGCAGCAGCAGATGCAACTAGAAGCGGCACAGAGCTCGTTCGCCAAGATCAGTGGCCTGAGTCTTTTCAATTATCTGTGATGAAGCGGATTTCCTTGGCGCTTGCGGTTCTCGTCTGCAGTCTTGCGGCGTGTACGACGGTCAATTCGGTCAATCAGGCCGGGGAGGTCATTTCCCGCCCGGGGGTCGAGATTGTGCCGGATGCTCCTCTGAGTGCGCAAACCCAGGCAATCGCTGGCGGGCTCCTGATATGGGGGCATCCGGTAAGCGCCTTCGGTTTGCCGGGCGAGGTTTTCAATGCACAAAACAGCGCTCTCCTCTACATCATCTACGATCCGCTGGCGCCGAACTGGACGATCAAGGAGAGAGCGCTTAATGCGGAGATGTATCATTTGTCGCTGCGCGCCAAACATTTCCGCATCGGTGGCGATGGCGAGGCAATGCAGATTTTGAAGCGTCGAGCCTTGCAACTGCAAAGAGAATACGGTTATTCGGGATACCGTGTGCTTGACTATTCCGAAAGCGTGGAATCCAGCACTCCCTTCACCTACCGTGTCTCCGAGGGAACGATTCAACTGGTCAGAAACCAGTGACGCATTACCTCATGACGAAATTGCCCAGCATCGATTGCAGCCCCGTCTCGAACAAACGCATCAGCGGCTGGATCAGGTACGGCAGACTGACATAAAGTGCGGCAAAGCCGAGTGTGATGGTGACCGGGAAGCCAACGACAATCAGATTGAGTTGCGGAGCCACCCGCCCCAGGACGCCAAGCGCGGTATTCGTAATCAGCAGCGCGACAATGATCGGCAGCGCGAGCAGCACTCCGGCTGAAAATACAATCGCTACGGCGTTGGCCAGGTTTGCCCAGGAAGCGCTACCGGGCAACACGCCGATCGGTAACGCCTTGAAACTTTGTGCCAGAGTCGAAAGTACCATCAAGTGTCCGTCGATGGCCAGGAACATGAGTACGGCAAGGAGTCCGATCAATTCCGAGACGACTGGCGTCTGCGAAGTGCTCGTCGGGTCGTAGCTGGTGGCGAACCCGAGTCCCATCTGCATGCTGAACACCGTCCCTGCCATATCGACGGCACTGAAAACAATGCGCAGCGAGAAACCCATCGCATAGCCGATGAGCATCTGTTCGGCCATGATCAGAAGACCGATTCCCGAAGCGGGTTCGATAGCCGGTAACCGGTCGATCCCGGGGGCGATGGCCATGGCGATGGCCAGTCCGAGAATCAGCCTCACGCGCATTGGGAGACTGGCATTGTTGAAAGGCGGGGCGGCGTACAACAGTGCCAGAACACGCACCAGCGGGAAGATGAACGCCGCGATCAGGGCGTTCAGTTCGGCCGTGGTGACGGAGATCATTGGTCGTTAGCCAATCAGTTGCGGAATTCTTTCGAACAACTGGCGGATGTAGTCCACGATCAATTGCAACATCCAGGGGCCAGCCAGGATCAGGATCAGGAATATCCCGACCAGCTTCGGGATGAACGACAAGGTGGCTTCGTTGATCTGCGTGGCAGCCTGGAAAATGCTGATGATCAGGCCGATTATCAGCGCCGCAAGAAGCAAGGGAGCAGACAATAACAAGGCGATTTCGATCGCCTGTCGGCCAAGGTACATCACGCTTTCTGGAGTCATGTCGCAAAGCTCATCACGAGAGAGCCGAGCATCAGGTGCCAGCCGTCGACCAGCACAAAAAGCATCAGCTTGAACGGCAGCGCTATCATTACTGGCGACATCATCATCATGCCCATCGACATCAGCACGCTGGCCACCACCATGTCGATGATGAGGAATGGAATGAAAATGATGAACCCGATCTGGAATGCGGTTTTCAGTTCGCTCGTGACAAACGCCGGGATGAGGATGCGCATCGGAACGTCATCGGGCGATGCCAGTTGCGGGACATTGCCCAGTCGCGCAAAGAGGCCGATGTCCGTTTCGCGGGTTTGCTTGAGCATGAATGTGCGCAAAGGGGCGGCGCCACGGTCGACGGCCTGGACGAAGGTGATCGTGTTGTTCGACAGCGGTTGGTAGGCGTCAACGTATATTTTTTCCAGCACCGGCGACATGATGAAAAAAGTCAGAAACAAGGAGAGTCCCACCAGAACCTGGTTGGGCGGCGATGTTTGCGTTCCCAGCGCATGACGAAGAATGGAAAGAACGATGATGATGCGCGTGAAACTGGTCATCATCAACAGGCCCGCGGGAATGAACGTCAGAGCGGTCAGCGTCAGGAGCGTCTGGATGGAAAGCGTATAGGTTTGGCTGCCTCCGGGTCCGGGTGTGCTGGTGAGTGCCGGGAGGAGGCCACCGGTTTGCGCCAGCGCGACAAGCGGTGCGGCAAGGATCAGCAGTGCCAGCCAGTGAGTGATCCTAGGAGTCTTCATGCGTTCGCTCTGTCATCTGTTTGAGCCAGTGGCTAAAACGCTTTTCCCTTTCCCCGGAGGGTGGCAGTTCCCCTTTGGGCAAGGTGTGCAGCGTCTTGATCTGCCCCGGGACGATGCCAACGACAATCCATGTGTCGCCGATCTCGAGGAGGACGATGCGCTCGCGCGGGCTGATCATCAGGCCTCCAACAATGCGCAATGGACCGGACAGTCCAAACGACCTGCCTCCATTCAGGCGGCGCAGCAGGAAAGCTCCGAAGAAAAGAAGGCCGATAATTAATGCCAGGGCGAGCAGCATTTGCAGCATGGCACTGCCCGGGAGTCCCGGCGTATCGGGGGCGGCCGCAGCCGCGGATTGGGCCGACGCCGTTGGCGGGAGCCATGTGGCAAGAAACGCCAACGACAATGCCGCGTATCGGAAGTGGCAAAAGGAAACGGAACGAAGGGTCACTTGGCGGATAGGGAACAGGATCTGTCCGCTATCTTAATCGAAGCGACCGGACGGGGGAACCTTGCCGGGAATCTTGTCGTGTCCGAGTGTCAGCGACCGATTTTCCGCATGCGCTCGGAGGGGGTGATGATGTCGGTCAGGCGGATGCCGAACTTGTCGTTGACCACGACGACTTCACCTTGGGCAATCAGTGTTCCATTGACGTAGACGCTCATCGGTTCTCCCGCCATCGCGTCGAGTTCGACCACCGATCCGTGGGCCAGCTGCAGCAGGTTCTTGATGGTGATCTTGGTACGCCCAAGCTCGACGGAAATCTGGACGGGAATGTCCAGGATCATGTCCAGTTCGTTCATCATCGAGGCTTTTCCGGCAGCCTCGCCGAAGGAAGGGAATATCTGTGCCGGCTGCGCCTGGGGCGAGGATGCCTCGGCCATCGCCTGCTCGGCCATGGCAGCCGCCCAATCGTCTTCCATGTTGGGTTCGGTATCGGATTTAGGGTTTTTACCAGTTCCGTCGACCATGTGTTAACTCCTAGGCGGCGCCGTTTCGTCGACGTCCGGGGTGATGAACCTGTCAATCTTGAGTGCGTATTGCCCGCCTTGCTGTCCGTAGGTGCATTCGATCAAGGGGATTTCATCCACATTGGCGATTATTTTCTCCGGAATACTCACGGGGATTATGTCCCCTGCCTTGAGTCGAAGGATTTCCCCAAGGGAAATGGAGGTTGTTGTGAGCTTGGCCGCAATTTCCACTTCGGCATCCTTGAGCTGTTTGCGCAGCATCAGGATCCAGCGCTGGTCAGTGGATAACTGGTCGCTTTGCATCGCGCTGTAAAGCAGGTCGCGGATCGGTTCGACCATCGAGTAGGGGAAACAAATATGCATATCGGCGGCCGTTCCACCGAATTCGAGGGAGAAGGTCGTCGAGATGACAATTTCCGATGGCGTGGCGATATTGGCAAATTGCGAATTCATCTCGGAACGGATGTAATCGAACGAGATGTTGTAGACGGGCTTCCATGAGCGGGCATACTCGGTAAACACCACATTGAGCAGGCCGCGGATGATCCGTTGTTCGGTTCCCGTGAAGTCGCGTCCCTCGACACGAGTATGGAAACGACCGTCGCCGCCAAACATATTGTCGACCACGAGGAACACGAGGTTCGGGTCGAAAACGAAGAGCGAGGTTCCGCGCAAGGGTTTTGCGGCAACCAGGTTCAGGTTGGTCGGTACGACCAGGTTGCGGATAAATTCGCTGTACTTTTGTACGCGGATAGGGCCGACGGAAATTTCCGTCGTGCGGTGCATGTAGTTGAACAGGCCTATACGTAGGTAGCGGGCGAAGCGTTCGTTGATGAGTTCAAGCGTCGGCATGCGCCCGCGGACGATTCGCTCCTGGGTGCCAAGGTTGTATGGGCGGACACCCCCTTCTCCCGCATCGGAAGGTGCCAGCTCGTCCGACTCTCCAGTGACGCCCTTGAGCAGTGCGTCGACTTCGTCCTGGGAGAGAAAATCGGTGGCCATATCAGTTACTGGATGATGAAGGAGGTAAACAGCACTTCACTGACCGGTTCGTTACTGCCTTTTTCGCCAGTTGCGAGTACGGCATTCATCTGGTCGCGTATCTCGCCGGCCAGCATTTCCTTGCCTTCCTTGGTAAGCAATTCGGAAGCCTTTTTGCCGGAAAGCAGCAGCATCACGTTGTTGCGGATTTTTGGCGTGAACGCCTTGATCCTGTCTCCGGTTGCGGCGTCGGCGACTTCCACCGAGAGGACTAGCTGCAGGAATTGCTCTCCGGATTCAGGCACGAGGTTGACCGTGAATGTGTCGAGCGCGACATAAACCGGGAGGGCGTCCTTGCCACCTTTTTTCTTGGGGGACTTGGCCTGTTCGGTGACGGCTTCCGCATCCTCGCCTTCTTCGGCGCTGTGCTTGCCGAGGAGAAGGAAGGCAGCGGCCCCACCTACGGCTAATACAACCACGAGCGTTGCCGCGATGATGATGATCAGCAGTTTCTTGCTCTTCTTGGGTGGCGCTATGTCCGCGCTGGGTGTTTCAGGCTTGGCTTCCTTGGCCATTATCAAAACCTCACTCTTTTTCTCTGGTTCCCTGTTTCGTCTGGGCGGCTAGCTGCGCATGAATTGTCGATCAAGCGAAGATGTCGACCAGGCCACGTCCCTGTCCCGCTGCGACTCGTCCTGTTGCAAGAGACCCCGGCGAGTCAGGTGCAAGTATACCGTTATCACTCGCAGAGCGGGACGTATCGCCCGCGCTGCCGCTCTCTCCAGGCGTCTGCTGGCGGAACGATTCGGCGCTGACATTCGTCTGGCCCAGTTGGATGCCGACGCCGGCCAGCATTTCCCGCAGTCTCGGCAAGGCGGCTTCGATGGTCTCCCTGACTTCGGCATTTGTCGAGACGAAGGTCGCCGCAGCGGTTGACTTGTCGTTGTCGATCTTAAGCGATATCTCGATACTCCCCATTTGCGGGGGGGTGAGCGTCAGCTCCGCTGTCTGCTTGTGGCTGGTCGCAAACCAGACCACCTTCTGCGCGAAATCGTTGTTCCAGTCGCGATCGCGGAGTGGCGTCGGGACGGACAGCGGTACGGTCTCCTGGCGGCTGGATGGGGTGGCCGGGATGCCCGCCATGGATGATTGCGCCTCGTTTGTGCCCGACATCTGAAGCTCCGCCGTTTTCAAACTGGCTGGTGTTACGTTCTCGCCAATCGCAGGCGGCGCGGTAACGGCAAATATTGCCGCCTTCTGGCCGTTTGCCGGAGCGTGGGAGTCAGACACAGAGGATGGAGAGACGTCGACCGAATCAGTCAGTACTGTCGGTGGCACCGGTGTTGGTGTGGTGGTTGCCGTATTTGTCTTGCTTGCCAGCGAAAAATCAGAGCCGGCATGCGGGAGGGGCGTGCCTGCGTCATTCCTCTGTTCGGCGGGCGCCTGGAACAGGGCGGCGAACAGTATCGAGGAATCGCTTGCAGCAGCCTCTTGACTGAGTCCTTCTCTGCCAGTTGATTCGCTCTCGACCGATTCCAATTTTGCTGTCGCGGAACTTGCGCCGGGAATGGCTTGGAACAATTGTCCGAGCAGCAGACTCGCAAAATCGTTGCCGGATCCGGTGTTTTCAGTACTGCCGGAAGAGTCCGGTACCGGAGCCTGGGCAGGTTGGGGCGGTGCGGAGACGACGGTGATGGGCATGGGTTATTCCTGAAAGCGAAATGCGTAGGGCTATCAGCAATATTTGTGCCAAGAGTCTGTGTCAGATGCCGGATTCAGGTGGCTTTGTCGTCTTTCGTGCGCGCGGCAAATTCGTCCTGGACTTTCTGCTCTTTCTTCAATTCGCGGGCGTTCTCGCTGGCGAAGTGTCGATCGGACAGCGTGTCGAAGGCCTGCAGCTTTTTCTTTTGCTGCTGCCATTGCACTTGGCCGGCAGCGGTATTCCTGATCTGGGTGGCGACGGTCTTGCGCTGCACGTCGATGGCTTCGTCCAGACGATTGAGAAATTGCTGGAAATTATGCCACTCGCGCTGCGTCAGGCCTTTCTGAGCCGACTCACGAAAACGGGCAGCGTATTCGTCGCGATACTGTTGCAGCATGTCCAGTTTCGCCTTGGCGTCCTTCTCGTGGGCAATCAGGCGCGCCAGATTGCGCGTTGCGTCATCGGTACGGATCTGCATCAGATCAAGGACAGTTTGCAAGGCGAACGGCTTGGTCATGATCAGCGCCTGGCACCGAACAGGGCGTTGAGTTGATCAAGGCTGCTATCAAAAGCAGCTCTTTCGTTGAGCGACTGCTGCAGGAATCGTTCGAAAGATGGATAGAAGCCGATGGCCTGGTCGAGCAGCGGATCCGAACCGGCCGCGTAGGCGCCGACGCTGATCAGGTCGCGCGAACGCTGATAACGCGAATAGAGCTGCTTGAACTGGCGGATCTTCTCCAGATGCTCGGGCTGGATGAGGTTGACCATGGCGCGCGAGATTGACTGTTCGATGTCGATTGCCGGGTAGTGCCCCGCATCAGCGAGGAGGCGCGAAAGAACGATATGTCCGTCGAGAATGGCGCGCGCGGCGTCGGCAATGGGATCCTGCTGGTCGTCGCCTTCGGTGAGCACAGTATAGAAAGCCGTGATTGAGCCGCCGCCGTCGGCGCCATTGCCGGCACGCTCGACGAGTTGCGGCAGACGGGCGAATACGGACGGCGGATAACCGCGCGTCACCGGCGGCTCGCCGATGGCCAGCGCGATCTCGCGCTGGGCCATGGCGTAGCGGGTCAGTGAGTCCATGATCAGCAGGACGTGGCGGCCCTGATCGCGGAAGTGTTCGGCGATCGACGTGGCGTAGGCGGCGCCCTGCATGCGCATGAGCGGGCTGACATCGGCTGGCGCAGCGACCACGACCGAACGGCGCAATCCTTCCTCTCCCAGAATCTGCTCGATGAATTCCTTGACTTCGCGGCCGCGTTCACCGATCAGTCCGACGACGATGACTTCGGCTTCCGTGTAGCGCGCCATCATTCCGAGCAGGACGCTCTTGCCTACTCCTGACCCGGCAAACAGGCCCATGCGCTGGCCGCGGCCGACCGTGAGCAGGGCGTTGATGCAGCGGATGCCGACGTCGAGGGAATGGTCGATCGGAGCGCGTGACATCGGATTTACCGGGCGTCCCTGCAATGGCCTGAGCGTGTCCGTGAATAGCGGCCCCAGCCTGTCGAGTGGGCGGCCGGCGCCGTCGATCACCCTCCCCAGCAGGGATTCGCCCACCGGCAGCAGTTTGGCCCGGTCAACGGCTCTCCTCCGCGCGGGCATGGGTTGCCCGACCTTGGGGCGGACTGTCTGGCTTTCAAGCGCAACGACCCGCGCTCCCGGAGAAAGTCCATAGACGTCCTCGGAGGGCATGAGGAACAGACGTTCGCCGTTGAAGCCGACGACTTCCGCCTCGATCGGCGATCCCCCGACGGGAATGATCCGGCAGGAACTGCCGAGCGGCAGCTTAAGTCCGGAAGCTTCCATGACCAGCCCGTTGATGCGCGTCAGATGGCCGCTGGGCAGAAGCGGCGAAGCCTGTGCGGCGGCCTCCCGGCAGTTGTCGAGGAATGTGTTCCAGATTTCAACGTGCTGGTTTCCAACGGGAGCGTTCATGGTGTGCCACAAATCATGGCTTGTCGTTCAGCCACTCCTGGCTGACCCCGATGGCCTCGATGACGCGATTCCAGCGCGTCTCCAACGTCGCGTCCACCTCGCTGGCGCCCAGTTCAACGCGGCAACCGCCGCGTGTGACGGCCGGATCTTCGATGATCCGCCAGTTGTTGTGCGCCAGGTGGTCGCCCATGTGTTCACGAATCAGCACCGCGTCCTCAGGGTGGGCGAGCAGGGCCGGATGGCCCGTGTTGGGGTGTAGCGCGGCCACTGCCTCGCGGACGACCGGCAGCAACAACTCGGGCCTCACCCGCAGGCTTTGGCGAAGCACCTGATTGGCCACTTCGATCGAGGTGGCCAGCAGTTGGTCGGCGACATGTTGGTCGAGATCACCCACCGCTTGCTGCAGGCTGCTCATTACCGCGTGGATCCGGGCGACAATGGCCTGCGCATCGGCAATGCCTTCGGCATATCCTGCGGCGTAGCCCTGTTCGTGAGCCTCGTTGTGCATGCGTTCGATGTCTGCTGCCGTAGGCAGGATAACCGGTGGTTCTTGCGCTTGCTTCGGCGCTTCGGCCTGACGTTTTTCCGCTTCTGCAGCTTTCTCCGCCGCCTGTTCAGCTTCATCGAAAGCCGCCAGTTCCCAGCGCTGATAGGCGGTGAGCTTTTCCTTGGGAATGAAACCGGTCATGGCCGTGACATCGTCAGATCATTTCCTCGCCGCCTGCTCCGCCAAGCACAATCTGGCCTTCGTCGGCGAGGCGGCGCACGATCTTGAGGATTTCCTTCTGCTCGCTTTCGACTTCCGAAATACGTACCGGGCCGCGAGATTCGAGGTCTTCGCGCAGCATTTCCGCGGCGCGTTGGGACATGTTCTTGAAGATTTTCTCGCGCAGGGGTTCGGAAGCGCCTTTCATGGCCAGGATCAGCGAGTCGGACTGGATTTCGCGCAGCAGGAGCTGGATGGCGCGGTCGTCGAGATCGAGCAGGTTTTCAAAGACGAACATTTCGTCGAGAATCTTCTGCGCCAAATCTGGATCGTAATCGCGGATAGAGTCGACGACCGTCGTCTCGTTGGCGGTGCCCATGAAATTGAGGATCTCGGCGACCGCTCTGACCCCGCCCATGGCCGACTTCTTGATGTTGGCGGATCCCGACAGCAGGCGCAGCATGACGTCGTTGAGTTCCTTGAGGGCTTCCGGCTGGATCCCCTCCAATGTGGCGATGCGCAGGACGACGTCGTTGCGCAGACGTTCGGTAAAGTGGTTCAGGATGTCGCTGGCGTGGTCTTTTTCGAGGTGCACGAGGATGGTCGCAATGATTTGCGGGTGCTCGTTGCGGATGAGGTCGGCGACGGTCGGTGCGTCAAGCCATTTGAGACCTTCGATGCCGTTGGTGTCACCGCCCTGGAGAATGCGCGAAATGAGGTTGGCGGCCTTGTCGTCGCCGAGCGCCTTGGTCAGAACGGAGCGGACATACGCCTCGGTATCCACATGGACTGCTGCAGATTCGTTGGCTGTCTTCTGGAAGTCGGCGAGGACCTGTTCCACCTTGCTGCGTGGCACTGTCTTCAGCGCAGCCATGGCGTGACCGAGTTTTTGCACTTCCTTGGGGCCGAGGTGCTTCAGGACTTCCGAGGCGTAGTCCTCGCCAAGCGCAATCAGCAGGATTGCGCTTTTCTCGATGCCATCCTCAGCCGGCATTGGAGCCCGTCCAGTCCTTGATGATGTTGGCCACTACCTTGGGATCCTGCTGCGCGAGATCGCGCGCCTGCCCCAGCTTTTGTTCGAGAGCCTGCGTACCGGAAGGCTGCCGAGTGCCTTCATCCTCCTCGTCAACAATATTGATGTTCTTGCCGAGGTGGCGTGGCGGCGCGGCAGGAGGTGCCTTGAGCATCGTCTTTACCAAGGGAAGGATTACTTTGAACATCAGGTAGGCGATGATGGCGGCGATGGCACCGTATTTGAACAATTCCTTGGCCAGCGCGAGCATTTCCGGGTCTTTCCACACCGGGATATCCATCGCTGACCGCTCGATAGAAGTGAATGGCGCGTTGGCGACCGAGACGGAATCTCCGCGTTCCCGGTTGAAGCCCAGCGCTTCCCGGACGAGGTCATTGATTTGTTTCAATTCCGGCTCGGCGAGCGGTTTCGCGGCGCCTTTGGCATCCTTGCGGTGGTTGACCACCACGGCAGCCGACAGCCGCTTGATGGTACCGACCGATTGCTTCGTGTGGCGGATGGTCCGGTCGAGTTCGTAATTGATCGTCGAATCCTTGCGCGTGTTGATTGGCTGGCCGACGTTGGCAATCTGGGCTTGGACACCCGCGGCATTGATCTGGCCGGGAACTGGAGCCTGCTGTCCGGTGGTCGGCGATCCTGCCCCCGGCACGGCCGGTTGCGTCAACGGTGCGGTTGCCGGAACCGGAGGTTGGTTGGAAAGCGCACCTGGCACGCCCTGGGCCGACGGCATCGTGCTCGCGGATTCGCTGGTCTGCTGGCTGCGGATACTGATCTCTGGCGGTGTGGTGTTCGGACGGTGGGTTTCCGCTGTCTGCTCGCTCTGGGAAAAATCCACGTCGGCGGCGACCTGAACGCGGTAATTCCCTTGTCCGAGGATCGGCGAAAGGATGTCTTCCACCCGCTTGATGGCGTTTGCCTCGATTTCCTGAACATACCGGATCTGGACCGGGTCGAGTCCCGCGTCGAGAAGCCTGCTCTTCAGCTGCGAGAGCATGGCGCCGGTCTGGTCGATGAGCGTAACACTGGCGGGAGCCAGGTTGGGGACGCTGGCGGCGACGAGGTTCTGGATCCCGGCAATCTGCGCCGGGTCGAGTGCGCGTCCGGCGTAGAGGTTGAGCAACACCGAGGCCGAGGGCTTGAGTTCCTCGCGCACGAAGACGGTGGGCTTGGGAATGGCCAGATGGACACGGGCGGCCTGTACCGCGCCGATCGACTGGATCGTGCGCGACAGTTCACCTTCCAGGCCACGCTGGTAATTGACCTGCTCGGCAAATTGGCTGATGCCGAACTTCTGGTTCTCCATTAGTTCGAATCCGACGCCGCCGCCCTTGGGCAAGCCTTGCGTGGCCAAGCGCAGGCGCACCTCATGTACCTTGGTGCCGGGAATCAGGATGGCGCCTCCACTCTCGTTGAACCTGTATGGAATGTTCATCTGGTCGAGCGCAGCGATGATCGAGCCGCCGTCGCGTTCGGAGATGTTCGAGAAGAGAATGCGGTAATCGGCCTGCTTCAGCCACGTGCTGCTGGCCACGACCAGCGCAATCAGTGCGGCGACCGCCACCATCAGCAAGATCTTCTGCTGACTGCTCAATTGCTCGAGCGCATAGCGCAGCCTATCCAGCGGATTGTCTGCGCCAGCCGTCGTGTTGGTTTCTGTTCCGGTTGCCGCCATGCTTGCTATACGTCGACTCTGCTGGGTGAACTCTGAGATTAATCAAGCAAAAAGCGATATTTGCTAAAAATTATCTTACTATTGTATCTGTTTATTGCACGGGATTTTTCATCGAATGGCCGACGCGCCGCAATTACCGGCTCCTGAATTGAAGGCACAGGAACTCCAGCGGGCCTTCGACGTTTTCAACCAGGTTTCGCAAGAACTGACCCAGGCTTACGAGGCGCTCCAGGGGCGGGTGGAGTCGTTAACTGCGGAGTTGGCGGTGGCCAACGGTGAGTTGCGGCGGCAGTATCAGGAAAAAGAAGCGCTGTCCGAGCGCCTGTCCTTGTTGTTGAATGCCCTGCCGGCCGGAGTGGTCGTGCTCGACAGTGCGTCGACCGTCAGCGAAGCCAATCCTGCGGCGACCAAGATGCTTGGGGATGCAGTTGTCGGTAGCGACTGGTCGTTGCTGGCGGCGAGTCGGTTGTCAGCGACCGACGCTCCCGAAGAGTGGCAGCTCGAGGGGCAACGGGTGTCGATTGCCGAAAGTCCGCTGGATTCGGCGGGCGGGCGAATTCTCCTGATCCATGACATTACTGCCGCGCATGAACTCAAGGCCAATCTCGAGCGCAATCAGCGGCTGGCAGCCATGGGCGAGATGGCAGCTTCACTCGCGCATCAGTTGCGGACGCCCCTGGCCACGGCGCTCCTTTATAGCGCCAACCTGGCACAGCCCGATCTGTCGGATACGGCACGGACGCGTTTTGCCGGAAAGGCGGCGGAGCAATTGAAGCGTCTTGAGCGGCTGATCCAGGATGTCCTGCTCTTCACGCGCGGCGAGAGTATCGGCCGCGATGTCATTCCACTGGCTTCGCTGATGGCTGACGCGGTGCAGACGGTAGAGCCGTTGTGCCGCGAAAAAGGCGTAGGCTTACTGGTTGCCTCGGTGGTTGCTAATCCTGTAATAATGGGCAGTCGAAAGGCGCTGGGCGGCGCGCTGCTGAATTTGCTGGAGAATGCCTTGCAAGCGTGTGAAAGCGCCAATGCGAGCATTCGGGAGATCCGGCTGAAAGCCGATGTGTTCGGCAGGCGTGTCCGGATCAGCGTGTGTGACACCGGTGTGGGGATCGCCCCTGACATCCAGGCCCGCATCTTTGAGCCGTTTTTCACGACGCGCGGGCAAGGCACGGGACTGGGGTTGGCGATCGCGCTTGGTGTGGTGCGGGCTCATGGCGGGTCGATCGAGGTCAGCTCGAAACCTGGGCAGGGCTCGGAGTTCGTGATGCTCCTGCCGGTCGGGGCCATGGATCAGCAGATCGGACATGATTGAAACGAAAATAGCTGGAGAGTGATGGCTCAGGGATTGCCGGTACTGGTTGTCGAAGACGACCCCAATTTGCGCGAGGCGGTGTGCGACACGCTTGAACTCGCCGGTCAGGCGGTGGTGTCGGCGCCCGGCGGCGAGGAAGCGTTGCGTCTGCTGGATGGGCAACCCGTGTCGCTGGTGGTGAGCGACGTGCGCATGATGCCCATGGACGGAATCACTCTGCTGAAAGAGATCCGCAGTCGCCATGCACATCTCCCGGTGGTCCTGATGACCGCTTACGCCGATGTGGACCGGGCGGTCGAGGCCATGCGCTCGGGCGCCTGCGACTTCCTGCTCAAGCCGT
>CAZCJW010000035.1:5913-17598 GCA_964499185.1 uncultured Propionivibrio sp. | reverse complement strand
AGCTGGGAAATGTTGCGCACTTTCCAGCCGGAATCGTCGTTCAACGACCTCGGCCACTGGGGCTACGCCGAAATGGCAGCGGGACTCGGCGGGCATGGCGTGCGAGCAGGAACGCGCGCCGAACTACAGGCCGCGCTGGAGGAGGCCATCGCTTCACGGGGGCGTTTCCACCTCATCGAAATCACGCTGCCGCGCGGGGTACTGTCGGCGACGCTACAGCGGTTTGTCGCCGGAGTGAAACGACTTTCGGGCGCAAAGTAGTCAGCCTTCCGTCATTCCGGTGCGGGCCGAAATCCAGGTTCTCGGGACTCTTTCCGGATCCCTGCCTGCATCGGGATGACGGTTCTCCGCAGTTGACACCAGCGCCCTCGCCTGTTCGCGACACGTCCGCTGCACAGTGGGATCGAGCGCTTTCAGCCAGCGTTGCGGGATGGCCTCGATGCCGTAGAGAGCACCGGCGAGCATGCCGGCGATGGCGCCGGTCGTATCGGCATCTCCTCCACGATTGACCACGTCGACCAGGCAATGCTCGAAACCGTCGGCGTCCATCAAGGACTGCAACACGGCCTGCATGGTGTCGACAATCCAGCCGCTTGGATTCTCGCGGCGGCGAGTGCGGAAAGCGAATTGCGGATAGCGTTCGATCGTCGGCGCGATGCGCTGGCGATAAACATGGCGTAGCGGTTCGCCGTTCAGAAAATCACGCACCGACAGGACAATCAGTTCGCAGGCCGCGTCCGACACCGGATTGTTGTGGGTAACATGCGCCTGCGCGCGCACCGCGGCGCGAACCTTGTCCTCGGCCCACGCCAGAGAAGCCAGTGCTACCGGAAGGATGCGCATCGCCGCGCCGTTGCCCGCGTCGTGTTCGGAAGGTATTGCCTCGGGATTGCCGGTACGCCGGAAGGTGATCAGGTTGCGCCGGATGGTATTCCCGATATCCACCGGCTTGCCTCGCATCCAGCCGTCAAAGGCGCGGGCACACGACAGCGCGCGCACCTCGCCATCGTCTGCCAGGATGGCGCACCCGAGCGCGAGTGCCATGGTCGTATCGTCGGTCACCTGCCCCGGCTTGAGGTTGAGCCAGCCCCCGCCGCGGATTTCGCGATGCACGCCGTACTGGCGACTGATCTCGCGCGGTGTCATGAACTCGACTGTCGCACCCAGGGCGTCGCCGATGGCCAGCCCGAGATAAGCTGCTTCGGCCCTGGCGACAAACGAAGCGTTGGCAGTCAAGACAAGACTTCAGGCCGGCTTGACGACGACCTCGCCCTTGAGAACCTGCGCCTGGCAGGCCAGGCGGTGGTGACGCGGAGCCAGGTTGTCCTTCAGAACCTGGTCCTCCAGCGTCGACGGCACGCCCAGGTTCTCGTAGCCGGACATGACCTTGGTCAGGCACGTGCAGCACTCGCCTTCCCGACACCCATACGTGATGCCGGCCCCGACCTTTTCGGACACTTCGATCAGGCGCGTGCCGGCGGGTACGGATACGGTGACATTCACGTCCTCAAACGTAACGTTTGCTCTTGGCATCTCCTTCCTTTCTTCACTCCTACCGCGCCGAAATCTCTGTCTGTACGTCGGCCCAGCGCTCTGGCGGAATGCCGGTCAGCGACCCGGACGGGTTGAGTGCGTTGCCGAGCGTATCGACAATGACGCTCTCTATCGGACAGATCGCGGCGCATTGAGGCTCGTCGTAGTCCCCCAGGCATTCGCCGCATTTCCCTGCGTCAATCAGAAAATGCGGCTTGGCGGCGAATACTGCTCCGTTCGGGCACACCGGCTCGCACGCCCAGCAATTGACGCAACCGGTGATGATTTTCAGGGCCATGATCGGTTTTCCCTTCTGGCCATGCTCAGGCGTAGCGGCCGGAGGCGCGTGGCGAGGACAACTTTCCCGCCGCCAGCAGGCGGCGCCAGACGGCCATCACCGCCTCTTCAATCGGTTCCATGGCATGTTCGGCATCCGGTTTGATCCCTGCGGTTTCCAGGCGGCTCCATGGCTCGTAGCCGATACGCGCGCACAAAACGACCTCGCAGCCGTCGAGGGCGCGGATGATCCGCTCGATGCGCGAATCCTCGTCCCCGCAGGTCTCGCTGCCGCCGCAATATTTGTCCGTCCGGCGATGACCGACCATCCGGGCTCCGGACTCCGTGACTTCGTAGAGCAGGAACTCCCGCGCATAGCCGAAGTGTTCGTTGATGAGGCCCGATCCCTTGGTTGCCACCGCCATCAGTACGGCCCGGCCGGCTGGCTTGCGCAACGGCCGATGCAGGGAGATCACCTGCGCTCCCGGAGGATTGGCGTGCGCCCGTGCGCGCTTGGCGTCGAGTTCGGCGCGGGCCTGTTCACGAAACGCCAGTCGGCGGGCCAGTGCCGCTTCGTGGTCGATCTCCATGGCCTCGACCTTCTCCAGCGTGAATTCGGCCCCGCGATCCTCGCCGAGCAGGCCGACCGCGTCGGCCCGGCACTGCCGGCAATGGCGCATCATGTTCATGTTGCCTTCGCAAGCGTCCTGCACGCTTTTAAGCTCCTGCGCCGTCGGGCTGCGCTGCCCCATCACCCCGTAGAAGGTGCCATGCTCGGCCTCGGCGATCAGCGGCATGACGTTGTGCAAGAACGCGCCCTTGGCCTTGACGATGCGCGAGACTTCCTTGAGGTGCTCGTCATTGACGCCGGGAATCAGCACCGAATTGACCTTGACCAGAATACCTCGCGCCACCAGCATCTCCAGCCCCTTCTGCTGCTGTTCGATGAGAACGGCGGCAGCGGCCCGGCCGCGCACCCGCCGGTTCTTCCAGAAAATCCACGGATAGATCCTGGCGCCGATATCGGGATCGACACAGTTGATGGTGATCGTCACATGCTCGATGTTGTGCCGCGCCAGTTCGTCGACGCATTCCGGCAGCGCCAGTCCGTTGGTCGACACGCACAGCTTGATGTCCGGCGCCTTCTCGGCCAGTTGGCGGAAAGTAGCGAAGGTGCGCTGCGGGTTGGCCAGCGGATCGCCGGGGCCGGCGATGCCGAGCACCGACATCTGCGGGATCGCCGCCGCCACGGCCAGCGTTTTCTTGACGGCCTGCTCCGGCGTCAGCACTTCCGAAACCACGCCGGGGCGGGATTCGTTGGCGCAGTCGTATTTTCGGTTGCAGTAGTGGCACTGGATATTGCACGCCGGCGCCACCGCCGCGTGCATGCGCGCAAAATAGTGGTGCGCGTCTTCCGAATAACAGGGATGGTCCACGACCTTGGCGCGCACCGCGTCGGAAAGCGCGTCCATCTGCGCCAGGGACGAACCGCAACTGCCGGCGCTGCATCCGCCACCCGCCGCCGGGAAAGTCATGGCAACCGTTTTTTCCGTCGTCTGAAGGCCCACATCGTTCTCCGCGAACATTGGTCGACCTACATACAGCAATGGTTGTGCCATGCTCGAGACAATCGATAAGGCTATGTTTTCTTGTGACTATTGGATTTCCGGTATTTGTCGTATCACGAACACAGCAGCGACAATGCGTCGATGTGTAATGAAATCGACAGTGTCAACGGATAGAACAACGACAGTGACTGCCTGACCCGCCCACCGCTCACCGACACTATTGCTTCCAATAATCTCGAATCTCGATCAACACCACAGACCGAAGGCGAATTTACTGATCGGGAAAACTCCCCTCTGGGCTGTTTGCGAGACACCACGATGATTCCGATCGGGAAATCTCGGCCACTACGCCGAGCCCCCGAAATCCACGCTGGATGGTTAGCCGACCATCATCTATGGTGAAAATCGAAGAGGATCAATATCCCATGATGGACGCCCCCGAAATCACTCTGCTCCTGGATGAAGTCCGCGAGGAAGTCCGTTGCACTCGCGACCTCACGGGGCGCGCGTCGCTCGACGAGCGTGTCTATGCTGCAATGCGGCGTGTCCCTCGAGATGCCTTCCTTCCTGATGACCTCCGATGGGCGGCGTACCGGAACACCGCACTCCCCATTGGGTATCGTCAGACCATTTCGCAACCTTACGTCGTTGCTCTGATGACGGACCTGCTGCAACCGAAGGCCAGTGACACAATTCTCGAAGTGGGCACGGGATCAGGCTACCAGGCAGCGATCCTGTCCTGCCTGGTCAAGCAGGTCTATTCGCTGGAAATCGTCGAGGAACTGGCCATGCAGGCCCGCGACCGACTGCAGCGATTGGGGTTCGACAATGTCGAAGTGCGCGCTGGCAACGGCCATTATGGCTGGCCGGAACATGCGCCCTACGATTCGATCATCGTCACGGCGGCGGCTCCTAGCGTTCCGGACGCGCTGATCGCACAACTCAAGCCTGGAGGGACACTGGCCATCCCCGTGGGAAATCGCTATACGGGTCAGGATTTGAAAGTTCTTCGGAAGGACGAAGAAGGCTGCATCGTAGAGCGTTCCGTACTGCCGGTAGTATTCGTCCCCCTGACGGGAAGCCCCGAATTCCCCGGGTTATCGCCGTAGCTGTCGCGGTACGTGCTCACCCGAATGAACAATGCCGGATGACGAGCGTAGATTTATTCGTTACCGGAGTCGAGTACCGGCATTGTCTTAATGTCGCATCACAAGGAGGTCAATCATGAACCTGATCAAATGGGATCCTTGGAAGGAACTGGAAGAAGTCTCCAATCGCCTGAACACCGTGTTCCGGCGCTCGCCAGAACTACCCGGATCGACGCAGAGCCTGTTGAAGATGGCCGACTGGACACCATCGGTCGACATCAGCGAAACCGACACCGCCTATCTGATCAAGGCCGAAATACCCGAGGTCAAGAAGGAAGACGTCCAGGTCAGCATCAAGGATGGCATGCTGACGATCCAGGGCGAACGCAAGCAGGAAAAGGAAGAAAAAGGCAAGAAGTTCCATCGGATAGAACGTTCATACGGCAGCTTTTCCCGTAGCTTCCAAGTACCGGCCGACGTGGATGAAAACACCGTCAAAGCCGAATTCAAGGACGGCATGATCAACGTGACCCTGCCGAAATCGGAAAAAGCCAAGAGCAAGGAAATCAACGTCGCTGTTTCGTGACACCCCTTCGCTTATCGCCAGGGCACCAGAAAGCATTTTCGATGGCTTGATCCTGATCGCCTGACTTGCCAGGCGATCAGGGAATCCGCCCGACAATGGGCTCAGCGATACACCAGCACCGGAATCTTGCTGTGTGTAAGCACCTTGGACGTAACACTGCCCAGCAACAGCCCCGCCAAACCGCTACGGCCGTGGGAACCGATAAAAATCAGGTCACAGGCGTTCCGGATTGCCGCATCGATGATCACCCGGTAAGGATCGTCGCTGGTTTCGATGAGCCGACTGCACGACACTCCGGAGTCCCGGCATAGAGTCTCGACATAATCGAGATATTTGCGTCCCTCAACATCGGCGACCTCGGCGATACGCTCGAGTACCGATGGATCGTAACGCGCACCTTCCATGTAGTAATGCAATTGCGGCTCGGGTTTGACGTGCAGGGCCGTAATGCGTGCGCCGTATTCCTTCGCAAACAACACCGCGCCACGCGCTGCCCTGTTGGAGATTTCCGAACCATCGGTCGGCACGAGAATGTGTTTGAACATGATGAATCCTCTTTCGTTTCGTGATCCCGCTTTCAACATAGGAGAAGGAAGCGGAATCCACAAACGAGCGGGAGGCCCGTAGCGAATCCTACGATCATGTAGCCGCCAGTTCGCTACACCTCGCGATGTTCGTCGAGCACGGGCTTGTAACCCCAATTCCGCACATCCTGCAGCATGGAATCGATGTCATCCTCGGAGACCTGCAGCAATCGCAACGCCGTAGCGCCCAGACGGAGGCTCGCCTCAATGGCTTCCGGATAGGCATCCATCGCGCCGGCTGCCAACAGGCTCGAACTCGTCGCGAGATCCCTCGCACGCGCGATGACGGGAACCTGCGGACACATTGCCTTCAGACAGGAGACTGATTTCAAGGCAGTAGCGGATTTGTCGACGGTGAGCACCACGAGCGCTGCGCGCTCGATGTGAATAGCGGAAAGCAGTCCCGGATCGGTCATGTCACCATAAAACACCTGGAAACCGTCGGCACGCCCCTTGGCCACCTGCTTGGGATCGGCGTCAAATGCCACGAACCGTATCCCTTTTGATTGCAACAGCACGGCCACCGTATGTCCGACCCGCCCGTAACCTCCGATCACCACCATTTGCTCTGGCGACTCTGGCAACTCCGCCGGAATTTGCCCGTTGCTGCCTGTAGATCTCACCAGGCGGGCAGCGATGGCACCGTTAAAACGGATAAGCGCGGCACCGACGATCATCGCAAGAAGCACCGAATTGATTGCCAGTTGCCCCAGCCGCGTGTCAATCACGCCCGCATCGAGCGCAACGGCAACGAGGGCAAGCCCGAATTCCCCTCCCACCCCTAGCATCAGACCGGTACGTAGCGCAACCTCGGGGGCGATGCCGGTCTTGCGAACCATCGCGGCAACAATCAGCGTCTTGCTCACCAGCGCAAGCAACGCACCGAGGATGACAAGAGGCCATATCTCCGGCAGCACCGTTGGTTCGAAACGCATGCCGATTCCGATGAAGAAAAGGCCAAGCAGCACGTCGCGAAATGGCCGTACGGAGGACTCGATCTGATGACGGAATTCGGTTTCCCCCAGCATCATCCCGGCCAGGAAACCTCCGAAGGCCAGCGACAAACCGAGGCTGTTGGTCGTCCACGCCGCCAACAATGACACCAGCAGTACCGCCAGGGTAAATACTTCCGCAGACTGGCGCCTGGATACCAGATGAAACAGTGGCCCCAGCAACCAGCGTCCGACGAAGAAGACGGCCCCAAAGGCGAGGACAGCCTTGGCCAGCGCGATTCCCAGCGATGCCGCCAGAACGCTGCCGGCCACCGAGACGCCCAATACGGGAATGATCACGATGAAAGGAACCGCCGTGACATCCTGGAAAACGGACATCGCAACCCCCAGGCGTCCGTGCTGGCTGTTTTCCTCGCCCTGCTCGTTCAATAGACTGGCGATGATGGTCGTCGAAGATTGCGCGAAGACAGCACCAAACACGAACGCGGCCGGTGCGGGAAGCCCGGCGAACCAGGTCACGAGGCCAACCAGCAGGGTGGTCACCACAACCTGCCCGGTTCCAAGCCCCAGAACCTGATGCCGCAGCGCATACAAGCGCGGCAGTGAAAAGCTCAGGCCGATGGTGAACAGCAGGAAAACCACACCGAATTCAGCCATTGCCTGGAACTCCGGCACCGAAACTGTCGGCCCGGCCGTGTGCGGCCCAAGGATGACCCCGACGAGCAAATACCCCAGGCTGGTTGGAACATGAAGGTGCTGAAAAACCACGACCACGCCGATGGCCACGGCAAGGAGAAGCAGGATTTGTGCAAGGTGCTCCATCATCAAACCAGATCACTTTCTTCACTTGAACTTTCGTTCACGGAGATCAGAACGTCACACTGCGACTCGGCTAGCACTTTCTTGGTAACGCTGCCGACGATCAATTCTTCAAGTTGACTTCGACCATGCTTGCCCATGACGATGAGGTCGCAGTCGAATGCCTGCTCTTGCTCGAGAACGCGCAGCAACGGGTCGCCATGGACGATGACGAAGCGCGTCTTGCCGGTCGGCAGGTTGGCACGCTCGCGCAGTTCGCGAAGGTCGTCCTGCGCATGTTGGCGAGACGCCACGCGGTAGCGATTGATAATGTCGTCGCTGACGTTCGCCAGACGCAGGCGGCTCTCGAAGGGAACGTCGAACGCGTGCATGAGTATGATCTCGGCCTTAGGCGCCACCATCTGCGCCATGCGGATCGAATCGAGCGAAGACGGCGAAAAATCGACGGGAATGAGGAGCGTCTGGTACGCACGACGCACCGGCTGCTTGACGACGAGCATCGGTTGCCGGGCCTTGCTGACCATGCGCATGGCCGTCGTACCGAGCAAGCTATGTCGGATAACGCTCTCGCCCCGCGCTCCGAACACCAGTAGATCGGCTCCGGACGCAACCGCCTCGGCATGCAACGTCGACAACAGCGCCCCCCTGACGATACGACACTCCGGATTGACGGCGAAACGCGCCTGCAGGCTTGCTGCAAGTGTTTCCAGCTCCGCGCGCACCTCCTCAACCACAGCGTCCTCGGCGGCGCCTGTGGGAAGATCAACCACCAGGCGTTGCAATTCCTGCAGCGGTGCCAGGCTAAGCACATGCAACAGGTCGAGCCGCGCCCCCGTCCCGCTGGCTATCATCGCCGCCCGTTCGGCGGCATGCCTCGCCGAAGACGAAAAATCGGTTGCCGCAAGCAAAGTTTTCAATTCAGCCATGACATGCATCCCTCTGTTCCGAAGACTTCGGCATTGCCCGGTTCGTCAATGACGCGGCGAGTTCGCCCTGCTCAGGAAGATCCACCCAAGCACATGATAGCTCATGCCTCTTGCCTCTTACTTTTTGCAGGAGAAGCGGCCAGCCGATCCGAATGTATCCCGGAACTTGCCGCAGGACGTTTTAATTGCCGTCCGGGACGATTACTATGAGGTTCGGGAACAGGGAACACCAGGCAGGAAAAGAAAGTCGCAGCCTCGTCGCCATCCGACCATTTTTCCGGACCTATTGTTCATGGCTTCATGAGAGTTCGAGGATTTTTTGATGCTTGGATACGAGTCTCAGATCAACCCCGCACGGGAAAACGAAATGCTCGCCGCGTCTGAATTTGCCGCGCGTGGCAACCGCCGGCGGCTGCGGGTATTCCTGCTGGTATTCATCCCCCTGCTGCTTGCCGGACTGGCCTATACCTTTGCCCGTGCCCCGGAATACCGGGCACAAGCCAGGATCGCCGTGAAGACGGCGGGAGTTGTCTCTGCCGTGTCGTCAACCGCGCAACGCCCGACAAGCGCCTCGACCGTAACGACAGCGTCAAGCGCCGGAAACGCCGGCAGCCTGCACGCCGAAGCCGGGATTCTCGCCAGCCGGCCGCTGATCGAAGACGCACTGGGCCTCCTTCAACAGCAAGGTATCTCGCTGCCGGAGTTTGGTGCTGATCCGGCACAAAGCATTCAGTCAGCGCTAACGGCAGAGCCGATCGCCGAGACGAACACCATCCAGCTCACGGCCGTCGGCCCTCACCCGGAACATCTGGCGGCCATCCTGAACGCTCTGATCGACGTGTATTCCCGCCGCCTCGTCGACAGCTATGCCAGCTCCGCGTCGACGGAGATCGAAACCCTGCGCGAAGAACTGGCCCGGCTGAACCAGCGCCTCGCCGAAAAGCGCAAGACGCTCGAAGATTTCCGCCAAACCGCTGATATCGTCTCGGGCGAGCGCGAGGAAAATCAGATCCTCGCCCGCGTCAAGGGCCTGTCGAACTCGCTGAACCTGGCCAATGAAAAAGTCGCCCAGGCCGAGGGCCGCGTTCGCTCGATCAGGGACTCGCTGGCCGCCGGAAAAACCGTGGTGCGTTCGCGGGACAATCCGACACTGGCGGCCCTGGAAGCGCGCGCGTCGCAATTGCGCGAATCCCTGCGCGAGCAGGAACGCGTCTACACCCCGCAGTACATGGCCATGGACCCGAACGTCAAGGGCATGCGCTCGCGCCTCGCTGATCTCGAAAAACAGATTACCGAACAAAAGACCGGTTCCGGACAGATGCTGCTCGCGGAAGCCGAGGAGGAACTGGCATCCGCCAGGCAGGCGCAGCAGAAACTGCAGGCGCAGATCGCCGAAGACCGACGCACGGTGCATGCATTCTCCAAGAGTTTCAGCACCTACAAGTCGATGGAGCAGGAGCTCGCGCAGATCGAGTCCAGCCGGAGCAGCCTGACGGAACGTTTACTGCGTACCGAGACCAGCGAGCGTTCGCGCAAGCCCTCGCTGCAGATCATAGAGGCGGCGACGGTACCGCAGGAGGCCTGGCGCCCCGACTATCTGCGCGATGCCGGGATCAGCGTCGCCGTGGCGATCATCCTGGCGCTCGGCGCGATGGCCCTTGTCGAAGTGTTCAACCGTCCGCCGCCTCCGTCCGCCACGCCCGTGATCGTTCCGCAATCGTGGATCACCGTAGGCCAGGACATCTCGCCTGCGCTGGCCGGCCGTTCGCCGCAGCAGGTATTGCCCCATGCGCACGCTTCACCAGCATTGCTACCCAACGCACCGGACCTGCCGCGCGAGCTTTCGCAGTCCGAGGTATGCCGCTTGCTGGAAACGATGCCGGAGCAGGATGCGGCATGGGCGACCCTGCTGCTGTGCGGTGCAACCCCGGAAGAGATCCGCCGCATCGCGCCCCTCGATGTCGACGCCGAGACCGGCACCGTCACGCTGCTGCGGGAAGCCACACGCCTGCTTCGCGTTCCGCCCGAACTCTTCGCCCGACTGGCCGGCGACGAAGGCGCCAATGTCTTCGCCATGCCAGATTCGGATGAAGAAGTCGCGCGGAGACTGCTTTGCGCCGCCCATGACGCCGGCCTCGAGGACCCGGCGGAGATCACCGCGCGATCCCTGCGCCACACCTGCATCGCCTATCTGGTCGGTCAGGGGCTCCGTTTTTCCGACCTCGACCGCATCGTCGGGTCACTGCCGGCCGACGCCCTGGCCAAGTATGCGGGGTTCGCGCCGCCCGGAATGCGGCGAAAGATCGAAGAGATCGATCCGATTATGCCGGCGCTCAAGGAAACCGCGTGACGGGAGCTACCGGGCCAGCGCTTCCCGATTCAGTCCGAGTTTGTCTGGGCTCAGGCCGACCCTATCCAACGCCAGCAGAGCCTGGCTCGACGCGGGTTGCGCGGCGAGGAAGCTGCGAAACGCGGGAATCGCCAGTTCGGACCTCTTCAACTTGAGCAGGATCGCGCCGAGGTCATACCACGCCTTGGCCAGCCACGGATTGCGCTTCGTAGCCTCCTTGTAGCAGACCGCGGCACAACCTCCATTGCCGGCAAGCTCATTCGTAGCTTCGTGCGAACCAGCGCCTGCGAGCCTCTTCCGCCGCCGAAGCACCCTGTCGAAAATGGAAACCGCTTCGTCGACGCGCCCGGTCTTGTAATAGGCCAAGCCAAGGAACTGCAGCGAAACCAGATCATCGGGGACGGACGCGTGCAAAGTTCGCGCAATCGTCTCGACGTGGGTGAAGTCGTTGTTGGCGTAGAAATTTCCAAGCAGATCAACCAGCGTACCGATCATGGCGTTTCTCCAAAATGACGTGTTGCGATGAAGCCTTCCGGCGATATTCGACTACGGACAAGGCGTTCAAACCGGGCCCGATCGATGACGGCAGCAAGGCGTTTGACACCGAAACATCATCCCAGAAATCGTGTTTCCATTGCTTTCGCTTCTGTAGCAGTGCGTAACGACGGAACAAGCACTACGTGGTTTCGCCGGCTTTTTCTTCCGTCGTCTCCGCTGTCGGTTTCCCCGACAGCGTGATCCCGGCAAAGGTCTTCTGGCTGAAATCGGGCATCGGCGGAGGTGGCGGCAAGGGCGGGCGGCCACAGGTCATGCAGTGGCCGGTCTCTTGATCGACCATGCAGTAGTTGAGGCAGATATATTGTGGCTCTTCGTCGTTCATGCAGCGTCCTAGATTTTCTTCACTTCGATGTTCAGCGTCAGGATGCGGTAGGCGATCTGGCGAGGCGTCATCCCGAGGATGCGCGCCGCGCGGGCCTGCACCCAGCCGGCTTGTTCGAGTGC
>CAZCJW010000035.1:2198-5813 GCA_964499185.1 uncultured Propionivibrio sp. | reverse complement strand
AGCGCCGGCAGGACGATGGGCATGACGTTGAGGCGGTAGTACAGATCCTCGCGGAACTCGCCCGCGTCGACCGCCGCTTCGAGGTCTCGGTGGGTCGCGGCGATCACGCGCACGTCGACCTTCATGGTACGCGTGCCGCCAACCCGCTCCAGTTCGCCCTCCTGCAGCACACGCAGCAGCTTGGCCTGGAAGGCCGGCGAGATTTCGCCGATCTCGTCGAGGAAGATGGTGCCGCCGTCGGCCGATTCGAAACGTCCGCGCCGCGACGACACGGCTCCGGTGAAGGCGCCCTTTTCGTGGCCGAACAGTTCCGATTCGAGCAGGTTTTCCGGCAGCGAAGCGCAGTTGAGGCGCACGTACGCGCCGTTGGAGCGCGGCGAATGGTAGTGGATGGCGTTGGCGATGAGTTCCTTGCCGGTGCCGGTTTCGCCACGCAACAGGACCGTGGTGTTCCATTTGGAGACCATGCGCACCTGGTCGAACACCCGGCGCATCGGCGCCGAACGGCCGACGATGTTGTCGAAGCCGTATTGGTGGCGCACCGTGCGGCGCAGGCTGTCGCGCTCGTCGGCGATGGTTTTCTTTTCCCGCTCGACATCCAGCGACAGGCGGATGCTCTGGCCGATCAGGCTGGCGACCATCTCGACGAAGCGCGTACGCTCGGCGAGCAAACCGTCGTCCGGCGAATTCGGCTGCACCGCCAGCACGCCGTGCAGGTTGCCGCCGAGGCTGATCGGCGCGGCGATGAACGCCAGGCGCCGGTCGTACAGTCCCAGCCGGTTGAGAAAGCGCGGTTCGTCGCCGAGGCGCGGCACGGCCAGCGTGCTTTTCTCTTCGAGAATGAGGCCGAGCAGCCCTTCGCCGGCCTGGTAGCGCACCGACTCGTGGCCCTCCTCCTCGCTGCCGCTGACGGCATGGACGACGAGGTCGCCGCTTTCCGGATCAAGCACGCTGACCATGCTGCGGCTCATCCCCGCCTGCTCGTCGAGCGCGCGCAGGATCTCGCGCGAAGTATGGCGGAAATCCAGCGACCGGGACAGGATCTCGCCGACGCGATACAGCGTCTCGAGTTCGATGCGGCGCAGGGTGGTCAGGCCGGGCAGGTTGAGTTCGCTCATGCGACGGTCCGCCTTTCACGCCCATGACCGCTGGGAAATTCGTCACCCCTGCGAAGGCCGGGGTCCAGTCGGCGATTGCTCTCCGATACTGGATACCGGACTTCGCCGGTATGCCGATGAACTGATAATGCGGCAGGCTTCAACATCATCCCGTTACCCCCTGCGGCTGACCGGAAGGACCACGCGCACCCGGCATCCGCGCCGTTCGGTGGAATCGATGTCGATCACGCCGTCATGGTCGGCCGCCACCTGCTGCGCCGACGACAGCCCCGTCCCCAGGTGCTTGCCGCCGCCCATGCGCGTGGAGAAGAACGGCTCGAAGACCTTGTAGCGCAAACCGGGAGGTATGCCCGGGCCGCTATCCTCGATCACCACTTCCACGCGGTCGGTGTGGCCGCGCGTGACGACGCGCAGCTCGCGTTCGCGCCAGCCTTTGCCATTCATCGCTTCGATGGCGTTGTCGACAAGCGCCTTGAACATCATGCGCATGCGGTTCGGATAGGCGTTGATCGACGGGAGGACCGACTGCGGCTGCCAATGCACGGTGATGCCGGCAGACAGCATGCGCGTGGTGGTCAGGTCGAGCACGTCGCGCATGATCTCGTTGATATTCACCGCTGTGCAGGATTCGGAAGTGCGCTCGGGGATAGCGCTGCGCAGGCTGTCGATGGCGTCGCGCCCGGCGTAGAGCGCTCCGGCGAGCGCCGAACCGGCCGGAGAACCGTTGCCGCGCCGCTCCAGCGTGGCCAGCACCGAGGCCATGATGTTGATCGGCCCCTCGATCTTGAACACGGCGGCCGAGAGGGTTTCGCGCAATCCGTCGATGCGGCCCTCCTCGGCCATCATCGCCTGCAGGTGGGCGAGGCGCGTCTTCTCCTGCTCGGTGCGCTGGCGCGTCGTTTCCTTGGCCACCAGCAGCAGGAAGATCTCGTCCTGGCGGTCGAAGAAGGTCTCGACCTTGCCGTCCTTGCGCTGCACCCACAGGCCGGAACAGGAAAACCAGCGCGTCCCGCCGCGCGAATCGAAGCGGATCTCGTGGTCGTGAAAGGCGTAGCGCCCCACCCGTGGCACGGCCAACGGCGAGCCCAGGTTGCCACGCACAGCATCGAGGATGACCGTGGCCGGCTCGACGGCACGCAGGTCGGTCATCAGCTTCTTGTACTCATGGTTGTCGAGCACGACGCGGAAGTTGTTGTCGAGCAGGGCCAGCACGACCGGCGCCGAATCGACGACCGATTCGATCAGCGCCTTCTGGTCGCCGACCTCGCATTCGAGACGGTGCAGGTCGGTGACGTCGCGCTGGATGCCGAGGTAGTTGGTGATGGCGCCGGAGGCATCGACAACCGGGGTGATCAGCAGATCGGCCAGGTACTTGCTCCCATCCTTGCGGCGATTGACCAGGCGGCCGCTCCACGGCTGCCCGCTGGTGATCGCCGCCCACATCGCCCGGTAGATGCTCTCGGGGGTGGACTTATTGGAGAGGAGCGACTGGTTGGCCCCGGCGATCTCGTCGGCCGCATATCCGGTCACGCGGGTGAAGGCCGGGTTGACATACAGGATGTTGGCCTCGGCATCGGTGATCGAGATGGCGATATCCGCCTGTTCCACGGCCTGCTGGAACACGGTTGAAGCGATCCCGGCGAGGGGTCCCGGCGAAAGGCTTGCTTTGAGGGTCGTCACGTCGTTTCTCCGTAGTTGCGGAACTCGTCGCAAGTTTCGTACCACCACGGCAGGCAAGCCTCCGCCGACTAACCGACAACGCGCCGACATGTCGTGTTTCAAGCAATGTGTAGGAGTTGCGACATCGTCGAGCACCATTCCGTAACAGCGCGGCAACCCCGTTACGGTGCGGATTTCAAGGCTCTTGCACGATTCCGGAGCCTGCATCGGGTGCATGGCACGGTTCGTGATAGCGAGAAAGCAAACGCCAAGGAAAACCCATGAGCGACTATTTCTTCCTGCTGATCGCCACCGCCCTCGTCAATAACGTGGTGCTCGTCAAGTTTCTCGGCCTGTGCCCGTTCATGGGCGTCTCGAAACGCATCGACAGCGCCCTGGGCATGAGCATGGCCACCACCTTCGTCATCGTCCTCGCCGCGTCGATCTGCTGGAACGTCGAACATTGGCTGCTGGCGCCGCTCGGCCTCGGCTACCTGCGCATCATTACCTTCATCCTGGTGATCGCTGCCGTCGTGCAATTCACCGAGATGGTCATCCACAAGATGGCCCCCAGCCTCTACCAGACGCTAGGTATCTACCTGCCGCTGATCGCGACCAACTGCGCGGTGCTCGGCCTGGTCCTGATCAACAACCAGGAAAACCAGAGCTTCATCACCGCGCTGGTGTATGACTTCGGCTCCGCCGCCGGTTTCACCCTGGCCATGGTCATGTTCGCCGGCATGCGCGAACGCCTGGCGCTGGCCCGCGTCCCGGAAATGTTTGCCGGCGCCCCCATCGGCTTCATCCTGGCCAGCCTGATGTCGCTGGCGTTCATGGG
>CAZCJW010000035.1:0-2098 GCA_964499185.1 uncultured Propionivibrio sp. | reverse complement strand
ATGCTTGCCGCCATTGCCAGCCTGACCGTTCTCGGCGCCGTGCTCGGCCTGGGCCTGGGCGTCGCCGCGCGCAAGTTCGCCGTCGAGGGCGATCCGCTGGCCGACGAAATCGCCGCGCTGATGCCCGGTTCCAACTGCGGCCAATGCGGCATGGCCGGTTGCGCGGTTGCCGCCAAGGCCATCGCGGAAGGATCGGCCACGGCCACCGTCTGCCCACCGGGCGGCAAGGCGCTGGCCACGGCCATCGCCGCCAAGCTGGGCATCGAACTCGATCCGGACAGCATTGAAGACGCCGGGCCGATGGTGGCGACCGTTAAGGAAGAAATCTGCATCGGCTGCTGCCGCTGCCTGAAGGTCTGCCCGACCGACGCGATGATCGGCGCCGCCAAGCAAATCCACAGCGTCATCCGCGAGGCTTGCACCGGCTGCGGGAAATGCGTGGAGCGTTGCCCCACCGAGGCCGCCGTCATGCAGCCGCTTCCGGTCACCCTGCAGCATTGGGTATGGCCGAAGCCAGCGGCCGCCTGAGGAACGAGGCCATGGGACTGATCGAGAAATTCCTGCACAACCTGTCAAGGAAACGCCGGGCCGCCCCAAGTTTCCTTGCCCCCCTCGGGGGGTGGGCTGGGCGCAGCGCAGCCCTGGGGGTACTCAGAACCCCGCGTTGGGGCGTGCATCCGGACGACCACAAACGCCCGGCCGCCGATGCGCCGCTGCGTACCCTGCCCCTGCCGGCGCGGCTTTACGTGCCGCTGCGGCAGCACGTCGGGCAGCCGGCGCGCCCGGTGGTACTGGTCGGTCAGGAGGTATTGAAAGGCCAGTTGATCGCCGAACCGCAAGGCCGCATCTCCGCGCCCGTGCATGCACCGACATCGGGCCGGATCATTTCCATCGGCGAGATCACCGCACCGCATCCGTCGGGCTTGCCGTTCGAGGCCATCACCCTTGAAAGCGATGGGCACGACCGCGCATTCGAGGCGGACGTTCCGGCCGATCCCTTCGCGCTAGCGCCGGCGGAAGTCACCGCGCTGATTGCCGCCGCGGGCGTGGTCGGGCTGGGCGGTGCCACCTTCCCGTCGTCGGTCAAGCTGGCGCTCGGCAAGCGCAGCGAGATCGACACGCTGATCGTCAACGGCGGTGAATGCGAACCCTACCTGTCCTGCGACGACCGCATCATGCGCGACAGGGCCGCCGACGCGATCGACGGCGTACGCCTGATGCTGCATTGCACCGGCGCGCGTGAGGCGCTGGTCGGCATCGAGAACAACAAGCCCGAGGCCATCGCCGCCATGCGCCGCGCCGCCGCACGCTTTCCGGAGATCAAGGTGCGCCCGGTGCCGGCGCGCTACCCGATGGGTTCCGACCGGCAGCTCATCGAAACGCTGACCGGGAAGGAAGTGCCCTCGGACTGCCGTGCCGCCGATGTCGGCGTGATCGTGAACAACGTGAGCACCGCCGCCGCCGTGCATCGCGCGGTGCGCTTCGGCGAACCGCTGATCCGGCGCATCGTGACCGTCAACGGCGGTGCCGTGTGGCAGCCGGGGAACATCCTGGCGCCGGTTGGCACGCTCGCTGCCGACCTGCTCGATTTCGCCGGACTCAAGTGCGAACCGGCACGGCTGGTGATGGGCGGCCCGATGATGGGCGCCGTGCTGCCGCATGCCAAGGTACCCATCGTGAAGGGCACGGCCGGCATCCTGTCCTTCAACGAGGAAGAAATCGCCATTCCGGAGGCCGGGCCGTGCATCCGCTGCGGCACCTGCGTGCAGGCCTGCCCCATCGGCCTGCTGCCGCTGGAAATGGCTGCCAACGTGCGCGCCGGCGACCTGCAGGCCGCGGCGTCGCTCGGGTTGTCCGACTGCATTTCCTGTGGGTGCTGCGCCTACATCTGCCCGTCGCACATTCCGCTGGTGCAGTTCTTCTCGCACGCCAAGGGCGAACTGTGGGCGCAGGAACGCGACAAGCTGCGCATGGAAGCGACGCGCAAGCTGGCCGCTGAACGCGTCGTGCGCCTGGAACGCGAAGCGAAGGAAAAAGCCGAAGCGGCCGCCCGACGCAAGGCCGAACGTGCCGCGGCGAAACGCGCGGAGGCTGCAGA